>NZ_JBWKCE010000014.1:35189-154511 GCF_056436685.1 Streptomyces sp. NPDC043680 | reverse complement strand
GCGGGCCGGGCAGTCAAGGGTGGCCGAAGGCCATCGCGAAGCGACGCGAACGCAGTGAGCGCCCTTGACGGCCCGGCCAGCCCCGGAAGGACAGTGGACTGCCGGGACGCCCCCGGACTTTCTCTGATGCCGGGGGCGGGGATTCGGTCAGCCGCCTTGGCGTTAACGGCGCTAATGATCGTTTAGGGCCAGGGGGGCGGCCTGCGGTCGTGGGGTCCGCCGCGTCGGTGACCGCCTCGGCGAGTGCGAGTGCGAGCGCGGAGCGCGCAGCCGCGCCTGGCGACCACGGATGTGCCTACGGCCGTCAAGCCGTCCTTCCCGCCGGAGACGATGAAGGCTGGGTTCGCGCGGGCGCGGGTGGGACAGGTTGCGGGAGAGCTTTCGCGTAGCGGCGTTAACGGCGTTAACGCCGTTAACGCCGACCCCGTGGCTGAACTGGACCGAGGCCATGCCTTCATCCGGTCGAACCTGCTGGACCCCCGAAGCGGCGGTCACCATGGGGATGCCGTGTGGACTGGACGTTGAAGCGGTGGTGCCGAAGCCTCTCCGGCCTCGGCCCTACGAGGAGCTCCGCGGGCAGCAGCATCCGGCGGGCGGTATGCCGGTCTCCCGCGGCCAGCCGTCCGGGCGTTAACGCCGTTAACGGCGTTAACGGTCACCAGCAGCCGGGGGTCCCCCTCACGGCGCTAACGCCGTTAACGTCCGCCATCCCCGGGAGCGCTGCCCGCTGTACCCCTTAACGGCGTTAACGCCGTTAACGCCGCCGCCTAGCATGACCACCCATGGGTGATCTTGGGCAGTGGGCAGAGCCGTTTCGGGTTGACGTGGAAGAGGGGGAGCTCGACGAGCTTCGCTGGAGGCTTGAGCGGGTGCGGTGGCCCGATGAGTTGCCGGGGGTGGGGCGCAGCTACGGGATGCCGCTCGGGGAGGTCCAAGAGCTCGTGCGGTACTGGCGGGACGGGTACGACTGGCGGGCAGCCGAAGCGCGGCTGAACGAGTGGCCGCAGTTCACCACCGTCATCGACGGGGCGCGGGTGCACTTCGCGCACCTGCGCTCGCCGGAGCCGGATGCGAGGCCGCTGCTCATGACGCATGGCTGGCCCGGCTCCTTCGTGGAGTTCCAGAAGGTCGCCGGCCCGCTGACCGATCCGCGGGCCCACGGCGGTGATCCCGCCGACGCGTTCCATCTGGTGCTGCCCCACATCCCCGGCTTCGCCCTGTCCGGCCCCACCCGGGAGACCGGCTGGGAGTTCAAGCGGGTGGCGCGGGCGTTCGGTGTGCTGATGGAGCGGCTCGGGTACGACGCGTACGGGGTCCAGGGCGGGGACTGGGGGGCCGCCGTGTCCCGGGAGCTCGGGCGGATCCGGCCCGACCGGGTGGTCGGGGTGCACCTGAACCTGCTGCCGGGGGCCGGGGCCACCGAGGAGCCGCGGCCCGAGGAGTTGGCCGCGCTGAGCCCCGCCGAGCGGGAGCGGACGCTGGCCTCCTGGGAGCGGTACCGGGTGTGGGTGCGGGAGCGGCAGGGCTACGCCGACATCCAGTCGACCCGGCCGCAGACGCTGGCCTACGGGCTGAACGACTCGCCCGTCGGGCTGCTCGCGTGGATCGGGGAGAAGTTCGGCGAGTGGAGCGATCCGCGCTGCCCCGTCGACAGGGACCAGCTGCTGACCAACGTGATGCTGTACTGGCTGACCGGGACCGCCGGGTCGGCGGCCCGGATCTACTACGAGCGCGCGCACGCCGACTACCACGGGCAGCCGCCCGAGGTGTCGCGGACTCCGACCGCCCTCGCCGACTTCCCCCGCGACAACTTCGTTCCGCTGCGGCACATCGCCGCGCGCACCGACACCATCGTGCGCTGGACCTCGTACGACCAGGGCGGGCACTTCCCCGCCATGGAGGTGCCGGAGCTGCTGGTCGGTGATGTTCGGGAGTTCTTCCGCGGGCGCCGTGCGACGTTTCCAGGAGCTGCGTTGTCCGCCGGCGGACAACGGTGAGCGCCAGGTGGGCCGGGGGATGCGGGTGCCGCAGCGCGACACCCTGAGGATGAAGTGCGCTGGGCTGACGGACGAGCAACTGCGGCTCAGGGCGGTCTCGCTGTCGGGGCTGAGCGTTGGGGCTGGTGCGGCACCTGGCGGAGGTGGAGCGGGGCTGGTTCCGCAATGTCCTGAACGGCGAGGACGTACGGGGCTACTACCCGAAGAACGAGGCCGGGGAGTGGACCGAGTTCCACGTCGAGGACGCCGACCCGGCGCAGGCGTTCGGGCTCTGGGAGGAGACGTGCGCGCGGTCGCGGGCGATCGTGGAGGCCGCCCCGTCCCTGGATGTGACGGGGCACTACGGCGACGAGACGTACTCCCTGCGCTACGTGCTGGCCCACATGATCGAGGAGTACGCCCGGCACAACGGGCATGCGGATCTGATGCGGGAGGCGATCGACGGGGTGACGGGGGAGTAGCCCCGTCACCTGAACCCGGCACCCCGTCGCGGCCTCGCGTCAGCGGAGGTCGGCGGGTGCCGCTGCGGCGGCCGCGGCGGCGTCCAGGGCGTCCAGGGCGGCCGGCCACGGGTAGTGGGCGGGGGCGTCGGGGCCGGCCGGGCCGGGGGTGAAACCGTGCTCGCCGTAGAGCACGGTGACGCCGGCGCCGCGCAGGGCGGCCAGGGACTGGTCGAACTGCGGGTGGGCGGCGAGGGCGGCGTTCAGGCAGGGCATCGTCACGGCGGGGGTGCCCTTGCCGAGGGCCTCGGCGGCGACGCCGATGGCGAAGCGGTCGGTCAGGCCGAGGGCCCAGGCGTTGAGGGAGTTGAAGGTGGCCGGGGCGAAAAGCAGGGCGTCGGCGGCCGGCCAGACGTCGGGCTCGCCCGGGAGCTTGTACTGCCAGCGCACCGGGTGGCCGGTCAGGGCGGCCAGGCCGTCGAGGCTGCCGGCGACCCAGTGCGCGGCGGTGGGGGTGAGGCCGAGGCAGACGTCCCAACCACGGGACTGGGCGTCCTCGATGACGTGGGCCACGTCGAAGACGGGCGGGGCGGCGGAGCAGAGCAGGTACAAGGTCTTCCTGGTGGTCATACCGACATGTGATCACATCGATTGACCTCAACCCCACTTGAGGCAGCAGGCTGTGATCCATGGACGCACGAGAGCAGGCCGTGAAGGCCATCGAGCAGGTCGTCGCCGAGGTGGAGCGCACGCAGCGGGCCAAGGACGCGGAGGGGTTCCTCTCGCTGTTCCACCCGGACGCGCTGTGGACGACGGGGCACGGGAAGGTGCTCATCGGCTTCGACGCGATCGCCGAGTTCACGCGGGCGGTGCTGCCCGCGGCGAACTGGGACGGCGAGGTGACGTACGAGGTGGTGCACACGCAGTTCCTGCGCCCGGACGTGGCCGCGGTGAAGGTCCGGCAGGTGTACCGGGGCGCGGCCGGAACGGTCGAGGGGGAGGGGGCTCCGCTGTACGTGATGACGCGGGACGGTGACGGAGACGGCGGTCCCGGGGGCCGGTGGCTGTTGACGGCCTGCCAGAACACCGAGGTGCGGCGGGGCGAGTAAGAACCGTTCGGGCCGGCGCGGAGGTGTGGCCGCCTTGAGGAACACGCCCAGGGGAACAGCCCGCCGGGGGCGCGGCTCGTGGGCGGGGTGCCGCAGGGCGTTAACGGCGTTAACGGCGTCAAGGGTCGCCGCGTCCACCACCGCCCGGAGCGGTGACGGCGTTGACGCCCGCACCGTCAACGGTCAGGGCGCCAACGGCCGGGGCGTTAACGCCGTTAATGCCCCCGGGCCCCCGAGCCCCCGAGCCCCGGACACCGTCCCGCCCCGCGCCTCCTGCCCGGGAGTGGCCGGCGGTCACCCGGCGGGCAGCAGGTCCCGTACGCCGACCCGCTGGCCGCCGCTGAACTCGCCGGTGAGGCGGAAGCCCAGGCCCAGGTAGAACGGCTCGGGGGTGCCGGGGCCGGGCTCCCAGGTGACGTACGCGCGGTCCGCGCCGCGGCGGCGCAGTTCGGCGGTGACGGCCTGGACCGCGAAACGGCCGTAGCCCTTGGCCTGGTGGGCAGCGGAGATGTTCAGGCGCCAGATGCCGGAGCGGATGTCGGTCGGGTCCTGCTCCGGTGCCCAGGCGATGTCGAGGAAGGCCATGACGAAGCCGACGACCTCGTCGCCGTCGACGATGGCGCGCGGCCAGGCGGTGGCGCCGTGGACGTAGGCCTCGGCGAGGGACTTGACGACGGGCGAGACGAGGTGCTCCTGGTCCGGGCGGACTCGTACGGCGCACACGGCGTCCACGTTGGCCTTGGTTACCGGTTCCAGGCGAAGGTCGGAGGTGCTCATGGCCGCACCCTACCGAGCGGCCCCGCCCGGCCCCGCCCGCCCCCGGCCCGCCCGGCCCCGCCCCCCGGCGCGGTCCGGACGAGCGGTCCTAGTGCTGGACGAGGGCCCAGGCCAGGCAGCCGAGGGCGAGCGTGCACAGCAGGATCCGGAGGCGGTTCGCAGGCACCCACCGGTGCTCGAAGCCGCGACGGACGGCGGTCGGATCGGCGATCTGCTCGACCGGTCCGGCCCGGTCCAGGGCGTTGTTCAGGGGGATGTTGACCCCGCCGGTGACGCCGAGGGCGAGGAGGTGGGCGGCGAGCGCGCCGGTCAGGGGAGCCGTCGCGGCGCCCCCGCCGGAGGCGAGGGGGAGGGCCAGTGCGAGGCCCGTGCACACCGGCGCGCCGAGGAAGCCCAGCAGGAACCAGCCGTTCACGATGACCACGTTGATGCGCTGCATGACCGCGATGAACGTCGGGTCCGGTGAGCGCTTCAGCGCCGGCATCACCGCGACGTCGAAGGCGAAGAACAGGCCCGCCATCAGCCCTGTTGCGAGCGTCGCGGCGATGAGTGACCCGAGCACAGCGATGTCCACATCCGTCTCCCGTCTGCGCCGAGTTGCCCTCCGGATCCTGCCCGCGGGGCATCGCGCACGATAGCCTCCCGCACGGACTCGCCATCCGGGAAAACCTTTTCGAAGCCGTTCGTCCTGACGTACTCCGTCCGGAAGCGACCGGAACTCGCTGACCCGCGGTAAGCATGCACCTGCCGTCGTTTGTGCACCGCACTCCCCTGGAGGAACACACGTGAAGGACCCGAAGGACACGCTGGAAGCACTGCGGGCGGACATCGAGCGCCGCAATCCCGCGCAGCCCGAGTTCCACCAGGCGGTCCGGGAGGTGCTCGAAACCCTGGCCCCCGTCTTCGCCGCCCGGCCCGAGTACGCCGATCCGGCCGTGGCCCTCGTGGAGCGGCTGACCGAGCCCGAGCGGCAGATCATCTTCCGCGTCCCCTGGCAGGACGACCGCGGCCGGGTGCACGTCAACCGCGGCTACCGCGTCGAGTTCAACAGCGCGCTCGGCCCGTACAAGGGCGGTCTGCGCTTCCACCCGTCGGTGGACATCGGCGTGGTGAAATTCCTCGGGTTCGAGCAGATCTTCAAGAACGCCCTCACCGGTCTCGGTATCGGCGGCGGCAAGGGCGGCAGCGACTTCGACCCGCACGGCAGGTCCGACGCCGAGGTCATGCGCTTCTGCCAGTCCTTCATGACGGAACTGCACCGCCACATCGGCGAGCACACCGACGTCCCGGCCGGCGACATCGGCGTAGGCGGCCGCGAGATCGGCTACCTCTTCGGCCAGTACCGGCGCATCACCAACCGCTGGGAGGCGGGCGTGCTCACCGGCAAGGGCCAGGGCTGGGGCGGCTCCGCGATCCGCCCGCAGGCCACCGGCTACGGCAGCGTGCTGTTCGCCGCCGAGATGCTGAAGGTCAAGGGCGCCTCCCTGGACGGCCTGAGCGCGGTGGTCTCCGGTTCGGGCAACGTGGCGCTGTACACCATCGAGAAGCTCCAGCAGCTCGGCGCGAACCCGCTGACGTGTTCCGACTCGCAGGGCTACGTCGTCGACGACAAGGGGATCGACCTGGCGCTGCTGCGGCGGATCAAGGAGGTCGAGCGGGGCCGGGTCAGCGAGTACGCGGAGCGGCGCGGGTCGTCGGCGCGCTACGTGCCCGGCGGGCGGGTCTGGGAGGTCCCCGCCGACGTCGCCTTCCCCTCCGCCACGCAGAACGAGCTGGACGCGCAGGACGCCCGTACGCTCGTCGGGAACGGCGTCAAGGCGGTCTCCGAAGGCGCCAACATGCCCACCACCCCCGAGGCGGTACGGATCCTGCAGGAAGACGGGGTGGCGTTCGGACCCGGCAAGGCCGCCAATGCGGGCGGTGTCGCGGTCAGCGCCCTGGAGATGAGCCAGAACGCCGGCCGGGTGGCGTGGAGCGCGGAGCGGGTCGAGGCCGAACTGGCCGGCATCATGCAGTCGATCCACGCCGTCGCCCACGAGACGGCCGAGCGGTACGGGGCCCCGGGCGACTACGTCACCGGGGCGAACATCGCCGGCTTCGAGCGGGTCGCCGACGCGATGCTGGCGCAGGGCGTCATCTGATCCGAGCGGCATCCGGCCTGATCAGGTGCCGTGTGCGACCTGATCGGGCCGCGGGCCCGGGGCGCCGCCGGATCCGGGGGAGCCGTAGCCTGGGCTTCCGTGCCGCCGGTGGCGGCGCCGGGGACATGACACAGGAGGCTTCGCGTGCTGACCGCGCTGGACGGGGTGTACGGGGACCGGCGGGACGCGGTCGCCGTGGCGGGGCGCACCGCCTCGTACGAGGAACTGCTCGGGGCTGCCCGGGCTGTGGCCGCGGACGTGGCCGGGGCGCCGGCCTTCGCGGTGACGGCGACGGCTTCGCTGGAGACCGTCGCCGCCGTGGTCGGCGGGCTGCTGGCCGGGGTGCCCTTCGTGCCGCTGCCGCCGGACGCGGGGCCCGCCGAACGCGAGCACATCCTGCGGGACTCCGGGGCCGTGCCCGTCGACGTGGACTTCGCCCGGCGCTCCGACTGGAAGGGGCCCGCCGCCGCGCCCGGGGATCCGGCGCTGGTGCTGTACACCTCCGGGACGACGGGCGCCCCCAAGGGCGTGGTGCTGACGGCCGCGGCGATCGCCGCCGACCTGGACGCCCTCGCCGGGGCCTGGCAGTGGAGCGCCGAGGACACCCTCGTGCACGGGCTGCCGCTGTTCCACGTGCACGGGCTGGTGCTCGGCGTGCTCGGGGCGCTGCGGACCGGCAGCCGGCTCGTGCACACCGGCCGGCCGACGCCGCAGGCCTACGCCGGGGCGGGCGGCAGCCTGTACTTCGGGGTGCCGACCGTGTGGTCCCGGATCGCCGGCGCGCCGCAGGAGGCCGCCGCGCTGTCCGGGGCCCGCCTGCTGGTCTCCGGCAGCGCCGCGCTGCCCGCACCCGTCTTCCGGGAGCTGGAGCGGCTGACCGGGCTGCGGCCCGTGGAGCGCTACGGGATGACGGAGACGCTGATCACCGTCAGCGGGCGCGCCGGGGGCGAGGTCCGCCCCGGTACGGTCGGCACCCCGCTGCCGGGCATCCGGACGCGGATCGCCGCCGAGCCGGGCGCCGAGATCGGGGAACTCCAGCTGACCGGGCCGACCCTGTTCGCCGGGTACCTGGGCCGCCCGGAGGCCACGGCGGCGGCGTACACCGAGGACGGGTGGTTCCGTACGGGCGACATCGCGGCCGTGGACGAGGCGGACGGGGTCCACCGGATCGTGGGCCGGGCCTCCATCGACATGATCAAGTCGGGCGGCTACCGGATCGGCGCGGGCGAGATCGAGAACGCGCTGCTGGACCACCCCAAGGTGAGCGAGGCGGCCGTGGTCGGGGTCCCGGACGCGGACCTCGGGCAGCGGATCGTCGCCTTCGTCGTCGCGGAAGGCGTCACGGGCGCCGAGCTCACCGAGTTCGTGGCCGCGCACCTGTCCGTGCACAAACGGCCGCGCGAGGTGCGGTTCGTGGCGGCGGTGCCGCGCAACGCCATGGGCAAGCCGCAGAAGAAGCTGCTGTTGGCGGGGGAGCCCGAACGGCCGGCCGGGCGGGAGGAGCACGCCTGAGGGGCGCGCCTGAGGGGGCCGTCTTAAGGGGCGGGCCTGAGGGATCGGACGTCCGTCCGAGGGGTCGACAAAGTGTTCGGGCGTCGGGGCGGCGTGGGTAGGTTGCCCGGATGGACGACTCGGCCGGCGATCCCAGCACCGACTACCGCGCCCTCGCAGCCGCTTCCCCGACCGTCGTGCTGTGGGCCTCGGCATTCGTTTCCATCCGGGTCCCGGCGGCCACTCTCCCCGGGGGCACAGGTCCTGGGCCGGCTGCTGACGGCCTCGCTCGCCCTCGGCCCGGTGCTCCTGGTCCGGCGGGTCCCGCCGCCGCCCCGGGCGGCCTGGCCGGGGATCCTGGGCTCGGGAGTGCTCTGGTTCGGGCTGTACATGGTGGTGCTGAACCGGGGCGAACAGCCGGTGGACGCGGGGACGGCGGCCATGGTGGTGAACATCGGCCCGATCGTCATCGCCCTGCTCGGGGGCCTGCTGCTGAAGGAGGGTTCCCGCCGAGGCTGCTGGCGGGCATGGCCGTCTCCTTCGCGGGCGCCGTGGTGGTCGGCCTGTCCACCTCCACGGGCGGCTCCGCCCCGCTCGGCGGGGGTCCTGCTCTGCCTGGCCGCCGCGCTCGCCTACGGGGCGGGGGTGGTCGCGCAGAAGCCGGCGCTGGCCTACACGTACCCGCTCCAGGTGACCACGTACGGCTGCTTCGTCGGCACGGCGGTCACCCTGCCGTTCGCGGGGCAGCTCCTGCACCAGCTGGCCGGGGTCGCCGTGTCCCGCCGCGGGGGCGGCGGGAGGAGCCCGCAGACGGACGGGTTCAGTAGCTGCTCGCTTCCGTCTCAAGGCGCGGTCCAGGCGGGGTGGAGGGCCCGCAGAGCGGGGTTTCGGGGCGCAGCGACTGAAGAAAAGCGACTGAAGGCTCTTTCAGTCGCTGCGAGGGTGGAACCGAATGCGCAGGTCAGAGGCCATGGTTGGACCGAACAGCGACTGAAGCGACTCAAGGTCCGGGTATATGGAGACATTCGCACGTGCGCGTGCGCGTGTGCGCGTGTACGTCATATATAGGGACCTTGAGTCGCTTCAGTCGCTGTTTCCTCTTGTGCAGGGCTGTGACCTGGTGTTCTGTGAGCGGCTCGGGCAGCGACTGAAGGAGCTTGAGTCGCTGCCCCTTCAGTCGCTGGGTCGCTCCGGACGGCCGGGGGGCCGTACATGTGTTCTGGCTCAAATGCCTCTCGTCTCCCAGCGGTTTCGCTAATCTGTTGTCGGGCGTTGAGTCGCTTCAGTCGCTGATGGGGGAAGTGAATGGCAGCTGAGCTGCGGGTTTCGCGCAGCGACCCAGGGCGCCTCGGAAGAGCCGCGCCGGTCGCCCCGCCCTCCCTGACGACGGCCCGGTGGTGTGCGCGCCAGGGATGGCCGGTTCACCCCCTGGCCCCGGGCCGCAAGACGCCCGTGGGCAACTGCGCCGCCTGCCGGGCCCCCGGACACGACCGGGGAGCCTGCGACTGCCTCCGGGCGGGCCGCTGGTGCCACGGCTTCCACGCCGCCACGCTGGACCTCCCGCGGATCGACCGGTGGTGGGGGCAGCACCCCGACCTCGGAGTCGGCGTGGCCACCGGGCCCGCGGGCCTGGTCGTCATCGACATCGACGCGCACGCGCAGGAGTTGCCCGGCCGGGACCGGTTACTGCCCGGGGTGGGGATCTCCGCCGCAGTCGATCTGACGGGGCTGGCGAACGGCTTCCACACCCTGGGCGTCCTGGCCGCCCTGCGCGGCGCTCAGAGCCCCGCCGACGACGACTCCACCCTGCGCGTGCGCACGCCCTCGGGGGGCCTGCACGTCTGGTACCGGGGCGACGGGGCCCACCGGTGGCAGTGCTCCGCCGGATCGGGCGCGGGTCGCGCCCTCGCCTGGCAGGTCGACGTACGGGCCCACGGGGGGTACATCGTGGCGCCCGGCACGGCGACCCCCGCGGGCGTCTACCGGCCCGTGGGGGAGGCGCGGATGCCCGCCCCGCTGCCGGGCTGGCTCGCCCGGGAACTGGAACGCACCGGGCACCTGGCCTGTGAGCCCGCGGGCGGGCCCCGGCCCGTACCGCCGCGCGCCCGGCAGGCCGTCATCGCCGCGGGCGGGGGAGGGGGCGCCCCGGGCCGGATTCTGGCGGGTGCCCTCGCGGAGGTCACCGCCTGTGCCTCCGTACCCGAAGGGGCCGCCTTCTCGGAGAAGTTGAACCGTGCCGCGTACACCCTCGGCGGACTGGTCGCCGCGGGACACCTCACCGAGGAGGAGGCCGCGCGGGCCCTGCAGGAGGCCGCCGCGCAGGCACGCCCGGGGCAGGAGCGCCGCTGCCGGGCCATCATCCGGGGCGGGCTGGGCGCCGGCCGGGCGCGTCCGCTGTCGCTCGGGGGCCGCGCGTGAGCGTGGACAACGAGAGTGCGCTGTCCGCCTTCGACGTCCAGGCCGTTGCCGCGCAGATCCTCGCGCAGCCCGTCCCGGCGCCCCGGGCGGGCCCCGGCTCCGGCGCGGCCGTCGGGAGCCCTGCCGTGCAGGCGGGTCCTCCCGCCGTCGACACCGCCGCTGCCGCCGCCGCCTCAGCAGTGACGGGCGGGCACGGCGAGGCGACGGCGCAGGGACTGCTGCCCGACACCCTCACCGACCGCGGCAACGCCAAACTGTTCGTCAAGCTCTACCGCCAGGACTACCGGCACGTTCCGGGGATCGGCTGGTTCCGGTGGGACGGGACCCGCTGGCAGATCGACGAGGACGACACCGTGCTGTGGTCCGCGGGCGACCTCGCGGAGTCCATCGCCACCACCGACCCCCGCGGGGTCCACCCCGCGGCGGCGCTCCAGCAGCACCGCCGCCGCACCCTCAGCACCAGCGGGATGAACGCGATGCTCACGCAGGCCAGGTCCGCCCCGGGGATGGTGCTCAACGCGGCGCTGCTGGACGCCGACCCGTACGCGCTGTGCACGCCCGCGGGCGTCGTCGACCTGCGCACGGGCCGTATCCGCGCCGCCGAGCCCACGAAGGACTTCCACTCCCGCTCGACCTCGGCCGCACCCCTGCCGATGCCCACCCCGCGCTGGAACCGCTTCCTGACCGACACCTTCGGTGAGGGAGCGGAGGGCTCGCAGATGATCGACTTCCTGCAGCTGCTCCTCGGCTACTCCGTCACCGGCGACGTCGGCGCCCAGGTCATGCCGTTCCTGTTTGGCTCCGGAAAGAACGGCAAGTCCGTGCTGCTGGACGTGCTGATGAAGCTGCTCGGGGATTACGCGGACGCGGCGCCCCCCGGCTTCCTGATGTCACGGCCGTACGAGGGGCACCCCACCGACCTCGCCGAACTGCACGGCCGGCGCGTGATCGTGTGCAGCGAGGTCAAGCCGGGCGACCGCTTCGACGAGGCCCGCGTCAAGCTCCTCACCGGAGGCGACCGCATCAAGGCCCGCCGGATGCGGCAGGACTTCTTCAGTTTCGAGCCGACGCACAAGCTGTGGCTGCTGGGCAACCACCGGCCGGAGGTGGGGACCGGCGGCTTCGCGTTCTGGCGGCGCATGCGGCTGATCCCGTTCGAGCGGGTCGTGTCCGACGACCGCAAGATCGACAACCTGGCGGACATCCTCGTCACGCAGGAAGGGCCGGGCATCCTCAACTGGCTCATCGAGGGGGCCCGCCGCTACCTCGGCGGCGACAAGGACCTCACGGGCCCCGAGCGGGTCCGCATCGCCACGACGGCCTACGCCGAGACCGAGGACCACACCGGGCGCTTCATCGGCGAGACCTGCCGGCTCGAAACCGATCTGCGGGCCGAACAAGCCCAGCTCTACGCGGCCTACAGGAGCTGGTGCCAGAATGAGGGGGCCCCGGCGCTGTCGTCCCGGGCCTTCGCGGCACGCGTCCGCGAGGTGGTCGGACTGGCGTCGCCGAAGGACATGATCCTGTCCAACCAGCGCAAGTACTACCCGGGCATCGGCCTGCTCGCGGACGAGGAGACAGCATGAGCGCCCTCATCGCAGAGGACGAGATCGTCCACGAAGTGGACCTTGTCTGGCTAGAGGACATCAGCCGCCTGGACTACGTCCGCCAGAGCCTGGACCGGCTGCCGACCAGGCGCGGGCGGCCCGCCTACCACCGCGACGGCCGGATGGTCGGGTACGCGCTGCTGGGGCCGAAGGCCAGGCCGTCCCGCTCCTCGGGCACTTTCCGGCGCCGGGTGTTCTGGCTCCTACCGCACGACCGCGACAGCGACCCGGACGGGCTCTACGCGACGGGAGCGCCCGCGGAGGCCGTGGACGCGCGGACGCTGGCCCCCCGCAGCAAGGGACACAAGACCGAGCGGTCCGAGGGCGGCCCCATGTCCTCGGCCATGCGGGGCCTGCTGCCCTGAACCCCCGGGAACCGGCCGGGCCCTGAGCAAGGGCCCGGCTTTCCTCGTTCGCGGTCATGGAAAAGAAACAGTCCAGCCGGTATATTTCTGGGCCGGAGTTACACGGGCCAAGGGGGAGGTACCGCTGTGCACGGGGTACGTCGGTTGCAGGCACGTCGGTTGCAGGCACAGGTGGTGGTGGCCGGCGGAGGGCCGGTCGGCATGCTCGTCGCGGCGGAGCTCGCCGCCTACGGTGTCGACACGGTGGTCCTCGAATCGCGGACCCGGGTGTCCGAGCGGCCCAAGGCGACCACCCTGCACGCCCGGGCGGTGCAGTCCCTGGCCCGCCGCGGTCATCTGCCGCCCGTGGCCGGGGTGTCCGCTGCTCCTGGCTCGTACGCCCCTTCCGCCTCGGCCGGGCCCGGCAGTCCCTTCCACTTCGCGGGCCTGCCCGGGCTGGTGATCACGGCTCCCGAGAGCGAACCGGAGCCGATCCTCAAATGCCCCCAGGCGGAGCTGGAGCGGCTCTTCGAGGCGCGGGCACGGGCGGCGGGGGCGCGGATCCTGCGCGGGCAGCGGGTGACCGCGGTGGTCCAGGAGCCGGGCGGCGTACGGATCACCGCCGAGGGGCCGGGAGGGCGCACCGCCTGCACCGCGCGGTACCTGGTCGGGGCGGACGGCGCGCGCAGCACCGTCCGCGAGGAGGCCGGCATCGCCTCCGACACCCACCCCGCCACGGTCTCCGCGCTGATGGGCGCCGTCACCCTGCCCGACCCGGACGCGCTGGCCGACGGCTGGCACCGCACCCCGCGCGGCTGGATCGCGGTCAAGCGGGACGCGGAGGGCCTGACGCACCTGCGGACGCTCAACTGCGCACGCGTCCACCCCGACCGGCGGTCGGAGCCCACGCTGGACGAACTGCGCCGGGAGGTGGCGTGGATCGCCGGACGCGACATCGCGATGGAAGGGCCGCGCTGGCTCAGCCGGTTCAGCGACTTCGCCCGGCTGGCGCGCACCTTCCGCGCGGGACGGGTCTTCCTGGCCGGGGACGCGGCGCACGTGCACTTCCCGATCGGCGGCCAGGGTCTGAGCACCGGAGTGCTGGACGCCCTCAACCTGGGCTGGAAGCTGGCGCTCGCCGTGTGTGGAGCGGCCGGCCCGGACCTGCTCGCCACCTACGACCCGGAGCGGCGGCCGGTGGCCCGGCGGGTCATCGACACCACGCGCGCCCAGCTCGCCCTGATGCGGCCCGGCAGCGAACTCGACGCCCTGCGCGAGGTGTTCGCGGGACTGCTGGCGGGGGACCGGGCCCAGGGGCGGATCAGCGGCATGATCAGCGCGCAGGACACCGTGCTGCCGGAGGGAGCAGGGCGGCCCGCCTCCGGTGCCGGAACGTTCCTTCACAACGTGGCGCTGACGACGGACACCGGCGAGAGCGATGTGATCAGGCTGCTGCAGGACGGCCGGCCGCTGCTGCTGCTCTTCGGGGAGCGGGGCAGCCGCTACGCGGCCGGGGCGCAGGACTGGGCGGGAGTCCTGCGCGTGGAGCGCGCACGGCCCGCCACCGGCGTGCCGTACGACGCGCTGCTGGTGCGGCCCGACGGGTACGTCGCCTGGACGCCGGGCGGCGAGGACCTGGCCGCGGCCCTCTCGGTGTACTTCGCCCGCGGGGCACGGCTGGCGCCGGGCCCCGCGGCACCGGCTCAGGCGGAGGCCGCCGCGCCTTCCGCGGCCTGCTGAGCCGCCTCCAGGGCCTCGGCGTACACGGTGGCTCCCCTGGCCTCGGAGAGGTCCAGCGAGGCCAGGACGGAGGGCAGCGCGACGCTGGGCAGCACGTGGCGCATCAGCGCCGAGACCCTGACCACCAGGTCGGCGTAGTCGCAGACGGCCTGGGACATGGACTGGATGCCGGCGAACGAGCCGACGATGACGTCGGCCGTTTCCCGCGGGTCGACATGAGGCAGCAGCTCGCCCTGGGCCTGCGCCTTTTCGAGGAGTTCGAGGCCGACCTCGGACCAGCGCAGGAACGGGCCGCTGCGGTCGAGGCCTTCGGCCTGCTGGTCCATCGTCAGCCGTACGCCGGCGCGCACCATGGGATCGGTCTGGAGGCGGTGTGCGTGCAGCATCACCACGTCGACGACCTCCTGCACCTTGCAGGCGCGGTGCGGAACGTAGATGTGCTGGTCCTGTTCGGCGAGGACGCCCTGGGCCAGGTCCTCCTTCGAGCGGAAGTGGAAGTACAGGGCCCCCTTGGTCACCCCCGCCGCGCCGAGGATCTCGGAGATGGTGGCCGCCTGGTAGCCGTTCTCCTCGAAGACCTTGGCGGCCGCCGACAGGATCGTACGGCGTGTGCGGATGGCTCGTACTTGCTCGGCCACGCTGCCTCCTCCCTCCTCAGGGTGCTCAACACAAAATAAAGGTCAGAAAAAACCGTCCAGTTTGTATATTACAGCGAGTTGCGCGCCATCCCGAGTGCCGGGGGCGGAAATATTCACGTGACGGAGGCCAGACCATGATCCTTGTGACCGGATCCACCGGTACGATCGGGCGCGAAGTACTCCGAAAGCTCCCTGCTGACCTGGCAGTTCGGCTGTTGGCCCGGGACCCGGCACGCGTCACCGGCGCGTCCGGAACGGCTGAGATCGTACGGGGGGACTACGACGATCCGCGGTCACTGGAGTGCGCCATGAGGGGTGTGCGCTCCGTGCTGCTGGTGACAAACCGCGTCGGGCAGGACGACGACCGGCGCCTCATCGAGACCGCGCGGTCGGTTGGCGTCCGCCATGTCGTGAAGCTGTCCGCCGCGGCCGTCGAGGACCCGGCGGCCGACGACCTGATCACCCGCTGGCAGCGGGACAACGAGGAGCTGCTGCTCGCCTCCGGACTGGAGTGGACGCTGCTGCGCCCGCGCTCCTTCATGTCCAATGCGCTGTCCTGGGCGGCCTCGGTGCGGGCGCAGTCGGTGGTCCGGGTGCTGTACGGGCAGTCCGCCAACACCTGTGTGGATCCCCGGGACATCGCGGAGGTGGCGGTACGGGCCCTGACCGAGCAGGGCCACGCGGGCCGGGTGCACACGCTGACCGGGCCGGAGGCGATCACGGCCGCACAGCAGACGGCCCAGCTGTCCGAGCTGCTGGGCCGTCCGCTGCGGCTGGAGGAACTGACCCCCGGGCAGGCGCGGGTGGCGCTGCGCGGGCGCCATCCCGAGGCGGTGGTCGAAGCGCTGCTGAGCAGCGCGGAGCGCCAGCGCGAGGGCGCGAAGGCAAAGGTGGAGCGTACGGTCGCGGACCTGCTCGGCAGGCCTGCGGGCTCCTTCCGTGCCTGGGCGGGCGCGCACCTGGGCGCGTTCGCGGCGGCCTGACGGCCGCGGCCGCCGTGCCGGGCGCGGTCAGCAGCCGTGCGAGCCGGCGGTCACGGTGGAGCTGAAGACGGGATGGCCGCCCTGGTGGGCGGTCACCCGCACGGCCTGCTCGCCGCCGGGCAGCGCCCCGGGCAGGCGGCGCGCCTCGATCATGCAGGGCGCGTCCAGTTCGGCGTACCGGGTGAACGCGCTGGTGATGCCGAGCGGAAGGTAGGAGGAGCGGCCCAGTACGGCGGCGGTGGCCTGCCGGGCCGCTTCGAGCAGGACCATCCCCGGTACGTGGTCGACGGCGTGCTCGAAGAGGACGGGGTGGCGGGTGTCGGCCCGCAGCTGCCAGCGGGCGGGGTCGGCGGTGGGCGAGAGGACGACGTCCATGGGGGACATGCGTCCGACGCTCTGCGGCGCCGCCGGGCTGATGAGCGGGAGCTGGTACCAGTCGCCGCCGCGGGCGTGGTCACCGCGCAGGCGGCGGTAGACCTCCGGGGTCATGCAGGAGAAGGAGCCGCCGCCCGTCGCGACGACGTGGCCCTCGCGGCGGAACACCGCCTCGAAGCGCAGCCCGGACAGGCGTCTGCCGCGCCGCTTGATCTCCGTGCAGGTGACGTCGATGTCGAGCGCGGCCGGGGCGTAGCCCACCCGCAGGTGCTCGGGCCGGACGGCGACGTCGATGTCCCAGACGATGAACTGGTGGCCGAGGGGCACGCCGAACTCGGCGTGGCCCAGGAGGATGCCGATCTGGCGCAGTGTCTCGCAGGCGATGAGCGGGTCGTGGTAGCCGTCGGCCACCGGGGTGAAGAAGCTGTGTCCGCGGGGCCACTGGGCGGTCATGACGAAATGGGTCTCGTCCAGGCGCTGCCAGTCGGTGAGCATGACCTCGGAGACCGCGGCCCGGTGCACCAATTCCTTCGGGACGGTGACGGTCAGCGACGGGTAGCGGAAGCTGTTCGGGATGACGGCCGAGGCCGGGGCCGACCCGGTCGGGTCCTGTGCGGTCGTGGTGCGTTCGACGTGGAACGTGCTCGCAGACATTGCTCCCCCTGGGTGCGCTGGCGAGAGAGGCGCAGATTACCTCTGGCCGGGGAAGATACATACCAACCGGTTTAATTTCTAGGGGTATCCGAGCCTCCGCTCCGGGCAGCAGGGGAGGGATTTATTCCGATCCTCACGTTTCCGCTGGTGAAACCCCTCTTTAGTGATCATCTGCGGGATCGTTCCCCGGTTTTCGGCCAGGCCGGGGGTCGAGCGCGTCTGGATCGGCCGTCGAGCGGACGCGGGGAGGGTGTCGGAGACCTCGGGGACCGGCGGGAGAGAGTCGGCCGGATCGCGTCTCGAAAAACCGCACAGACGGTTTGTTAGGATGTCCTGACCCGGGACGTCACCCGGCCATCTCCCCGCAGTGACGGAGCAGTCGATGGTCAAGCAGGAACGCGCTGCGCGTACGCGCGAGACCCTGATCAGGTCCGCCGCCGAGATCATCGACCGGGAGGGCTTCGCGGTGGCCTCACTCGCCGCGATCAGCACCCTGGCGGGCGTGAGCAACGGGGCGCTGCACTTCCACTTCGCCAGCAAGGCGGCGCTGGCCGACGCCGTCGAAGGGGCCGCCCTGGCCCGGCTGTTCGTCGTCACCGACGCCGCCCTCCCGCCCGGGGCGAGCCGCGTACAGCTCCTGGTCGACGTCACGCACGGGCTGGCCCGCGCCCTGCGCGGAGACGTGGTGCTGCGGGCCGGCTTCGAGCTGAGCGTCGAGGCGGCGCGGCCGACACAGACCGATCTGAGCCGCTGCTGGCAGCGGTGGGTCGAGGACCTGCTGGCCCAGGCCGCCGCGGAGGGCGAACTGCACCCCGCGGTGGACGCCCAGGACGGGGTGGCCGCCGTGGTGGCGGCGACGGTCGGCTTCGAGGTGCTCGGGGCGCGGGACGCGGTGTGGCTCTCGGCGGCCACGGTCTCCCGCTTCTGGCGGCTGCTGCTGCCGACGCTCGTGCGGCCCGGACTGCTGGGCGACCTCCGGGCCGAAGGGACCGCGGGCCCGTAGGCGTCCATGCGGTCTGTTTTGACCCGGGGATCGTCTCCGTCTGGAGGGAATCTGGAGCGAACGGAGAGGGGTCCTGTGCTCACAAAGAGCCCATTCGGCCAATAAAACAGCAGCTCACAGGCTTGATAGGTACCCATGACGTCCTCCAGGCGAACAAAAACAGCGCGGTCGGTTTTGTATTGACAAACCGCGGGTCCTGTTTTTTACTGAGCTCACGGCGGACGGCTCATCCACGGACAGGGGAGTACGGCGTGGACATCGATGTACTGGGCGCATTGGCAGTGCGGGAGCACGGAGTCTCCATCACGCCGACCGCCCCCAAGCCCCGGCAGGTCCTGGCCCTCTTGGCCCTCCATGCCGACCAAGTGGTGCCCGTGGCGGCACTCATAGAGGAACTGTGGGGCGGAGAACCGCCGCGCAGTGCGCGGACGACGCTCCAGACCTACGTCCTGCAGTTGCGCGCACTCATCGCCACCGCACTGGAAAAGGGTGCGGGAGCGGGCGCCGACAGCCCGCAGCACGCCGAATCGGCCCGGGAGCGCGCCTCGCGGACCGCCAAGGACGTCCTGGTCACCCTGCCCGGCGGCTACCTGCTCAACAGCGGCGGCGGCACCCTCGACGTCCGGGAGTTCGACCGGCTCGCCGGCATGGGCTACCGCGCCATGGACGCGGGGGACTTCCCCTCGGCGGCGCGACTGCTGCGCGAGGCGCTCGCCCTGTGGTCCGGGGCCGCCTTCGCCGACGTACAGGGCGGGGTCCAGCTGGACATGGAGACCCGGCGGCTGGAGGAGACCCGGCTGTGCGCCCTCGACCAGCGGATCGAGGCCGACCTGAGGCTGGGGCGGCACCGGGAACTGCTCGCCGAACTGACGGTGCTGGTGAGCCGCTACCGCACCCACGAGAACCTGCACGGGCAGTTCATGCTCGCCCTGCACCGCTCCGGCCGGCGCGGCGAGGCCCTGGACGTGTACCAGCGGCTGCGCACCACCCTCGTGCGCGAGCTCGGGCTCGAACCGTCCGCCGGGCTGCGACGGTTGCAGCGGTCGATCCTGATGGCCGGCCCCGAGAACCTGGCCGAGGCGGGCGCGGAGGCAGGCGGCCGGCCCGCCCCGCTCGTACGGGTCTGAGGCCCGGGTGTCGGGTCGGGGAGCCGGGCCCGGAGGCGGCCGCCGCGGCGTCGGGCCGGCCCAGGACCGGGGGCGGCGGCGGTCGAGAGGAGGCGGCTCGGTGCAGGAGAGGTCGGAGCGGACCCGCAGGCGGCTGGTCTGCGCGGGCGCCGGGATGTTCCAGCTCCACGGATACGCGAACGCGACGCTCGGCGACATCGCGAGCGCGGCCGGAGTGACGAAGGGGGCGCTGTACTTCCACTTCGCCTCCAAGGACGAGCTGGCGCAGGCCGTGCAGCAGCGCGGCTGCGCGCTGCTGCACGGAGCGGTACGGCAGCTGCGCGAGGACGGCGCCTCGCCCCTGCAGACCTTGATCGACATGACGCACTGGCTGGCGCGCACGCTGTACGAGGACCCGGCGGTCGCCGCGAGCTTCCGCATCACCAAGGAGTGCACCGCGACCGGCGTGCGGCCGGCCGCGGAGACCAGGCCCGCGCCGGTGGACTTCCAGGCGACGTGGATGTCGGTGGTGCGCGCCCTGCTCCGCCTGGCCCGCGACACCGGCGAACTGCCCGCTGCGGGCCGGGACTGGGAGAGCGCCCAGGCCCTGGTCGCGGCCGCGGCCTGCGGGATCGAGGTCATGGCGGGAACCGGGATGCCCTACGGGGAGTTGCAACGCAACGTCTCGGCGCTGTGGCACCTGCTGCTGCCGGGCCTCGTGGCCGGCGCGGGGGCGGACGCGTACCGGACCGACACGGCGCCCGCCGACGCCGGCGCGTTCCTGGAAAGGGCGGTGTGAGCATGCCCGTTCCCGTGAGGATCCAGGTGCTGGGCCCGCTGAGCGCCGAGGTCGACGGCGGTTCGATCCTCCCGACCGCCCGCAAGCCGCGGCAGATCCTGACGCTCCTCGCGCTCTACCCGGGGCGGGTGATGCCGGTGCCCACGCTCATGGAGGAGATATGGGGCGCCGAACCGCCCCAGAGCGCGCTCACGACCTTGCAGACGTACATCCTGCAGCTGCGCCGCAAGCTCGGCATCGCCATGGGGCCGGCCGGCTCCGGCGGCGCGGGCGGGGCGAAGGACGTGCTGGCCACGCGGCACGGCGGGTACGTGCTGCACATACCGCCGGAGTCGGTCGACGTGCACCTGTACGAGGGCCTTATCGCCCGCGGGCGGGACGCCTTCGAACGCGGGGACGACGAGGCGGCCGCCGCCCGGCTGCGCGAGGCGCTCGCACTGTGGCAGGGGCCCGCGCTGGTCGACGTCCACGCGGGACGCGTCCTGGAGATCGAGGTGACGAGGCTAGAGGAGAGCCGGCTGGTCACCGTCGAGCGGCGGATCGACGCGGACCTGCGGCTCGGCCGGCACGGCGAACTGCTGGCGGAGCTCGCGGAGCTGACCGCCCGCCACCCCGAGCACGAGGGGCTGCACTCCCAGGCGATGGTGGCGCTGTACCGCTCGGGCCGCCAGGCGGCGGCCCTGGACGTCTACCGCAGACTGCGCGCGCGGCTGATCGAGGACCTGGGAGTCGAGCCGTCGCCGCAGCTCCAGCGGCTCCACCAGGCCATGCTCGCCGTGGATCCCGCGCTGGACGTGCCGGCGGGGCCGAGGCGGGGGTCGACCTTCGACCTGTACGTCGCCTGACCGGGGGCGCTCCCGAGCGGAGCTCCGGCGGCCGTCGAGCGGGACCGGGCACCGTGGAGTCCCCCTGCCGGCGAGCCCTGGGAGACATCGTGGTGACCGTCCGGCCCGATCGCGCCGAGGTGCTCGTGGTCGGCGCCGGGCCGGCCGGGCTCACCGCCGCCTGCGAGCTGGCCCGGCGCGGACTGCGCGTCCGCGTGGTCGACATGGCCGCCCGACCCCGGCGTGCGGGCGACTCCGGCGGGGCCGTCGCCCTGCACCCGCGCACGCTGGAGACCCTCGACCAGATGGGCCTGGCCGGCCCGCTGCTCGCGCAGGGCCGGCACGTGGACGCCTTCACGCTGTTCGCCGGCGGCCGGCGGCTCGTCCGGCTGGCGGGCGACCACGGCGGCATGCCGACCCGGTTCCCCTTCACCCTCGTCATCGGGCAGTCCCGCGCCGAAGCCCTGCTGCGCAAGGCCGCCCGGCGGTTCGGGGTCGGGGTGGAGTGGGGGGTGCGGCTGCTCGGATTCGCCCAGTCCGCCGACGGGGACACCCCCGTACGGGTGCGGCTGGCGCACGCCGACGGGCGCGAGGAGGCGTACGAGGCCGACTGGCTGGTCGGCTGTGACGGCCGGCACAGCACCGTCCGCCGGCAGCTGGGCCTTCCGCTGCTGGGCCAGAGCGCGCAGTCCCTGGAGATCGTGGACGCGCCGGTGGCCGGGGCCGGCCTCGACCCCGGCTCGATCCACTGGGTGCACACGGACGGACAGGCCCTGCTGATGCTGCCCTACGCGCGGGACGGGCACTGGCGGCTGCTGCACACCGCCGCGGCCGACGCGGCAGCGGACCTGCGCACGCCGGCGCAGCGCTTCTCGCAGAAGCTGTCGGCCGGGCTGGGCCGCGAAGTCCGGGTCGGCGAGCCCGAGTGGAGCTCCGTCCTCGCCTTTCGCCGGCGCATGGCGACGCGGTTGCGGGTCGGCCGGTGCTTCCTGGTCGGAGACGCCGCCCACGTGCACAGTCCCGCGGCCGGGCAGGGCGTGAACACCGGGATCCAGGAGGCGTACAACCTCGCCTGGAAGCTGGCCATGGTCGAACGCGGCCCGGCCGGCCGGGCCTTGCTGGACACGTACGAAGCCGAGCGGCTGCCGGTGTGCCGGGCGCTGCTCGGCTCGCAGACGACCCACCTCCTCGGCCAGCTGGCAGGGCTGGTGCTGCCGGCCGTGATGGACCTGGTCCGCGGCACCGGGTTGATGCACCGGGCCATCGGGCGCACCATCCAGCGCAACGTGCTCGACACCCTGTCCGGGCCCGAACCGGGCTATCCGACCAGCCCCTTGAACACCCGGGTGGACGGCGCCGGCCTGCCGGCCGCCGGGTCGCGGGCGGCGGTCCCCCCGGCGGGCGCCGCCGACCCGGGAACGGACGGCCTGCGGGCGGAGCTGCGGGATCCGCGGTGGTCGCTGCTGTACGTGCCCGAGGGCACCGGTGAGGCCGTGGACACGGCGCTCGCCGCGCGGGAGCAGCACCGAGACTGGCTCTCGGTGCGCACCGTCGCCCTCGGCGGCGGCCCCGCCCCGCTGGCCGACCCGGAGGGCCGGCTGCGCGAGGGGCTCGGCCTCGCGGCCGGCAGCTGGCTGCTGATCCGCCCCGACGGATACGTGGCCGCCGGCGGCAGGCAGCTGACCACAACAGCGCTCGACGCGGCACTCCGCCCGCTGGACACCGAGCCGGTACGCCCGCCGGCCCCCCTGACCACCCGCCGCGCCGGCTAGAGCACCGGCCTCTCGGCTCCACCGGGGGGCTGCCGGCCCGGGATGCCCATCCCCTGGCCGGGGCTCGGAACAAGGGGCCATCGACCCCGAATGGGGAACTGCCAACGGGAAACGGCCCGCCCCTCACCGACGGGCCCGCTCCTGGACTCTCACCCCCCGGCCATCCTTCGGGGGCTTCCCGGCAGTCTGTTGTCTTTCCGGGGCGGGCCGGGCAGTCAAGGGTGGCCGAAGGCCATCGCGAAGCGACGCGAACGCAGTGAGCGCCCTTGACGGCCCGGCCAGCCCCGGAAGGACAGTGGACTGACGGGAAGCCCCCGGACTCCCTCCGACCCCGGACGCGGGGCTCCCGCACCCCGAAGCCGGGGTGCAGCCGGGCAGCCGGGCAGCCGGGCAGCCGGGCAGCAGTGCAGACGGGCAGCAGTGCAGACGGCAGCCGGACGGCAGTGCAGGCAGACAGGCAGACAGGCAGCCGGCGCCGGTGGGAGCGGCCGCCTTGGTCGGCCGGGGGAGGGCCTACTTGGGCCAGCCGATGTCGTCTTCGTTCATCACGTCCTGGACCGGTTCGGCCGACTGGTGTGAGTCGGCGGGGGCGTGCGCCGGTTGGGTTGCCCGGGGTGCGCACACCGATGGCCTCATCGTCGACTCCCCGGCGCTCGATACGAGAAGAGCAGGTCACCGGCCGGTCGACGGCCGGGCTCTGGAGAGTCTGCCGGGATGCGGTCGAGGAACGCTTGAGGAACGCACGGCATCCGCACGAGAGCGGGCGCGTGCGCGTGGCAAAGGTTTGCCCGGCTGTTTCCCGGTCACCTACGCTCGAAGCCGGTTCCCGACAGATTCCTTGCCCACCGCTTCGTTGCCCACCGCTTCGTTGCCCACCGCTTCGTTGCCCACCGCTTCGTTGCCCACCGACTCCCAGCCCCCGCTTCCTCCCCCGCCCATCGTTTCGCCCACCGACCTCAGGGATGCTCATGCTGCGACAGCCCGCGTTCGGACAGCGCCTGAGAAAGCTCCGGATGGCCCAGGGCCTGTCCCAGACGGCGCTGGTGGGGGAGGGGATGTCCACCGGCTACCTCTCCCGGCTGGAGTCGGGGGCCCGCCAGCCCACCGAGCGGGCCGTGGCCTACCTCGCCGACCGACTGGGCCTGCAGCCCGCCGACTTCGAGGAGCCGGCCACCGGCTCCCTCGCCCACGCGCTCACCCTGGCCGCCTCCACCGGCGCCCCCGACGCCATCGAGTCGCTGCGCCAGGCGCTGGCCGCCGAGGGTCACGAGAGCCCGGTCCTGCGCTGGCAGGCGCTGTGGCTGCTCGCCCGGGCCGCCCGGATCCAGGGCGACCTCGCCGTGGAACGCGACCGGCTCACCGAACTCGTCGCGCTCGGCGAGGAGGTCGGGGTCAGCGAGCTGCGGGTACGCGGTCTGACCCGGCTCGCCCGCTGCCTGCGTTCCGTCGGTGAGATCACCCCGGCCCTCGACGCGGCCGTCGAAGCCCACGGGATCGCCCTGCGCGAGCAACTGGGCGTGGAGGACCGGGCCGCCGCCCTGCTCGCGCTGGTCTCCGTACAGGCCGAGGCCGGGCGGATGGGCGACGCCCGTACGCACGCCGACGAGCTGACCGCCCTCGTCGAGGGCCGCACCGACGCCCTGTGGGCCGAGTCGATGTGGACCGCCGCCGCCGTCCGCATGCGCCAGGGCGACTACGCGGGCGCCCAGGCCTGCCTGGATGAGGCCATCGAGCGGTTCACCAGCCAGGAGGACCTGATCCTGTGGATCCGGCTGCGCCTGGCCACCGCACGGCTGCACCTGCAGAAGCTGCCCGCCGACCCGGCCCAGGCGCAGGGCCGCGCCGCCGAGGCCGAGGCCGCCCTCGCCTTCGCGGGCACACCGGCCCTGCGCCAGGACCTGACGGCCCTCAAGGCCGACCTCGCCTTTGCCACGGGCCGTTACGACGATGCCCGCGACCTGCTCGGTGCGCTGGCCGCCGACCCGTCGAGGATGACCTACCGCGGCCAGGTCCGGCTGGAGATCCTGCGCCACCAGCTGCTGATCCTCGGCGGCGACCCGGCCGGCATCCAGGGCCTGCGCGCCCTGGCCCAGCAGGCACAGCAGGACGCGAACATCGACCTGGCCGCCGAGATCTGGCGGGTCCTGGCCGACGCCCTCACCCAGGCCGGGCAGCCGGCCGCGGCCGTCCCGGCGGCCCGGAGCGGGGAAGCCGCCGTGCTCGGCGGTTGAGGAGGGCTCAAGTCGCCAGGTGCAGGCTGGGCACACCCGCACGGGCGATCAGGGGAGGTGCACTCATGCCGTCGCAACGCGTGCACGCGAGCGAGCAGACGGCGTGGGTGGCCGCCCCGGCCGGTGTGGTCTACGGGCTGCTGGCCGACGCCGTGCGCTGGCCCCTCCTGCTGCCCCTGCCCGTCCACGTCGAGCGCATCGACTTCGACGGGGTCCGCGAACGGCTGCGGCTGTGGGAGATGGACCCGGCCGGGGAGCGGGTCCGCTCCCTGCACCTGCGCCGGGTGCTGGATCCCCCCGCCCGTACCGTCGCGTTCGAGCAGGAGGACGCCGCCCGCCCCGGCCTGCCCACCACCGGCACCTGGTCCGTCGAGGCGCACGGCGAGACGCGGTCGCTGCTGACCCTGCGCCAGGAACGCGCCATGGAGGGCACGGCCTCCGCGGGCACCGCGCACAGCCGGCAGCAGTGGCAGCGGGATGCAGCCGCCCTGGTCGCCGCCGTCAAGGAGGTCGCCGAGCGCTGGGAGCGCCTGGACGGGCTGCTGCTGTCGTTCGAGGACAGCGTGCACGTCGACGGCCCCGCCGAGCTCGTCTACGACTTCCTCTACCGGATCGGGGACTGGAGCGGGCTCCTGCCCCACGTGGACGCGGTCGAGGTGACCGAGGACGAGCCCGGAGTGCAGCTGGCCGTCATGGACACCGCAGGCCCCGACGGCCGGTCCCTCACCACCCGCACGGTGCGGCTGTGCTTCCCCTCGGCCACCCGGATCGTCTACAAGGAGCCCGCGGCGCCGGGCCTGATCGCCGCGCACAGCGGCGAGTGGTCCCTCGTACCCGAGGGCGACGGCGTGCGGGTCGGCTGCGCCCGGCAGGTGATGCTGCGCGAGGAGGCCGTCGAGGAGGTGCTCGGTGCGGGCACCGGCCTCGTGGAGGCCGGCCGGTACGTGCGGACGTGGCTGGGGCGCGCCGGCACCGAGACCCTGTCCCTGGCCCGATGGCACGCACAGAGCGCTGTACGGCGCCTGCGATGAGCACGAGCCTGCGATGAGCACGAGTCTGCGATGAGCACGAGAAGGAGGCCGTAGATGGCCCTCACCCGGCCCGGTCCGCTGGAGGACCGTGAGACCCCGGTGCCCGCGGAGACCCCGGTGCCCGCTGGGGCCCCGGGGCCCGCGCCCGGACCTTCCGCCGCGGGCGCGCAGGCGTCCCCGCCACGGCGGCCGGCGCGGGCCTCCGCGCCGGCCCGTTCGTACGCGGCGCTCGCCCCCACCGTCGACATGGCGCTGCGCGCGGTACGCCTGGAGGCGCTGCTCGGCGACCCCCTCGACGAGGCCAACCCGTACGGCTTCCGGGCCCTCGCGCAGGGTTCCCCCGCGCCCGACCGCGCGGCGGCCCTGCTGGCGGACCTGGTGGGCGCCGAGTTCCGCCCGGCCTACGGGGGTGGCGTCAGCGGCGGGACCGACGGGGCCGGCGACAGTGCCGGGACCGACAGGGCCGGCGAGTACGTCGGCGGCGAGCAACTGGTGCGCGTCCTGCGCCCGCTGCTGCGCCGCGACCTCGCCCTCGGCCACGCCCAGTGCGTGCAGGGCCTGAGCGGCGCCCGGGCCGCGGGCGCCCCGGCCGGCGCACCGGCGGCCGGGCTGGAGGCCCTGCTGGCCCCGGCCGCGCTGGTCGCCTCGGCAGGCACGGCGCTGCGCGCCGCCGTACGGGTGGTGGCCGACCGTGGTCCGCACGACGCCGCCGTCCGGCAGTGGCGGGGCCCGCTGGCCGCCGCGTTCGCCGATCTGCTGGCCTGCGAGAGCCTCCTCGGCGTGGCCCTGCGCGCGCTCGCGCTGCCCCAGGGCTGCGGCCCGGCGGTGCGGGCGGCCGCCGGGTACATGGTGCCGGTCGTGGTCCGCGACGTACTCGACGAACTCGACCTGGTCCTGCGGGAGAGCGGCCTGGGCGCCGGTGCGCCGGCGCGCCGCACGGTGGCCAAGCTCGTCGCCGACCTGCCCGCGGCCGCAGCGGGCGAGGCGCAGGTGGCCGCCCGCCAGGCCGAGCTCGTACGGGAACTGCCCGCGCTGGCCGCGGCGTTCGCGCGGCGGGGGGACGCGGCGGGCTCCGGGCCGCTGCTGCGCCTCGGGGAGGAGCTGCCCGTCCGGAGCTTCCCCCCGTCGCCCGGCAGCGACGACACGCTGGTGGCGGTGCCCGCCGCCGCGCACACCCGGCTGACCGCGGCGGCCCAGGCCGGCCCGGCCGGCGACGGCGACGACCCGTTCACCGCCGTGCTCGCCCGGGTGGCGGGGCGGCTGCTGAGCGAGCAGCGCGCCCTGCTCAGGCCGAGCCGGGCCGCGGAGGAGGTGGACCCCCGCGATCCCGCGGTCCGGGCCGTCGCCGACCGGCAGGCCATGGTGCTGCTGGGGGCCGCCGTGCTCGGGGTCCAGGGGGCCGCCGACGACGGCCGGGGCCTGTTCCTCGGCGGGCGCCCCTGGGCGCTGCTCGCGGCCCTGCGGATCACCGAGCGGCTCGGGATCGCCCCCGAGGGCCCCGGCGGCCCCGCCGCCACCGCGGCGCAGCAGCGGGTCTGGGCGGAGTTGGACGCCCGGGACCGCAGGGGCGTCGACTGCGACGTGTACGCGACCCGGGTGCTGTGGTGAACGGCGGTCCGCCCGCCGGGCCCGCCGAGCCCGTCAGGCCCGCCGAGCCCGTCGAGCCCCTGCACGTGCCGGGCCCGGAGGGTCCCTGGGAGGAGGTGGGGGACCGGCTCGACGAGCACGGCCGGGTCGTGGTCTTCACGACCTGGGGGCAGTGGATGACGGCCGCGCTCCTCGACCCGGGACTGCGCCCGCTGCTCGGACAGGACTGGCCGCGCTACCGGCAGACGCCGGCCGCGGCCGGGCGGCTGCGGTTCGCCGTCTCGCGCGCCGTCATGAAGTACACCGCCGCCACCGCCCTGGACGTGTCCCCGGCCTCCCTGGACCTGGGCCACCACCCCGGCGGGCGGCCCGTACTGCGCGGTCTGGGCGGTGAGGTGGAGCTGAGCCTCGCGCACACCGACGAGCTCATCGTGGTCGGGGTCAGCCGTACCGGGCCGATCGGCGTGGACGCGGAGCCGGCCGACCGGGCCCTCTCCTTCGACCTGTTGCGCGATCACGTGTGCACGGCCCGGGAAGGCCGCGTGCTGGCCGCGCTGCCCGAGGAGGAGCGCCGGGCGGGGCTGCTGCGCCTGTGGACCCTGAAGGAGGCCTACACCAAGGCGCTCGGGCACGGACTGCGGCGCCGCTTCCCCGGCTTCGGCTTCGGCCGGGACGGCCAGGGCCGCACCGTCCTGACCGAGGGACAGGACGACGGGGCGGGCGCCGGAGCGGGTGACGGGGTGTGGGACTTCGCCACCCACCTCGTCCAGGACCGCTACGTCGTCAGCTCGGCGCACCGCCGGCGCCCGCCCGCGACCCCTCCCCGGGAGCCGGCGGTCGACACCGCTTCGGGCCGCGGTGCAGGCCCGCTTGAGGAAACGGCGGCCGGGGCCGGGGGCGAACTACGCTTTTTGCGACCGGTGACCTCCGGCCCGGGCAGAGGAAGGCGGACGCCGTGAAAGCCAGTGAACGGGCCGCGTACGTACCGTGCCCGCCGTGCCGTGCGCGCGCTGAGGGCTGAGCCGCCGCGCCCCGCCCGTCCGCCCCTCGACACCGTACGGAGCGGCCGATGAGCGGCCGCGACGCGGCAGCCGGACCCGGCCCGGTCCTGGTGGTGGTGCACGAGGTGGCGGACCGCGCGCCCGGCGCCGCGCTCCTCCTGGACGTACGCGGGCTGCGCACGGACGCGGACGCCGAGCTGCTCGCCGCCCGTATCGCCGGACGCCACCGGGGCTTCCAGGTCACCCTGGACTGCGCGGGCCCGGGCGGGCACACCCTGCGGCTGCTCCCCGGCACCGACGGCGGCCCCGCGCTGCTCGGCCCGGACCTGCTGGCCGACCTCCTGGGCCCCTACCCGGGCACCGGCGAGCCGCTCGCCCTCGCCGGCCACCAGCGCGAACTGCTGCTGGAGGCCGTCACCCGCCCCGACGGAGCGGACCGCCACCTGGAACAGGTCCACTGGACCTGGACCGGACCGCTGGAGCGGGCCCGCTTCCGGGCGGCCTGGCAGTCCGTCTGCGAGCGCGAGTCGGTCCTGCGCGCCGCCTTCGACTGGGCGGCCCAGCCGCGGCTGGTCCTGCACGCCCGCGCCGACGCCGACATCGTCCACCACCGCGCCCGCGACATCGGCTGGCAGGACCTGCTGGAGCGGGACCGCCGGCACGGCTTCGCGCTGAACCGGCCGCCCCTGCTGCGCCTGACCGTGCTGGAGGCCGAAGCGGGCGGACCGGCCCGGATCCTGCTGACCTACCACCGGGCGCTGCTCGACGAGCGCAGCGTGCACCTGCTGCTGCGCGAGTTCTACCGCGCCTACCTCGCCGGGGGCCGGCTGCCCGGCGGTGAGCGCCGCCCCGACCTGCGCGACCACGCCCGCTGGCTGGCCCGTCAGAACACCGAGGGCGCCCGGCAGCTGTGGACGCGCACCGCGCCCCCGCGCCATGCCGCCACCGCGGTGGGCCGCCGTGGCGGCGCCACCCGGCAGAGCGGAGCCGGCCGGCTGTACCGGCGGCTGGCGGAACCGCACACCTCCCGCCTGCGGTCCTGGGCGGCCGCGCGGGGCGCCGGGGAGAGCAGCGCGCTGCACGTGGTGTGGGCGCTGCTGCTGTACCGGGCGGCGGGCATCGAGGGCCCCCTGCAGGTCAGTTTCGGGGTGCGGCTGTCCGGCCGCGACATCCTGATGCCCGGGGCCGCGGGCGTTCCGGGACTGCTCGCCGGCCCGCTGCCGATGACCGTCCGGGTGGACCCGGCGCAGCCGCTGGCCGACCTGCTGCGCCAGGTGCGCGACGTGCTGCTCGACATGGCGGCGTACCCCTGGGTCTCCTCCGACCGGATCCGCGAGTGGACCGGCCGCGACGACGGCGAACGGCTCACCGACACCCTGGTCTCCTTCGACGGCCCGGCCGAACTGCCGCAGGCGCTGCGCGAGGAACTGCGGGCCCAGGGCGTCGAGGTGGCCGAGCCGCGCCAGGCCGGAGGCGGAGCCGGCCTGCCCCTGACGGTCTTCGCGCGGCACGAGAACGGCGGGGCGCTGGTCCTGAACGCCGTCTACGACCGCTCCAGCCTGGCCGACGCCGACGCCGCCGCCGCCCTGGGCCAGTGCGTGAGCCTGCTGCGGGCCCTGGCCGACCTGCCCGACCAGCACGCCACCGTCGGCCAGGCCCTGGACCTGCTGGCGGACGTCGACGTCCCGTCGATGGCACGGCTGCTGCCCCGGCCCGGGCGCACCGGGGCGCGGACGCTGCGCACGGGTGCTCCCGGGGCCGATCTCATCTGCCTCGTGCTGGTGGCGGGCGCGGCGCGGGGCGCGTACGAGCTGTTCGCCCGCCGGCACCGCGGCCCCGAGGAGGTCGTCGTGCTGGACCTGGCCGGCCCGTCGGCCCGGCGCGCTGCGGGGGCGCTGCCCCGGGAGTTGACCGAGGCGCGGGCGGCCGGGCGGCGCCTGGTGCTGTGCGGCAGCGGTCCCGGCGCGCGGGCCGCGTACGAGCTCGCGCGGGGGCTCGCGTACGGCGGCGGGGACGCGGTCCACGTGGTCATGACCGGTGTCTGCGGCCCGGAGAGCAGCGCGCACGCCCTGGCGCAGGGCTTGGCCGCCCTCCCCGTCCGCCGCCCTTGAGGTCCGGCCCGGCCGGGCCCGCCGACGGCCGCCCGGGCGGCTGGGCCGAAGGGGCCGCGCCGGCGAAGGAGGGCGAGCGCCCGGAGGAATGCGCGAGGAACGAGCGGATTCCGAGGACGTACGTCCTCCTGGAGCCGGCAGGGGCGGCCCCGGAGGCGAAGCCGCCCGAGGAAAAGGGCCTCAGGCTGCTGCCTCGACGGCGGCCTGGGCGTGCAGACGGGTGCGGACGCGGCGGCGGGCGGGTGTGCCTCCGGGGCCGCGCGGGACGGAGTCGAGGGCTTCGAGGCGGCGGATCTGCTCGCCCGGTCCCAGACGGGAGTTGGCGCGTTCGGCGATCGAGTCGAGGACGTCGAGCAGCCCGGCGGACCCCGCGGACGGCGCCCCGTCGCGCAGCACGATCCCGGCCCACACCAGCGCCCCGTGCACGGGGTCGGGCCAGTCCGCGACGATGCATTCCGCGACCCGCGGGTCCTGCCCGATCACCCGCTCGACCAGCGAGGGGGCCACGAGGGCCTCGTCGCACGCGAAGACGTCGCCGAGGTGGTCCACCACGTGCAGTCCGCCGTCCTCGTCGAGGTAGCCCGCGTCACCGGTGCGCAGCCAGCCGTCCTCTCCGTCCGGCGCCGCCGCGCCCAGGCTGCCGGGGGCCACCTGCGGTCCGCGGACCTCCACGGCACCCGTCGCCCACACCGGGACGGGGGTGCGGCCCGCGGGGGCCACGACGCGGCATTCGGTGCCGGGCAGGGGCACCCCCACCGCGCCCAGCCCGGGCCGTGCGCCGGGCAGCTGGTGGTGGGAGAGGGTGCACAGCTCGCGCAGGCCGTATCCCTGCAGGACGGGTACGCCGAGGACGTCGCGCAGCCGCCGGGCGGCGGCGGCCTCCAGGGCGGTGCCGCCGGCGAGCACGGCGCGCAGCCGCAGCCCCGCCAGGTCGGGGTGGCCGGCGGTGAACCGCTCGTCGCGGGCGAGCCGTTCGAGGCGGGAGGCGAGGCCGTAGTAGTGCGCGGCCCCGGTGCGGGCGGCCAGGGCGAGGCCCGCCCACGGGTCCGGGTCGGTGCACAGCACCTGCCGGCTCCCGGCGTGCACGGCGGCGTTGAGATGGGCGGGGTGGTGCAGCGGCAGGTGGTTCACGACGACGGCGCCGGGCACCAGCTGGTGGGCGATGGCGGTCTGCGCCGCGTTGGCGATGAGGTTGCGGTGCGTGAAGCGGACCGGGCGCAGCCCGCCCGCGCCGTGCGGGGTGAACTGCGTGCAGGCCACGGCGTCGACGTCGGGGGCGGCCGGCTCGTACGGCGTCTGCGGTACGCCGGCCAGGGCCGCGGCGAGCGGTACGGCCGAGCCGGGGGCGACCCCGTCGGCGGCGTCGGTCACCACGACGGTGTGCAGATGGGGCAGCCGGTCCTCCAGTTTGAGGAGGACCTCGGCGAGGGCGGCGGGGACGAAGGCGATCTCGGCGCCGGCCGTCGTGAGGACCTCGTACAGGGCGGCAGGTCCCGTCTGCGGGTCGACCAGGGCCAGCGGGTGTCCGCTGCGCAGCACGCCGTAGTACACACAGGGGAAGACGGTGTCGGGGGTCGGGACGGCCGCGACGGCGGCGCCGGGGCGCCGTACCGTGCGCCGTACGCAGTGTGCGATCCGGTCCGCCTCGCGGTCCATCCCGGGGTAGGTCAGCGTGGCCCGGCCGGCGGTGACGGCCGGGCCGTCACCGCCGCGGGCGGCCGCACGCCGCAGCAGGTCGTCCAGCGGGTTTTCCAGGTATCTGAGGATGGCCACGGCGCGCTCTCCTGTGCGGTACGGCGACGGCGGTGCGGAAGACCCCACTGTCCGCGCCGGTGCTCAAGAGGTCGTCGAAGGCTGCTGGAGGTCCCCACCGGGGACGTACCGGGGCTGTACCCGGGGGCGTACCGGGGCCGTACCCGGGCCGTGTGGCGCCGCGGTTGGCCGCCGGACGCGCCCTACGCGGCGAACAGGTCGAAGGTCGAGGTGTGCCGCGGTCCGGCGAGCACGTCGAGCTGCGGGTCCACGGCCAGCATCGCCTGGTGCAGCCGCTGGAGCTGCGGCGAGGGCTCCACGCCGAGGTCCTCGATCAGGCGTACGCGCAGCCGGCGGTAGACCTCCAGCGCCGATGCCTGCCGGCCCGAGCGGTAGAGCGCCACCATGGCCTGCGAGTGGAGCCCCTCGTGCTGGGGGTGACGCGCGGTCAGCTCGGCGAGTTCGGCGATCAGCCCGGAGTGGCGGCCCAGGCGCAGATCGGCGTCGATGCGCCGCTCCACGGTCACCAGGCGGCTCTCCTCCAGGCGCATGGTCTCGATGTCGAGGATCGGCCCGACCCGTACGTCGACCAGGGCCGGGCCCCGCCACAGGTCGAGGGCGGCCCGGAAGCGGTCGGCGGCCACCTGGCTCTCGCCCGCGTCGAAGGCGCTCTGGCCCTCGCGGACCAGGCGGTCGTAGTCGTGGACGTCGACGCTGTCCTCGGGGATCTGGAGCAGGTAGCCGCCGTGCCGGGTGGCCAGGACCTCCTTGGCCCCGCCGGGGGCGCCGGGGCCCATGGCGGTGCCCAGGCGCCGGCGCAGCTGGAGGATGTACGTCTGAAGGGTGGTCAGCGCGCTGTTGGGCGGCTGGGTGCCCCAGATCTCCTCCATGAGGGTGGGAACGGGCATGACGCGCCCGGGATAGAGCGCGAGAAGCGACAGAACCTGTCGTGGTTTTCCGGCCGTCGGAACAATGGATTCCCCGTTGACCTCGGCACTCAACGGACCCAGAACCTGAATCCTCACGGTCTCCTCCGTACTCGTCGAGTTCCTTGTCTCTTTCTTTCCGTCCGGTGACCAAAAAACTGCCCCCGCTGCAGGAACGCTAGCGGGGGAAGGTGCTTTCCATCTCTTTCCTTTAGTGGCTCTTGAGTCGCCTTCCACCTGCGAACTTGTGATCCGCGGCGGTGGTCGGCCGGGCGGGTTCCGAACGGGAATGGGAGAGGGCGAACCGGAGGTAAATCGTCGGCAAAGAAATGCCTTGGAACCGTTACCCAGACGGATGCCGGAACCGTTGCCCGAAGATCCGTCAAAAAGCCGGGGAAGTCCCCGGGCCGAGGCCCACCGGCGCAGGAAGCGGAAAATTCTGCGGTGCCGACCGGCTCCACGGGAAGCCCAGGTTGAGCTGGATCTCCCCGTCCTGCGCCGCGTCGGCGGGCACGGCGACGGCGACCAGCACGTCGGGCACCGGCTCCAGTTCGATGAACCACCACAGCCGGCCCGTGTCGTCCTCGGGCGGGGTGAAGGCGCGTACACCGCGTTCGTCGTCCATCGTGAAGACGAAGCTGTCGAACGGCAGCCCCAGGCCCAGGCCGCGCGCCTTGGAGTACGCCTCCTTCAGCGTCCACACGCGCAGCGCGCGCCGGTCCCGCTCCCGCCCGGGCGCCAGCTGGTCCACCCAGGCGCGCTCCTCCTCGGCGAAGGTGCGCACGATGGTGGTGATGGCCTGCTCGTCCCGGTCGTCGAGCCGCTCCACGTCCACCCCGATGCGCTGGCGCCGCACGATGCCGAGCAGGTTGTAGCCGCCCGCGTGGGAGAGGTTGAAGTCGAGCTGTGAGCCGCCGCGCGGCAGGGCGTCGGGGGCGGGCCGCAGGAAGGGACGGCCGCGCGCGGAGCGCCAGATGACCAGCTCGGCCTCGGGCAGGCCCGCCTCCAGGGCGAGGGCGCGCCGCACCAGGGTGTGGGCGATCAGGTACTGGCGGCGGTCGCGCTCGAAGAGGAACTTGCCCGCGGTCTTCTGCTCGCGGGCGTCGAGCCAGTGCCGGGCCAGCAGGCTCGCGACCTCGGGGGCGACGTCGTCGTTGGGGCACAGCCACAGGGTGACCGGGCCGGGCACGTGCGGCCCGGCGCCGACCGGGGGAGCCGGAGCCGGAGCCGGAGCCGGGGCGCTGGCCGGGGCCGGGGCCGGGGCCGGGAGCGCGGCGATCGGCGCCGTCTGCAGGTCGATGCTCACCGCTGCCCTCCCCGCGTCGCCGCCGCGGCGGAGGCGGGCCCGAGGGGCCGCGGGCGCAGCACGCTCGTGGGCAGGGTGCCCACCCGCCCGGTACCGGGGGCCGGGGCGGCGGTCAGGACGTCGAGGCCGCCCAGCCACAGGCGGGTGAGCTGCTCCCACCGGCCGCCCTGCCACAGGGCCTCGACGTACGCGAGCGTCTCGTCGAGCCCGTCCAGCAGCAGCGGATCCCCGGGGGCCGCGCCCAGATCCGCGGTGCGCACCCCCGGCGCCTGCCCCTGCTCGGCGAAGCCGGCCAGGGCCGAGGCGAGTTCGGGCAGGTCCTGCGCCACGAGGGCGAGGCGGCAGGCCATCGCGGCCCGTCCCGTACGCAGTTCCCCGGCGACGGCGGACAGCTCGTGGGCCGCCCCTTCGGGCCGCTCCAGCCAGTCGGCGATCCGGCGGGCGGTGGCGGCCAGATGCGCGGGGGTGGGCGCCGACACCAGCACCAGCTCCCCGGCCCGGCCCGCCGGCGCCCCGGGTGGCGCCGGGCGGCCGACCGAGGGCGGAGCCTCCTGGAGGAGCACCACGGCATGCGGGGCGTGCGCCGGGTGCACCCCCACCAGGGCGCGGCGGGGCGCCGGGCCGGCCCACGGGGCGGGCTCGGCGGGGCCGCCGGGCTCCGGCAGCCGCGTGGCGCGCTGCAGTTGGAGTACGGCGCGGGCGAGGGCGGCCGCGCCGGTGGCCGCCCCGGCTTCGCCCACGCAGGCCGCGACGGTCGCGGCGTCCTCCGTCAGGCCGACCTCCGCGGCCGGGACCCGGGAGGCGGCCAGGGCGCGGCGTACCAGGCGCTCGCGCAGCGGGCCGGGCTCGCCCCGGCCGGTGTGGCCGACGGCTCCGGCCAGCAGCACCGCGTGCACCGGATCCGCGTCGGCCAGCGCGGCGGACAGCGGTTTGAGCAGTACGGCCGCGACGGCCTCACCGCTGCCGGGCCGCTGCCGTGCGGGGTGCAGCCGCAGTTCGGCGGCGGCGACCAGGGCCGCCGCGCACTCGCCCGCGCGCAGCGAGGCGAGGGCGAGGTGCAGGGCGGTGAGGAAGGAGGAGTCGCCGGTGTCGACGCTCTGGCTGGGGCCGTGCAGGTCCAGCAGCTGCGAGAGCCGGCCCGCGGCGTGGGCCGGGGCGCCGGCGGTGGGTTCGGCGCGGGCGACCTGACCGTCGTGGGCGGCCTGGGCGGAGCGGCCGACGGCCGTGAACACGCCGACGGCGCGCGGTGTGCCGTCGGCACCGGTCAGCCCCGCAAGGCGGGCGCCCGCGTAGCCGGCGCCCTCCAGGGCCTGCCAGGCGCTCTCCAGCAGCAACCGCTCCTGGGGGTCCATCAGCGCGGCCTCGGCGGGGTCGATCCCGAACAGCTCCGGATCAAAGGCGTCCACGGCGTCCAGGAAGTGGCCCGGGCCCGCCGGGCCGCCGCCTTGCGGGCGGCCGTCCGGGGCCGGGCCCGAGGTGTCGCGCGCCTCCAGGGCCACCTGCCAGAACGCCTCCAGGTCGGCGGCCTGCGGGAAGCGGCCGTGGAGCGCGATGACGGCGCAGGGCTCGGCGCCCGCGTCCGCGTCCGCCGCCGCGGTGCGCGGGCCGGCGGCCGGGACGGCGGCGACGGCGGGTACCGGGGCGGTGGCCGCGGCGGGACGGCTGGCCGGACCGGGCGGGGCCGCCGGGGCTCCCGTCAGCAGGGCCATCGCGTGCCGTCGCTCCAGGGTGCCGTTCTTGAAGAGCGTCAGGATTTCCCGGTCGTCCATCTGGCTGGCGTGCCCTTCGTCTCGTCTCGTCTCAGGCGGTGCGGGCGGCCAGCAGGGCGGCGGCCTCGTCGATGCCGAGTACGTCGTCGCGCACCGCGTCCAGCAGCGCGTCGAGGTCCAGTGGCGGCGCGGCGGGACCCGCGGCCGCCGCCCGCGCCGGTGCGGACGCGGCAGCGGATCCGGCGGCCGGCGCGGGGGCGGGGACGGATCCGGCGGTCTTCGGCGCGGGGGCCGGGACGCCCAGCCGCTCGGCGAGGTGGGCGGCAATGGCGGCGAGGTCGGGGTGGTCGTAGAGCAGGGCGGCCTGTTCCTTCAGCCCCCAGGTGCGGTTGATGCCCTCGACGAACTCCGCCGCCAGGATGGAGTCCAGGCCCAGCACCGTGAAGGGCGCCCGGTCGTCGAGGTCGCCCGGCGCGCAGCGCAGGATCCGCGCCAGCTGGGTGCGCAAGGCGGTCAGTAGCGGCTCGTCCCGCGGGATGGGGGCCCGTACCGGCGCGGGGGACGGGGCCGGGCCGTCCGGGGCGCCGAGCCGCGCGGCGATGTGGCGGGCCAGCGCCGCGGGCGTCGGGTGCTCGCCCAGCGCCCCCGCCTCGATCCGCGTGCCGTAGCGGGCCCCCAGGGCGCCGAGGAACTCCACGCCCCGCAGCGAGTCCAGGCCCAGCAGCGGGAACGGCAGCCCGGGGTCGACGAGGTGGGCGTCGGTCCCCGTCATGCCGGCCAGCACCGCGGTGAGCTCGGCGAGCACGTCGGCGGCCGGGGTCTGCGGGACGGGCTGCCCGGCCGGGTGGGATGCGGTGGTCATGAGGGCGTCTCCAAGGGTCGGATCCCGGTGGCCTCCGTGTACTTTCCTGCATTTCCCTGGACCGGTCCTCGAATTGCGGTGGGGCTGCCGGAAAGGAGTCTTGACGCGCCGCCGTGCCGATGCCGAATCTCGAAGAGGCATTTCGCCGAGCGCTGCACGCGTCTGAAGGGGACATCATCGTGGTGAACAAGAAGAACGTGGCGGGATCCGAGCCGGAGCTGTCGGCGGTGGCATCGGTCGAGTCCGGTGACGGCGTGGACGAGAATGCGGACGCGTTCCTTCTCGGCAACATCGCGCTTCAGTAGAGACGCGCTCGCACGCATACGTCAGGGGGCCCACCGCCGGTGGGCCCCCTGACGTATGCGGCGGGCGGGCCTACGAGGCGGCCAGGGCCACGCACATGCCGCCGAGCGCGACGGCCTGGAGCACCACCCGGGCGTTGATGACGCTGTCCCAGGTGCGCTGGAGCGCACGCGCCTCGGGGGCGACCCGGCAGTCGAGGGCGGCGCCGGTCAGCTCCTTGTTCACCGGGGCGCTGACCTTGTTGTAGATGACCAGCCACACCACCAGTGCCAGCGCGGCCACCCCGGCGGCAATGGACGGGGCCGCCTTGCCGTCGAAGCCGGCCACCGCGGCGGTGGCGACCGTGGCCACCAGGCCGAAGACGCCGGGGACGGGCATCCGGGCGTCCCCGAAGCGGTGGATCTGGCCCATGGCGCTGGTGAGGGCGGCGTCGTCGACGTGCGCCATGGCCGGCCGCTGCACCAGCGCGGAGAAGACGTCGGTGCCGTAGACCACCGCGTTGGCCATGGTGGCCACCACGGCCAGCGTGAGCAGGAGCGCTTCCATCACAACCACCTTTGTCGGTCTTCCGGTTGCCGCGTGGCCGCGGGCCACGGGGTTTTAGCGATGCTAGATGTCCTGCCGACACTATCAAGGTCGATGCTTGAAATGCTAGCGTTGACAACTCCACGAGTCCGTCAGCGATTTCACGCCCGGACAGCCCCGAGGAGACTCAGAGATGGCCATAGGACGCGCCCGACGCATACTCATCGCCGGCGGAGGGATCGGCGGTCTCGCCGCTGCCCTCGCCCTGCAGCGCAGGGGCTTCGAGACCGTCGTCCTGGAGCGCGCCGAAGAACTGCGGGACGGCGGCGCCGGCCTGCACATCTGGACCAACGGCGTGCTCGCGCTGGACTACCTGGGCCTGGCCGAGCAGGTCCTCGCCGTCGCCCCCGCCCAGCAGACCGCGCACTTCAGCACCTGGCGGAACGAGGTCCTCGGGGCCTGGCCCATCGGCGACTTCGTGGCCCGCTACGGGGCGCCCACCATCGCCGTCGAGCGCTCCGTCCTGCACGGCATCCTGCGCGAGGCGCTGGAGGGCCCCGTGGTGCGCACCGGTGCGCACGTGGTCGGCTTCGACCAGGACGCGGAGGGCGTCACCGTCCGCTTCGCCGACGGCGGCAGCGAGCGCGGCGACCTGCTGATCGGGGCCGACGGCATCCACGGCGCCGTCCGCGACTGCATGTTCGGCCCGGCCAGGAACCGCTTCAGCGGCTACATCGCCTGGCGCGGCCGGGCCCCGATGGAGCACCCCGAGATCCCCTCGGGCACCTTCAACGCGATGTTCGGCCCCGGCACCCGCTTCACGTACTACGACGTCGCGCCCGGGCTGGTGCACTGGATGAGCGTGGCCAACGGCAAGCCCGGAGGCCGCGACGAACCCGGCGTACGGGACATGCTGCTGCGCCGCCACGAGGGCTGGGGCGGCCCCGTCGCCGACATCCTGCGCGCCACCCCCGAGGAGTGGATCCTGCGCGGCGACGTCGAGGGCCGCAAGCCCGAACGCCAGTGGGGCCAGGGCCGCGTCACCCTGCTCGGGGACGCCGCGCACCCCATCACCTTCAACATCGGACAGGGGGCCTGCCAGGCCCTGGAGGACGCCCTGGTCCTCGCCGAACACCTCGCCGGGGCCGGCAGCGACCCGGTCGCCGCCCTGCGCGCCTACGAGGGTGAGCGCCGCAAGCGGACCGCCCCCCTGCAGAACATCGCGTGGCGGATCGGGCAGATGGGGGCCGTCGAGAACCCGCTGCTGATCAAGGCGCGCGAGGCGTTCATGCGCAAGAACTGGAACACCAAGGCCTTTGTGGCGGCGGAGAAGGGCCAGGTCGCCTACGGCGCCCGCTGGGCGAAGAAGCCCGGCCGGCAGCCCGCGCCCGCCGAGCCGCTCTGGTAACCGCCGCCCGTGAATGCGGGGCCCGCCCGCCGCTGCGCAAAGGCGGGCGGTCCAGGCGCATTCGAGGAATGCGCCAGAACGAACTGCCAGATTTCTCGGAGTCGAGAACTGCTCGCCGACGACTCGACGACCTTTCACCCGCAAAGAGTGAGGTAGGAACGGGGATGATCGACAACCTATTCACGATGTTTCCCGGACAGGGTTCGCAGCGCGCGGGCATGGCCGGACATCTCCTGCGCGAACACCCCCGCACGGTCGGACGCGTCCTCGCGCAGGCCGAGGAGGCCACCGGGCTCGCGTTGACCGACCTGTGCACCACCTCTCCCGAGGCGGACCTCGCGCCGACCGAGATCGCCCAGCCCGCCATCGTCGCCACCAGCCTCGCGATCTACGAGGTCCTGCGCGAGGAGGCCGGCTTCCGGCCCGGTGCCGTCGCCGGGCACAGCCTGGGCGAGTACACGGCCCTCATCGCCGCGGGCGTCCTGGAGGCGGGCGACGCCCTGCGTCTGGTGCGCCGCCGGGGCGAACTGATGGCCGGCGTCTCGCGGACCGTCTCGGGAGCGATGACGGCGCTCATGGGGCTGGCCCCCGAGCGGATCGAGGAGCTGTGCGCGGCAGCCGCCCCGCTCGGCGTGGTGGAGGTGGCCAACTACAACGAGGTGGGCCAGACGGTGATCTCCGGGCAGAGCGCGGCGGTCGAGGAGGTCGGCCGGCTCGCCCTGGAGGCCGGCGCCGAACGCGCCGTGCCGCTGAAGGTCTCCGCCCCCTTCCACTGCTCGCTGATGAGCGCGATCGAGGACGAGTTCGCGGCCGAGCTGGAGCGCACCGCCTTCCACGCGCCCCGCCTGCCCGTCATCAGCTCGGTGACCGGCGCCCCGGTACGGGACGAGGCACACGCCCGCGACCTGCTGCGGCGCCAGCTCGCCGGCCCCGTGCGCTGGGTCGACGTCCTGACCGCCGCGTCCGCGTACGGGGTCGGCGGCTACCTGGAGGTCGGCCCGGGCCGGGTCCTCAGCGGATTCGCCAACCGGACCGTCGCCGACGTCCCCGTCCGCAGCACCAACGACGAACGGCGCATCGCCGCACTCCTGCGCGACCTGCGGCCGCAGCCCGTCGCCACGGCCGCCTGACCGCGACCGCCCTGCTCCCCTCCCACGACCGTGCGGCGCGTACGCCCCAGGCAGGCGCCGCAGGGAACAACCCATCTGAAAGGCAGCCAACGGTGCCCGAAACCCTGATCACCACTTCGACCGACTACCTCTCGGCGGTCCAGGCCGCCATCGCCGACGCGCTCGGCATCGACGAGGCCGAGGCCGTTCCCGAGGCGACCCTGCTCGGGCAGCTGGGTGCCGAGTCGATCGACCTGCTCGACATCCTCTTCCGGCTGGAGCGCGCCACCAAGGTGAAGATCACCGTGGCCGACATCGCCAACCTGCTCCAGGGCGGCATCCCGGACGAGGAGTTCGGCGACGAGAACGAGGTCGTCAACGACACGGGCCTGACCCACCTGGAGAAGGTCCTCCCGCAGTTCGACCGCAGCCAGCTCTCCGAGCCGCTGACGGCCGAGGGCGTGCTCGGCCTGTTCACCGTGCAGAACCTCACCGATCTGCTGACCGAGCGCGCCGCAGCCGCCGCCACCTCCTGACCCGGCGGTCCCCGGGCCGCCCCGAGACGGCCGCGGCGGGTCAACGGCGCCCCGCCCACGCCCCCGGAGGGATCCGGTGACCGCGCCGCCCCCCGTATCCGCCCGGCCGCCCCTCGCGGGCCCGGGCGGGCGGGACGGCGGCGCGCCGGGCGCGCACACCGCCCCCCTGGCACCAGCGACCAGGACGCCCACTCGTAGCAGAAACGGGAAGACAGATGAAGCTGAAGGACCGCTCCGCCCTGGTCACCGGTGCCTCACGCGGCATCGGCCGGGCCATCGCCCTGGCCCTGGCCGAACAGGGGGCGGCTGTCGCAGTCAACTACCGCTCACGCCGGGAGGACGCCCTGGCGGTCGTCAAGGAGATCGAGGCGGCGGGCGGCCGGGCCGTGGCGGTCGGCGCCGACGTCGCCGACCCCGAGGACGCGGCCCGCCTGGTCGCCGAGGCGACCCGTCAGCTGGGCTCCCTGAACATCCTGGTCAACAACGCCGGTGTCAGCGACGACGGGCTCATCTACCAGTCTGCTCCCGACGCCTGGTGGAACGTCATGAAGGTCAACTTCGGCGGCGCCTACCACTGCACCCACGCCGTCATGGACCAGTTCATGACCGCGGGCGACGCCACCATCGTCAACATCTCCTCCGCCATGGGCGAGCGCGGCTGGATCGGCCAGTCCAACTACTCCTCCTCCAAGGGGGCCCTCAACTCCTTCACCCGCTCCGCCGCCATCGAGCTCGCCCGGTTCGGCGTACGGGTCAACGCGGTCCTCGCCGGCTTCACCCCGACCGAACTGGTGGACGAGGTGATGCAGAAGGACGGCGGCAAGTCGATCAAGCGGCAGATCCCGCTGCGCCGGTTCGCCACGGTCGAGCAGGTGGCCGCCGCCGCCGTCTTCCTGGCCGGCCCCGACTCCGGCTACACCACGGGCGAACTGCTCACCGTCGACGGCGGGTTCTCCGCCCAGCTCGGCATCGGCCGTCCGTAGCGGACCGGAGAAGAGGAAGAACGGAAGAAGAAGACGACGATGCGATTCCACCTGATCGACCGGATCGAGTCCTGGACCCCCCGCGAGCACATCACCGCACGCAAGGTCACCACCGTCGACGAGGACTACTGGCAGGCCGCCCCGGCCGGCCCCGCACTGCCCTTCGGCCTCGCGCTGGAGGCCCTGTGCCAGTCGGCGACCTGGCTGATCATGCTCAGCACCGACCACCGGCTGCGCGCGGCGCTGCTCGCGGTCGGCGAGGCCACCGCGCACCGCGCCGTGGCACCCGGCGAGGTGCTGCGCATGGAGGCCCGGATCGAATCGATGAACGACGAGGCCGCCATCCTGGACGGCACCGTCAGCGTGGACGGCGAGACCGTCCTGGAAGCGAGCGGCATCCTGTGCGCGCTCATCGACGCCGAGCGCCTCGACGACCCGGCGAACACGGCGCGCATGGCGCGACAGCTGCAGGGCGGAGGGCCGGTGGGATGAGCGGGACCAAGCGTGTGGCCATCACGGGCATGGGTGCCGTCACCCCGCTCGGCAACGACGCGGACAGCACCTGGGAGGGCCTGTCCACCGGGCGCAGCGGCGTCGGGATGCTGACCACCTTCGACGCCTCCGGGTTCCCGGTACGCATCGCCGCCCAGGTCAAGGACTTCGACGCGGCCGCCTCCATCCCCGCCCACGTCGGCCGCAAACACCTCTCGCGGGTCGGCCAGTTCGGGGTCGCCGCCGCCTGGGAGGCGGTCCGCCACGCCGGGATCGACCAGGTCTCCGAGGAGGTCTACCCCAGCGACGAACGCGGGGTCGCCATGGGGGCCAGCGTCGGCCGGCCCGAACTCCAGGCGCTCCTGGACATCGGCCACCTGCGGGCCACCACCGGCCGGGCGGATGCCTTCATCTGCCAGCCCCCGGCCGTCACCCTCACCGACGACCAGAACGTGCCGCTGGCCGCCATGGCCCGCATGGTCGGCGCCACCGGCCCGATGATGGGCATCAGCACCGCCTGCTCGGGCTCCGGGCACGCCATCGGGGAGGCGTTCCGCGCCATCCAGGAGGGCGACGCCAAGGTGATGGTCGCGGGCGGCTACGACTCGCTGACCACCTGGCTCGACCTGCTCGGCTTCAGCCTGCTGGGCGCGCTCACCGACCAGTACAACGACGACCCCGAGCACGCCTCGCGGCCCTTCGACGCCAACCGCTCGGGCTTCGTCGTCGGCGAGGGAGCCGTCGCCGTCGTCCTGGAGGACATGGACGCGGCCCGCGCACGCGGCGCGACGATCCTGGCCGAGGTCCTCGGCTACGGCTCCACCCTGAACGCGTGGCGGATCACCGACTCGCCGCCGGACGGCTCCGGCGCGATCCAGGCGATGGAGGGCGCCCTCGCCGAATCGGGCCTGGGCACCGCAGGCGTCGACTACGTGGTGGCGCACGGCACCAGCACCCACGGAAACGACCAGTCCGAGACGGTCGCCATCAAGAAGGTGTTCGGCGCCGACGCCCAGCGGATCGTGGTCAGCGCCCCCAAGTCCATGGCCGGCCACCTCACCTCGGCGAGTCTGGGTCTCGGGGTGCTCGCCGCGGTCAACGCGATGCGCCACTCGCTGGTGCCGCCCACCGTCAACCTCGACGAGCCCGACCGCGGGCTCGACCTCGACTACGTGCCGCACACCGCCCGCCCGATGCCGGTGGGCGCCGCCCTCATCAACGCCTTCGCGTTCGGCGGCAGCAACACCAGCATCGTCATCGGCGCCCCCCGGGAGGAAGCGTGAGCACCGCCGCCGACGCCGCAGCCACCCTCGGGGCCGCCACCCTCACCTCGCTCGCCCCCGGGGTCTTCCAGGGCTTCGACCGGCTCGTGGAACTCGTGCCCGGCGAGCGGGCCGTGGCCGTCCGCAACATTCCGAGCACGCTGCCGGTCTTCGACCACCACTTCCCGCGCCACCCGATCCTGCCCGGCGTCCTGCTCCTGGAGACCATGGCGGCCCTCGCCAAGGCGGCGGCCGGCTCCGACACCCCGTGGCGGCTGGCCTCCGTGGGCGGTGTGCGCTTCAAGCACTTCGTCGGCCCCGGCGACCAGGTGGAGATCACCGCCGAGGTGACGCAGCGCACCCAAGACAAGACCGACGTACGGGCCACCGCCCGGGTCGGGGGCCGTGTGGTTGCCGCCGCTCGCGTCCTCGCCCTCGTGAGCGCCGAGAAGCCCTGGGAGGGCACAGCATGAGCGACGACAGGCGGCGCGTGATGGTGACCGGCATCGGTCTGATGACCGCGATCGGCCAGGGCGCCGCGCCCACCTGGGAGAACATCCTCGAAGGCCGCAGCGGGATCGGCCCGCTGCGCGCCTACGACCCGGCTCCGCTGCGCACCCCCATCGGCGCGGAGATCCACGACTTCGACCCGGCGCAATGGGCGACCCGGCGCACCCTGCGCATGCTGTGCCGCGGGGACCAGCTGGCCCTGGCCGGGGCCACGCTGGCCCTGCGCGACGCAGGCCTGGACGGGGAGAAGGACCTGGGCCTGCGCGCCGGCCTCTTCCTCGGCAGCAACAAGGAAATGCCGCGCATGGACGAGCTCATCGCCCAGCTGCAGGCCGTCCGCGCCGAGGACGGCACCCCCGACCTGTACACGCTGGGCCGGACCGCCTCCTCGGTGGTCGCCCCGCTGTTCTTCGTCGAGGGCCTCCAGCCCGCGGCCGGCTTCCACATCTCCGAGAAGTTCGGCATCCGGGGCGCCAACGCGTACTTCGCCGGGACCGCCGACTCCGGCGCGATGGCGATCGGCCGCGCGATGCGCACCGTGCGCCGCGGCGAGGCCGACCTCGTCGTCGCCGGCGGCTACGACGACGCGACCGGCTGGTGGGCCATGTCGAAGATGGACGGGCTCGGCGTCCTGTCCACCCGCCCCGAGCTCGGGCAGGAGGCGTTCCGGCCCTTCGACCGCGACCGCAGCGGCTCCGTCTTCGGCGAGGGGGCCGCCCTGCTCGTCCTGGAGGAGCGCGAGCACGCCCTGGCCCGCGGCGCGCACTGCTACGCCGAGGTCACCGGTTTCGGCGCGGGCAACGACTGCGTACGGCCGCCCAGCCCGCAGGCCCGCGCCCGCGGACTGTCCCGGGCCATCACCCGGGCACTGGCCGACGCGGGCGGCGTCTTCCACGACGGCGGCTACATCGCCGCCCACGGCTGCGCCACCGTGCAGGGCGACGCCAGCGAGACCATCGCCCTGCACGACGCCCTCGGGACCTCCGCCAAGGCGGCGCAGATCAGCAGCGTCAAACCGCAGACCGGCCACCTGGTCGGGGGCGCCGGCGCGCTCAACGCGGCCGTCGCCGCGCTGACCCTGGACTCCGGCGTCGTCCCCGCCACGCAGAACCTCCACAACCCCGCCGAAGAGTGCGATCTGGACTACGTCCCGCTCACACCGCGCGAAACCCGGCCCGACAGTGCACTGGCCCTCGCCCGCGGCCTGGAAGGCCAGGCGGTGGCCGTCGCCATGGGGCGGGCCTGATGACGGACATACGGAACACCCTGAAACACCCGGACGGAGTGCGGACATGACCGACGTGTACGAGCACGACACCGCGCCCGAGGGCACCGCCCGGCCGCGGACCGTGGTGGTCTGCGGCGTGGGCGCCGTGACGGCCCAGGGGGACACCGCCGAGGCGCTGTGGGAGGGCATCCGGTCAGGCTTCTCCGCCATCGGCCCCGTACGCGGCATGCCGATGGACGGCTACGGCACCGACATCGGCGGCGAGGTGGAGACCGACCGGCTGCCCGCGTACGACTACCTCGCCTCCTTCGGCGGCAGCGAGCGCGAGCCTGCGGCGGACTTCGCCCTGCTCGCCGCCGAGGAGGCCCTCGCGCAGGCCGGCATCACCGGCCTGCCCGCCGAGCGCTGGGGCGTCTCCTTCGGCTCCTGCAACGGCGGCCTGCGCAGCGCGGAGAAGCTGGCGCGCCGCACGCAGGAGAAGAGCGGCGGCGAGGACGACGGCCGGCACTACCTGCTGGTCCCGCCGCAGGCCATAGCGGAGGCGCTGAGCGGCGCCTTCGGCCTCAAGGGCCCCTCGCTGTCGGTCAACACCGCCTGCGCCTCCGGCGCCCACGCCATCGCCCACGCCACGGAGTCGATCCGGGCCGGGCGCGCCGACGCGATGCTCGTCGGCGGCAGCGACGCCTTCACCGAGACGGCCTGGGCCGGCTTCACCAGCCTCCAGTCGCTGTCCACCAAGCCGGCCGCCCCGTACTCCAAGGACCGCGACGGGCTCTCGCTCGGCGAGGGCGCGGGCATGCTGGTCCTCGCCGAGGAGTCCGTGGCGCGCGCCGCGGGCGCCCCGATCCTGGCCGAGGTCCTCGGCTACGGGCTCTCCGCCGACGGCTACCACGCCACCGCGCCGCACCCCAAGGGCGAGGGAGCGGCCCGGGCGATCCGCGGGGCCCTCCAGGCGGCCGGACTCGGCCCCGAGGACGTCGACTACATCAACGGCCACGGCACCGGCACCGCGAAGAACGACTCCGCCGAGAGCAACGCGGTGCGCGCCGCCCTCGGCGAGGCGGCCGGGGGCGCGCCGCTCAGCAGCTCCAAGTCGATGATCGGCCACCTGCTCGGGGCGGCCGGCGCCGTCGAGGCCATCGTCACCGTCCAGGCGCTGGTGGAGCAGATCGCCCCGCCGACCGCCAACTTCACGGGCGTGGACCCCAAGTGCGGCCTGGACGCGGTGCCGGACGCGGACCGCGCGATGGCGATGGACGCGGCGCTGTCGAACAACTTCGCCTTCGCCGGAGCCAACGCGTGCGTGGCCTTCGGCAGACCGGCCGGGCGCCGCTTCACGCCCGCGCCCGAGCCGGCCGCGGAGAAGATCGTGATCACCGGCTTCGCCGCGATCACCTCGGCCGGCGAGGGGGCCGAGGCGTTGTGGCAGGCATGGCAGGAGGGCCGCCCGCTGGGCACCGAGGAGGGCGGAGTGCGCGTCGCGCGGGCCGACTTCGACCCGGCGGCGTACACCACGCCCGCCGAGCGGCGCCGCATCGACCGCCTCAGCCAGTTGGCCATCGCCTCCTCCCGCATGGCCCTGGAGCACGCCGGCCTCACCGCCGACGAGCGGGTCGGCGTGGTCCTGGGCACCGGTCTGGGTCCGATGCGCTCCATCGAGCAGTTCCTGCTGCCGGTCCTCGGGGGCTGCCCCGACCACGGCAGCCCGGCCGTCTTCCCCAACACCGTCTTCAACGCGGCGGCCGGCCAGGTCGCCATGAACGTCGGCGCCAAGGGCCCCACCTCCACGGTGACCACGGGCCACGCGGCCGGGGCCTCCGCCCTGACCGTCGCCCACGACCTGCTGGTGCAGCACCGCGCGGACGCCGTCCTGTGCCCGGCGGTGGAGGACCTCTCGCCGGGCGTACTGGAGGCCTACCGCGGGCTGCCCCTCTTCGAGGACGCCGGCTACACCCTGGCCGAGGGCGGCATCGCCCTGGTGCTGGAGCGCGAGTCGACGGCCCGGGCCCGCGGGGCGCGGATCCTGGCCGAGTTCGCCGGGCACGCCACCGCCTCCGACGCCCAGGGCATCGGCCGCTGGGACGACCGGGGCGAGGGCGTGGAGCGGGCGATGCGCCAGGCCCTGGCCCACGCCGGGGTGGAACCGGCCGAGCTGACCGCGATCTGGGCCAATGCGGCCGGGCTGGGGCGGGCCGACGGCCCCGAGGCCCTGGCCACCGGCCGGCTGTCCGCGCAGGCGGACTGCCCCGTGCACACGCCCAAGCGGACGCTCGGCGAACCGGTCGGCGCGGGAGCCCAGCTGGCGGCCCTGCTCGCGCTCACGAGCTGGGACGGCGGCCGGGACGGTGGCCGTGGCAGCGGCCCGGTGCTCATCAACAGCTCCTCGCTCGGGGGCACCCACATCAGCCTCGTCCTGCGTCCCGCTACGGAGAACTGACCATGTCCACACCTGCCGACCGGCACGTATCGATCCTCGCGACCGGCGCCCACCTGCCCGGCGACCCGCTCGACAACGACGACCTGGCCCGGATCTGCGGGCCGCTGCCCGACGACGTACTGGAGGGCATCCAGGTCCAGCGCCGGCACTGGATGGTGGACCCGGCCACGGGTGAACACCGCACGAGCACCTCCGCCATGGCCACCGCGGCCGCCCGCCAGGCACTGGAGCGGGCGGGCGTCGAGGCGGCCGAGGTCGACCTGATCGTGCTCTCCACGGCCAGCCCCGACTACCTGCTGCCGGTCGCCGCCACCTACGTGCAGGAGCAGCTCGGCCTGGAGGGCTGCGCGGTCATCGAGGTCCGCGCCGGATGCGTCGGCGCCGTCCAGGCGCTCGACATCGCGCGCCGCCAGCTGGCCGACGGCACCTACCGGACCGCGCTCGTCATCGGCTCGGAGTCGGTCTCCCCGCTGCTGGCCCCGGTCTTCCTCGGCCGCGACCCGTACAGCGTGCGCATGCGCGACCGGCTGACCGTCTACACCTTCGGCGACGGGGCCGGGGCCATGGTGCTGCGCGCGGGCGAGGAGGGCTCGGCCCACGAGGGCAGCCGCCAGGTGTTCGCCACCCGCTCCATGGGCGGCGCCCGCAAACCCGGCATGCTCATCGTCGGCGGCGGCACCGACGTGCCGCTGGCCGAGCAGCAGCAGCGCAAGCGCCTGATGGACATCAGGCTCGACATCCCCGGCACCGCGCAGTTCGGCCCGCGGGTCTTCGTCGAGGGCATCCACGACATGCTGCGGCGCTCGGGGCTCGCCCTCGACGACATCGACGCGTGCGTGCTGCCCGAGGGCAACGCCGAGTACTTCGCCAGCGAGTACGGCACGGCCGGGCTGTCGGCCGCCGACCAGGCCACCCTCAGCAAGATCATCGTGGAGAACCTCACCGACGTCGGCGCCACCGGCTCCGCCGCGGTGCCGCTCGCCCTCGACGCCGGCTGGACCGAGGGCCGCATCAAGCCCGGCGACACCGTGCTGCTGCTCGCCATCGAGGCCAGCCGCTACCTGTACGCGGGCCTCACCCTCACCTGGGACGCCCCCACTCCCGCCCGCTGACGCCCACCTCGCCAAGTGACCACGTAAGGATGGATGGAACGTGTCGATACAAGAGACCGAGCGCACCGGCGTGAGTGTCGAGGAGCGCAACAAGAAGACCATCCGATCGGTCTTCGACACCTTCGTCAACAAGGGCGACTTCTCGATCGTCGACGAGATCTACAGCCCCGACATGGTCGACCACCAGCCGCTGCCGGGCGCACCGGAGGGCCTGGAGGGCGTCAAGTACACCATCGCGGGGCTGCGGGAGGGCTTCCCGGACCTGCACGTGACCATCGAGGACATGAGCGCCCACGGCGACCACGTGGTCATCCACAACACCTGGCGCGGCACCCACCTCGGCGAGTTCCTCGGCATGGAGCCGACGGGCAAGTTCATCGAGTTCCAGGGCGTCGTGGTGTGGCGGCTGCTGGACAACGGCCTGATCGCCGAGCGGTGGGGCATCGGCGTCGAGTCCAACATGCTCTCCGTGCTCGGCATGCGCCGGCTCGCCCCGGCCTCGCGCGGCGCCGCGCGCGCCGCCGCGCGCCGCACCGTCAAGCCGGCCACGGTGCTGCTGCCCCTGCCCGAGGGGCGGGCCGGGCGCTGGGCGCAGGTCCAGGAGCAGCTCGCCGGTGCGCGCCTGCGCGCGTACGAGGCCTCCCGGCGGCGGGCCGGGATCCTCCAGGAGTCCTTCGCGGTGCAGGAGCTCGGCGGGCAGGACGTCGTGGTCCTCCAGCTTGAGGCCCGTGACCCGGCGGGCGCGGCGAAGCGGCTGCGGGACTCCGAGGACGCCTTCGACGTGTGGCTGCGGCAGGAGGCGGCCGAGGTGTTCGGGACCGACCCGTGGGCGCGGCTGGCGCAGGGCGGTGCGGCCGCCCAGGGCCACAGCTGGTCCTCCGTCACCGCCGAACTGGCCGCGAAGGGCTGACACACGCGCAACGACCCCTTGAGGCCGGGTGCTTGCACCCGGCCTCAAGGGGAGCTCGGCCACTTCTCTAGTCTAGCAACGATAGAATCTCAAGCGACGACAACCCACCGGGAAGGCGCACGATGATGCGGCAACGAAAGCTCGGCAGCCAGGGTCTTGCGGTATCCGAGCAGGGGCTCGGCTGCATGGGCATGACCTTCGCCTACGGGCCGGCCGACGACCAGGAGGCCCTGCGCACGGCCCACCGCGCCCTCGAACTCGGCGTGAACCTGCTCGACACCGCGGACTTCTACGGCCCGCACACCAACGAGGAGTTCGTCGCCCGGGTCATCGCGGGCCGCCGGGACGACGTCATCGTCTCCTCCAAGGTCGGCAACGAGGTCACCGAGGACGGCACCATCACCGGCAGGCTCAACGGCCGCCCGGAGTACATCCGGGCCTGCGTCGAGGGCACCCTGCGGCGCCTGGGCACCGACCGGCTCGACCTGTACTACCTGCACCGGGTCGACCCCCAGGTCCCCGTGGAGGAGTCCTTCGGCGCCCTCGCCGAACTGGTGGCCGCCGGCAAGGTCCGCTACCTCGGCATCTCCGAGGCGGCCGCCCCCACCATCCGCCGCGCCCACGCCGTCCACCCGCTGACCGCCGTGCAGACCGAGTACTCGCTGTCCACCCGCGACGTCGAGGTCAACGGCGTCCTGGAGACGGTGCGCGAACTCGGCATCGGCTTCGTCGGCTACAGCCCGCTCGGCCGCGGCCTGCTGACCGGGGCCATCCGCGGCGTCGAGAACCTGGCCGCACACGACTTCCGCCGCATCGCCCCGCGCTTCCAGAAGGAGAACCTCGACGCCAACCTGCACGTCGTCGAGCAGCTGGAGGCCCTGGCCGCGACCAAGGGCATCACCACCGGGCAGCTCGCCCTGGCCTGGGTCCTCGCCCAGGGCGAGGACGTGGTCGCCATCCCCGGCACCAAGCGGGTCAAGTACCTCGAAGAGAACGCGGCGGCCTCCGCCGTCACGCTCAGCGCCGAGGACCTCGCGGCGCTCGACCGGATCGCCCCCCACGGCAGCACGGTGGGAGACCGCTACCCCGCCGGCGCCATGGCCACGCTCGACGGCTGAGCCATGCCCTGCCAATCCGAAGGTGAGTGAGTGCATGACCACGGCGAACATCACGATCATCGGCGGTGGACTGGCCGGCCTGGCCGCGGCGATCGCAGCCGCCGAGAAGGGCGCCACCCGCATCACCGTCCACGAGGCCCACTCGCACCTGGGCGGCCGCGCCCGGTCCGCGTCCGGGCCCTACATCACCAACGACGGCCCGCACACCATCATGGACAACGGCCCCGTCTGGCAGTGGCTGCTCAACCGCGGGCTCGCCGGACGCTACGTACGGCTGTCCTTCCACGAGTGGACGCGGATGCGCTTCCGCCACCAGGGCAAGCTGCGCATGACGCTGCCCGGCGGCTACATGAAGATGACCTGGATGCACCGGGACATCGAGGTCCCCGTCGACCGCTCCTTCCAGGACTGGGCGAGCGAGCGCTTCGCCCAGCAGACCGTCAACGAGGCCCTCGGCTTCCTCGGCCCGATCCTCTTCGACGGGGACCCCGGCCGGCTGTCCGCCGCCTTCGTCTGGGAGCGGCTGCTGCGCGTGGGCACCCCCCGCTTCCCGCTGCCGAGCCGCTACTTCATCGGCGGCTGGGGAACCGTCATCGAGCGCATGGAACGCGTGGCCAGGCGGCACGGCGTCGTCATCGAAACCGGCTCGCGCATCACCGAACTGCCCACCGACGGACCGGTGATCGTCGCCACCTCGCTGGCCTCCGCCCGCAGCCTGCTCGGCGACAGCTCGCTGGACTGGCCCAGCGGCACCGCCGCCCTCGTCGACCTGGCCGTGACCCGCTCCAAGAAGGACGGCAACGTCTCCTTCGACATGGACGAGGGCGGCTTCACCTCGCAGTACTCCGACCACGATCCCTCGCTCGCCCCCAAGGGCCAGGCACTCTTCCAGGGTGCGATGCCCCTGCGGCCGGGCGAGTCCAAGGCCGAGGCGATCGGCCGCCTGGAGAAGCTGTTCGACCTCACCACACCGGGCTGGCAGGACCGCACCCTGTGGCGCCGCGACGGAGTCTCCCGCGGCCGCACCGGAGCCCTCGACCTGCCCGGCCTCAGCTGGCGCGACCGCCCCGCCATCGACCGGGGCGACGGCGTCTACCTGATCGGCGACGCCGTGGCCGCTCCCGGCATCCTCGCCGAAACCTCCGTCAACAGCGCCCTGCGGGCCGCGGAACTCGCCGTCAGCACACAGCCGGCGGCCAGGCGTTCCGCCGCCCTGCTGGGGCGGTGAGCACTTCCCTCCGCTCCCACTCCATCCTCTAAGGCGGCGCAGCACATGAGAATCACGCTTTCGCAGCGCGGTACACCGGACTGGCAGGTCGCTGCGGACATGGCACGGGAGGTGTTCGCCAAGCAGTACCAGGCCGACATCTCCCCCGACCCCGACGGCTTCCTCGCGTTCTTCGAGAAGAACGAGGACGGCAGGGAGGAAGTCCTCGCCTGTGCGGGCCTGTCCTTCCCCGAGGGCGCCGACAGCATCCTGCTGGAGTGCTACCTCGACGCCCCGGTCGAACAGGTCATCGCCGGCGCCGTGGGAGAGGAGGTCCAGCGCTCCCAGGTCCTCCAGATAGGCAACATCGCCTCCGTCCGGGCCTCCGCGGGCGGCGAGATCATCAAGTCGATCCCCCTCGTCATGGCCTGCCTCGGCCGGCCCTACGCGGTCATGACGATGACCGGCCGCCTCGCCGCCCTCATGGAGCGCCTCGGCTGCGTCTTCCACCCCCTCGCGGACGCCTCGCCCGACCGGCTCGCCCCCGAGGAGGCCGCCTCCTGGGGCTCCTACTACGACACCCGGCCGATGGTCGGCTACGCCAAGGCCGTCGACCAGAGCACCCTGCTCTTCGCCGCGATCGGCCGCTACTGCTTCGAGTCCGTCGACATGAGGCTGCTGAGCAGCCGTCCGGAGAAGGTGCTGACCCGTGCCGCCTGAGACCGCCGTCCTCTCCCTCGCCGAGGGCCTGCTGGCCCAGGCCGACAGCGACGCCGTGATGGTGCGGGTGCTCTCCGCCGACGGAGCCGCCGGCGCCACCTGGCGCTACCGCGACATCATCGGCGCGGCGCTCGTCCTGGCCGGACAGATGCAGGAGTGGGCCGCCGACCACGGCCGTCCGGCCCGCGTCGGACTCCTCGCCGAGAACTCGCCCGAGTGGGTCGTCGCCGACCTCGCCGTCCTGTTCTCCGCCGCCGTCGAGGTGCCCGTCCCCACGGCCTTCGCCGCCGACCAGGCCGCCTCGCTCCTCGATGCGGCCGACATCTGCCTGGTCGACGAGGGCGGCACCCGCGCCCTGGAGCGCTGGGCCAAGGACACCGAGCGGGGCGTCCTGCGGGCCGACTGCCCCGTGGTCCCGATCGACGTACGGGCGCTGCTGGCCCAGGCCGGCGACGGAGCGCCGCGGCCCGAGGTGCCCGCCGAGGACGCCGTCGTCAAGGTCATCCACACCTCCGGCACCACCTCCGCCCCCAAGGGCGTGCAGATCCGCCGCCACGGCCTGGACGCCCTGCTGACCTCGCTGCGCGCGCGCACCGAGCCCGCCGTCTTCGAGCGCTACCTCTCCATCGTCCCGCTCAGCCTGCTCATCGAGCAGGTCGCCGGCCTCTACATGCCCTTCCTGGCAGGCGGTTCGGTCTCCTTCCTGCCCCCCGGCACCGCGCTGGTCGGCACCGCCGCCGACGCCGCCCCCCGGATGCTCGCCCTGCTGCGCCAGGCCCGCCCCACCGCCCTGGTCGTCCCGCCCACGGTCGCCGGCCTCTTCCTCGCGCTGTGCGACCAGCACCCCGAGGAGAGCGTGGCGCAGCGGCGCACGCGCATCTTCGGGCACGAGGCCGGGGTCTTCATCGCCTGCGGCGGAGCGCCCGTCCCGGCCGAAATCCTCCAGCGCCTGGACGCGTACGGGCTCACCGTGCACGAGGGCTACGGGCTGAGCGAGAACTCCTCGGTGGTCTCCTGGAACTTCCCCGGCGAGGTCCGCTTCGGCACCGTGGGCCGCCCCCTGGACCACGTCCAGGCCGAACTCGCCGAGGACGGGGAGCTGCTCATCCGCTCCACCTCGCTGTTCGCCGGGTACACCCGCGAGGACCCCTCCAGCGTCGTCGTCGACGAGCAGGGCCGCCTGCACACCGGCGACCTCGCCGAGATCGACGAGGACGGCTACCTGCGCATCACCGGCCGCAAGAAGTCCATGGTGATCACCGCGAGCGGCCGCAACGTGTCGCCCGAGTGGGTCGAGGCCCGCTACCGGGAGATCGGCTTCATCCGCGAGGCGGCCGTCGTCGCCGACGGGCTGGAGCAGGTCCACGGCCTGTTCGTCATCGAGTCCGGTCTCGAACACGGCCCCGCGCGGCGCCGTATCGAGGAGTTCGGCCGCGAACGCCTCTCCGGCATCGAGCGCGCCGCCGTGGTGCACCTGATGTCCGAGGACGACCCCGCATACGCCACCTGCTTCACCGTCACCGGCCGTCCGCGCCGTGACGTCATCCGGTCCCACGTGCTGCGAGAGCACCGGGCCGGCGAAGGCGCCGAGCCCGCCACGACCAAGGAGAGAGCATGAGCACCGCTGTGAAGACCACCGCCTACGGCACCGGTAGCGGGCTGCTGGTGGAGCCCGTCGAGGGCGGCAGCCTCGCGGACGTGGAGCCCAAGGTCCTGCGCGACCTCCTCGCCGAGGCCGGATTCCTGCTGCTGCGCGGCTTCGACTCGGACATGGACTCCTTCACCACGCTGGTCCAGAACACCTCCACCTCCACCACCCTCGACCCCGCCCGCGACTTCTACTCCGAGGTCGCCCAGAAGGTCGACGCGGGCTTCGACGAGGTCGGCCTGCACACGGAGAACGGCAACAGCCCCTTCCGGGCCCACGTCGCCTGGTTCTTCTGCGAGAAGGCGGCCTCCTCCGGCTCCCAGACCACCGTCTGCGACGGCTACCGGGTCTGGGACGCCTTCAGCCCCGCGGCCCGCGAGGCCTTCGCCGCCCAGGACATCGTCTACAGCCGCTACGTCTCCGAGGCGCAGTGGCGCGCCATGGCCCACCACCTGCTGGGCAAGACGAAGCCCGCCGAGGAGATCAAGGTCGAGGAACTCCTCGCGCTCGCCTCCCGGCTGGACGGTACGGAGATAGTCCCCCAGGAGGACGGCGGCGTCCGCTACTCCTTCCGCACCCCCGCCGCCGGCACCACCGTCTTCGGCGAGCGGCTCTCCTTCGCCAACTCCATCCTGGGCCCCTCCTTCAACTACGAGAAGCCCACCATCACCTTCGCCGACGGCACCGCGTTCCCGCCGGAGCTGCTGGCCGAGGTCGAGGAGGTCACCGCCCGGCTGACCGAGAACCTCGACTGGCAGGACGGCGACGCCGCCGTCATCGACAACACCCGGGTCATGCACGGCCGCCGCGCCATCACGGACCCCGACCGCACGATCTACAACGCCCTCAGCTACATCGAGGCACCCGCCGCCTGACCGGCCCGTGCCCGCCCCGGCATCCCACCGGTGCCGGGGCGGGGACCGGGGCCACACCCGAGGGGACACCATGGACACCGAAAAGCGCGCGGCCCGCCCCGGCGGCGAGCAGGCATCCGCAGACAAGGACAGCGCTGCCGGCCCCACCGCCCCACCGCCCGACCCCAGGCGCTGGCGCCTGCTCGTCTTCGTCGCGCTGGCACAGTTCATGGTGCTCCTGGACACCACCGTGGTGAACCTGGCGCTGCCCGCCATCCAGTCGGACCTGGGCGCCGGCGCCACCGGCATCGAATGGGTGCTGACCTCCTACGTCCTGTGCTTCGGCGGCCTCATGCTGCTGGGCGGGCGCACGGCCGACCGCTGGGGCCGGCGGCGGACCTTCATCGTGGGCGCCGTGCTGTTCACGGCCGCCTCCCTGCTGTGCGGCCTCGCCGACGGCACGGGCCTGCTGATCGCCGCCCGCGCCCTCCAGGGCTGTGGGGCGGCGTTCCTGTCGCCCGCCGCCATGTCCCTGGTCACCACCATCTTCCCGAGCGGCAAGGAGCGCACCACCGCCCTCGCCATCTGGGCCGCGCTCGCCGGTCTCGGCGCCACGCTCGGCGTCATCGTCGGCGGCCTGATCACCGACAGCCTCGACTGGCGGTGGATCTTCTACGTCAACCTCCCCATCGGGGCCGTCGCGGTCGCCGGGGTCCTGGTCCTGGGCTCGGGGCGGACCGAGGCCCGCGGCAGCGGACGCCCCGACCTGCTCGGAGCCGCCACGGTCACCGGCGGTCTGGCGGCCCTCGTGTACGCGGTCGTCAGCATCCAGGACCACGGCTGGAGTTCGCCGGCCCACGTGCTGGCCCCCGCCGCCGCGGCGCTGGCCCTGCTCGGCGCCTTCGTCCTCGTCGAGCGGCGCGTCGCCGACCCGCTGATGCCGCTCAAGCTGTTCGCCACCCGCTCGCTCGCCACGGCGGGCCTCGGCCGGGTCCTGACCAGTGCCGTCCAGGCCTCCGTGCTCTTCCTGTCCAGCTACTACCTCCAGCGCACCCTCGGCTACTCCACCCTCAAGTCGGGCTTCGCCTTCCTGCCGCTCGGGATCATGGCGATCCTGATCACGGCGCCGGCGACCGGCGTCATGCACAAGTACGGGCCCCGGCCGGTGTACCTCGCCGGAGCGCTGGGCACCGTCCTCGGCCTGGTCCTGCTCAGCCAGGCCCCGGCCCACGGCAACTACCTGCTGGACCTGCTGCCCGCCCTGCTGATCCTGGGGGCGTCCATGCAGTGCTGCGGCATCCCGGTCAACGTCCACGGGGTCTCCGACATCCCGCAGGAACAGCAGGGCATCGCCTCGGGCGTCCTGGTCTCCGCCTTCCAGGTCGGCGCCTCGCTCGGGGTGGCCACGGTCGCCACCAGCGCCCTGTCCCGCACCACCGGCGCACTCGAAGCCGGCACCGCCCCGGCGCTCGCCTGGCTGGACGGACTGCACCTCGGCTTCTGGATCGCCGCGGGCATCGCCGTCCTCAACGTGCTCAACGCCTTCCTCGGACTTCCCGGGCGCCGGAGCACCGCCGCGGCCGCCCGGACCCGTACCGCCTGAGCGACCGCCCCCTGCCACCCGCCCGCCCGACCACCCCCGTACCGAACGGAGAGTCATCCGATGGCACGTCCCGGAGACATCCTGCACCTCGGAAACGACCGCCTGACCTTCCTGACCACCGCGGCGGAGACGAACGGCGCCTACGTCGAGGTGGAGGTGGACTACGCGGCCGCCGCCGTCAAACCGCCGGTCCACTACCACCCCCGGCAGACCGAGAGCATGCGGCTGGAGAGCGGCGAGATCCACCTCCAGCTCGACGGCGTCGTGCACAAGTACAAGGCGGGCGACGAGTTCTACATCCCGCCGGGCGCCGCCCACTCCATGTGGAACCCGGGCCCGGAGCGGACCCGCATGGTGTGGCGGACCACTCCCGCCTACCAGACCGAGAAGGTCTTCGAGACCCTGTGGGGGCTGACCAACGAGGGCCGGCTGAAGCCCGACGGGACCCCCCGTCTGCAGATGCCGCTGCTCGCCCTCGCCTTCCGCGACGAGTACCGCGTCGTGACGGGCCGCCCCTTCGCCCTCGACATGGCCCTGTGCACCGTGCTCGCACCGGTCGGCCTGGCCTGCGGGTACCGGCCCACGTACAAGCCGCCGCAGCCGCCGGCGCAGGCGCGGTCGCAGGCGCGGCTCCAGTCCACCGCCTGATCCGACCCCCTCTGCGTGTGTTCGAGCGCCGCGCGAGGGTGCGACGAGGTGCGCGCCCTAGCGTCGGCCGCAACCGAAGACGGTCGAATGCGTGGAGGAATGGTCATGGCCATGGAGAACGAGTTCATCCTGCCCGGAGCGGACCTCCCGGCACCCGACGCCGAGCTGCGCAAGAGGCGCGAGGCGGTGGTCCTGGAGCACACCGTCGCCGAGATCGCCTGGGACCTGGACGGCGTGTTCGCCACCTTCCCGCGCGGCCCCGTCTACCGCATCCAGGCCTTCGAGGACAGCCCGTTCGTCGGCGCGGACGCCATCAAGAAGGGCTACTTCGCCGAGCTCCAGGCCGCCTTCCCCAACATGGAGCACGAGCTGCACCACGTCCACCACACGCCGACCGCGGTGATCCTGGAGGCCCAGGCCCGCGGCAAGCAGGAGGCGGACTACCGGGGCATCCCCAACCGCGGCAAGTCGATCGACGCCCCGGTCGCGGTCTTCTTCCACTTCGACGGCGACGTGCTGGTCGACGAGACGCTGTTCTTCGACTTCGCCACCTTCCAGCGCCAGCTCGCCTGACCCCTCCTCCTTTGCGCAGCCGCGGGGCTCCGTACCGGCACCGGTACGGAGCCCCGCCGCGCCGGCCGGCCGGGACGCCCCGAGTCCGGTTCAAGGGGGACTTGAGTCTCGTTCCGTAGCGTCGTGAGCGCCCGGCACGGAGTGTGCCCGCGGCGGTCACCGCAAGTCAGACATGTCTCGGCGATGAGCATCTCGTACTGACAAGCCTCCAGAAAGGATGCTCGGATGAGCTCCGTCAACCCCCCAGCCACGGGCGGTGGAAAGAAGGGGGTGGTCTTATGGGCCATCCTCACCACCAGCGTCGCCTCCTTCATGGCGGGGCTGGACAACCTTGTGATCATCACGGCGCTGCCGACGATCAAGGACAAACTCGGCGGCAGCCTGGCCGACCTCGAATGGACGGTCAACGCCTACACCCTTTCCTTCGCCGTGCTGATGATGTTCGGTGCCGCCCTCGGTGACCGCTTCGGCCGGCGCAAGGTCTTCGTCCTCGGCCTGCTGCTGTTCACCCTCTCCTCGGCCGCCGGGGCGCTCGCGCCCGGCATCAACGAGCTCATCGCGGCCCGGGCCGTGCAGGGCGCCGGCGCGGCGCTCATCATGCCGCTCTCGGTGACGCTGCTGACCGCCGCCGTCCCCGCGGAGAAGCGCGGTACGGCCCTCGGCATCTGGGGCGCCGTCAACGGACTCTCGATCGCCGCCGGCCCGCTCGTCGGCGGAGCCATCGTCGAGCACCTGTCCTGGCAGTGGATCTTCTGGTTGAACGTGCCGATCGGCCTGGCCCTGGCCCCCGTCTCCTGGCGCAAGCTCACCGAGAGCCGCATCGCCGGGGCCCGTCTGGACGCCGTGGGCACCGTCCTCGCCAGCGTCGGACTCTTCGGCATCGTCCTCGGCCTGATCAAGGGCCACGGCGACGGCTGGACCTCCGCGGGAGTCCTCGGCTCGCTCATCGGCGGCGCCGTCGTCATGGTCCTGTTCGTGGTCTGGGAGACCAAGACCGAGCACCCGATGGTGCCGATGGGCATGTTCAAGATCAAGGCGTTCACCGCGATCAACCTGTCCGGCACCCTGATGTCGGTCGGCATGTTCGGCGCGATCTTCCTGATGACGCAGTTCCTGCAGAACATCCAGGGTTACTCGGCGATGGAGGCCGGCGTCCGGCTGCTGGCCTGGACGGCCATGCCGATGGTCGTGGCCCCCCTCGGCGGCATGGTCTCGGACAAGATCGGCGGCAAGCCGGTGGTCACCCTGGGCCTCGCGATGATGACGGCCGGCATGGTCTGGTGGGCCGTGATCCTCGAACCGGACACCTCCTACGTCGCCCAGCTGCCCTCCCTGATGATCTGCGGCGCCGGCATGGCGCTGTTCTACGCACCGCTGATGAACCTGACGATGGGCTCCGTCGCCGAACACGAGCAGGGCATCGCCTCCGGCGTCACCGCCGCCACCCGCGAGGTCGGAGCGGCCCTCGGCGTGGCCCTGCTGGCGTCCATCTTCAGCGCCAACGGCGGATACGCCTCGCCGCAGAACTTCGTCGACGGCCTCGTGCCCGCGATGTGGGTCGGCGCCGCGGCGGTGGCCGCCGCGACGCTCTCCATGCTGATCGCCCCCGGCCGCAGGAAGGGGACCCACGCGGTGGCCGCGTCCGCGCCCGCCGCGGCGGCCGCACCGGCCGCGCCGGCCCCCGTGGCCGGCCAGCCCGCCCCGGCGCCGGTGCGCTGAGCACCCCGCCCCTCCCGTACGCCGATGGCCCCCGCAGCCGCGGGGGCCATCGGCGTACGGGCTCCAGCCGCACCCGAGCGGGTCAGGAGAAGGTCGCCACAGAATCGAATCCGGCCTTCACGACGACAAGGAACCGAGGAAGCATGGCAATCGAGGAGATGAAGATCCGCGACGCGTTCCGGATCACGCCATCGCAGCTGTCGGACAACCGGGGCCTGTTCTACGAGGCCTGGCGGATCGGTGAGCTCACCGAGCTCAGCGGCCAGCCGTTCACCGTCAAGCAGGTCAACTTCTCGGTGTCCCGGCGCAACACCCTGCGCGGCATCCACGGCACCACCCTGCCGCCGGGCCAGGCCAAACTGGTGACCTGCGTGCGCGGCGCGGCCCTCGACGTGGTGGTGGACCTGCGGGTCGGCTCCCCGACCTTCGGCATGTTCGACACCACGCTGCAGGAGGCGGACTCGGGCATCGGCGTCTACCTGGCGGACGGCCTCGGCCACGCCTTCCTCGCGCTCACCGAGGACACCTGCATGAACTACCTCTGCTCCGAGGAGTACGTGCCCGGCACCATGGTGGACATCCAGGCGCTCGACCCGGCCCTCGGCATCCCGTGGAACACCTCCGAACCGCTGATCCGCTCCGAGAAGGACGCGGCCGCCCCCACCCTGGACGAGGCCGTCGCCCTCGGCCTGCTGCCCACCTACCAGCAGGCGGTCGCCTCCTACGGCGGGGGCCGCACGGCATGAGCGCCGTCGCCGTCCTGGGATCCGGCAGCGTCGGCTCCACCCTCGCCGCGGGCCTGGCCCGCGCGGGGCACACGGTGCTCATCGGATCGGGCGACCCGGGCCGCCGCGCCGCGGACGCCGGCGCCCTTACCGCCGCCGGGGTCCGCTTCACCGGCCGCGCCGAGGCCGCCGGGGCCGCCGACGTGGTCTTCAACGCCACCCCGGGCGAGGCCTCCGTCGAACTGCTGAGCGCCCTGGAGCCGCAGTTGCGCGGGCGGGTCCTGGTGGACGTGGCCAACTCGGCCGTGCGCGGCCCCGAGGGCTTCCCCGTCGCGCCCCTCTACCCGGACAGCAGCCTCGCGGAGGAGATCCAGCGGGTGCTTCCGCACACCGCGGTGGTCAAGTCCCTCAACACGATGGACTCCGCGGTGATGGTGGACCCGCGGATCCTGTCCTCGCCGCCCACCGCCTTCCTGGCCGGGGACGACGCCCGGGCCAAGGCGGCCGCGGCCGCGCTGCTCGACGGGCTCGGCTGGCCGAAGGAGTGGATCCTCGACCTCGGCGGGCTCTACAACGCGCGCGCCTTGGAATGGAACTACCTGATGCTCGGGCCGTTCGTCCGCGCCCACGGTTTCGTGCCGTTCAGCCTGGCCATCACCCACTGATCCGGCCGGCCGCCCCACCGGACCGGCCGCGGCGGGCGACATCCCCCCTCGCCCGCCGCGGCCGCCTTCCCGCGCCCACCCGCCCCGGCCGACCGGCCGGCGCGCCCCGCCTCACACCCGGGCCGGCTCCGGCAGCTCCGCGGCCCGCAGCGCCGGCATCGCCGCCCGCAGCGCCTCGCGCCAGTCGCGGATGGGTGCGATGCCCGCCGCCTCCCACCGGTCGTGGCCCAGCGCCCCGTACGCCGGTCCTCGCGCCGCCGATCGGGAGGCGCCGGCCGCCGGCCGGACCCGCCGCGGATCCGCGCCCAGCAGCCGGAACACCTCGCGCGCCAGCTCCAGCCGGCTGCACTCGCCGCCGCTCGTCGCGTGGTAGATGCCGGGCGCCGCCCCGCGCAGCGCGGCCTGCCCCAGCGCCGTGATCCGGTCGGCCGCATCGGCGCACCAGGTGGGCTGCCCGCGCCGGTCGTCGGCGACCTCGACGAAGTCCCGTTCCCGCTCCAGCCGGATCAGGCGGCGCACGAAGTTGTCGCCGCCCTCCCCGTACAGCCAGGCGGTGCGCACCACGTAGCCGGTCCACGGCAGCAGCCGCAGCACCGCCCGCTCGCCCTCCAGCCTGGTCCTGCCGTACGCCGTCCGGGGCGCGGGCCAGGCGTCCTCCGCGTAGGGCGTGCGGGCATCGCCGGAGAACACGTGGTCCGTGGACACGTGCAACAGCAGCACCCCGAACTCCCCGCAGGCGTTCGCGAGGTACAGCGGCGCCGCACCGTTGACGTGCCGCGCCTGCGTCTCGTGGCTCTCCGCCGCGTCGAGGTCGGTGAAGGCCGCCGCGTTGACCACCACCAGCGGCCGGTGCACGGCGATCGCCGCGCGCACCGCCCGCCGGTCGCGTACGTCGAGTTCCGCCCCGGGAAGGGCGACGGCCTCGACGCCGGCCCGGGCGAGCGCGGAGCACAGATCCCGGCCGAGCAGGCTCTCCGCGCCGGTCACGAGCCATCTGCTCACAGGGCGGCCCTCTGCTTGAGCGGCTCCCACCAGGCCCGGTTGTCCCGGTACCACTCGAAGGTCTCCGCGAGGCCCTTGGCGAAGTCCTTGCGCGGGCGGTAGCCGAGCTCGGTGGAGATCTTGGTGCAGTCCACCGAATAGCGCAGGTCGTGGCCGAGCCGGTCGGCCACGTGCTCCACCCGGTCCCAGCCCGCCCCGGCCAGGTCCAGGAGCAGGGCGGTCAGCTCCCGGTTGGTCAGTTCGGTGCCCCCGCCGATGTTGTAGACCTCACCCGGGCGGCCGCCCGCGCGGACCAGCTCGATGCCCTGGACGTGGTCGTCGATGTGCAGCCAGTCGCGGACGTTGCGCCCGTCCCCGTACAGCGGGACGTTCAGCCCGTCGAGGAGGTTGGTCACGAACAGCGGGATGACCTTCTCCGGGAAGTGGTGGTGGCCGTAGTTGTTCGAGCAGCGCGTCACCCGCACGTCCAGGCCGTGGGTGCGGTGGTAGGACAGCGCCACCAGGTCGGAGGACGCCTTGGAGGCCGCGTACGGGGAGTTGGGCCGCAGCGGGTCGGTCTCGGGCCAGGACCCCTCGGCCACCGAGCCGTACACCTCGTCGGTGGAGACGTGCAGGAAGCGGGCGCTGCCCCCGGGGCGGCGCAGCGCCGCGTCGAGCAGGGTCTGGGTGCCCAGCACGTTGGTGGTGATGAACTCGGCCGCGCCCAGGATGGAGCGGTCCACATGCGACTCGGCGGCGAAGTGCACGATCTGCTCGTGCTCGGCGACCAGGCCGGCGACGAGCACGGTGTCGCAGATGTCGCCCCGGACGAAGCGGAAGTCCGCGTGCCCGCGGACCGGGTCCAGGTTGGCGGGGTTGCCGGCGTAGGTCAGCTTGTCGAGGACCGTGACCTCGACGTCGCCCGGCCCCTCGGGGCCCAGCAGCGTGCGGACGTAGTGGGAGCCGATGAAGCCGGCGCCGCCGGTGACGAGGATGCGTGTGGTGGTCATGAGGATATCTGCACCTTGCTGTGGTCGCCGAGTACGAGCCGGTGCGCGGCGGGCACCCGCGGGGCGGGCGTCACCTCCACGTTGCGTCCGATGATCGAGGCCTCCACGCGGCTCGTTCCGGTGAGCGAGGAGCCGTCCAGGACGATGGAGAACTCGATCTCGCTGTCGGTGATCCGGCAGTCGCGGGAGATCGAGGTGAACGGGCCGATGTACGAGCCGCTGACGCGGGTGCCCGCGCCGATCACGGCGGGGCCCACGATGCGCGAGGCGGTGACCGAGGCGCCCTCCTCGATCACCACCCGGCCGATGATCTCGCTCTGCGCGTCGACCTCGCCGAGGTTGCGGGGCTCGGCGAGCTCCAGTACGCAGCGGTTGACCTCCAGCATGTCCGTGACGTTCCCGGTGTCCTTCCAGTAGCCCGAGATCGTCGTGGAGCGGACGTCGTGCTGCCGGTCGATCAGCCACTGCAGGGCGTGGGTGATCTCCAGCTCGCCGCGCCAGGACGGCTTGATGGCACGTACCGCCTCGTGCACGGCGCCGGTGAAGAGGTAGACCCCCACCAGGGCCAGATCGCTCTTGGGCACCTCCGGCTTCTCCTCCAGGCCCACGACCCGGCCGTCGGCGCCGAGCTCGGCCACGCCGAACGCCCGGGGATCGGAGACCTGGGTGAGGAGGATCTGCGCCGCCGGCCGCTCGGCGCGGAAGGAGTCGACGAGTTCGCGGATGCCGCCGACGATGAAGTTGTCGCCGAGGTACATGACGAAGTCGTCGTCCCCGAGGAACTCGCGGGCGATCACCACCGCGTGCGCCAGGCCCAGCGGCGCCTCCTGCGGGATGTAGGTGACCCGCAGGCCGAACTTGGAGCCGTCGCCGACGGCCTGCCTGATCTCGTCGGCGGTGTCGCCGACGACGACGCCGACCTCGGTGATACCGGCGTCGGCGATGGCCTCCAGGCCGTAGAAGAGCACCGGCTTGTTGGCGACGGGCACCAGCTGCTTGGCGGACGTGTGGGTGAGGGGGCGCAAGCGGGTTCCGGCCCCACCGGAGAGAACGAGTGCCTTCATGGCATCCGACGCTAGGAGCGGCGACTTGAGCCGGGGTCGGGGGCGGACCGGGCCCAGGGGGTTTTCCAGGGGGGCTCGACCGGGGGTGCGGATCCTCGGGGTGGCAGCGCCCGCCCAGCGACATCAGCACCGTGATGCGAGCCCCCAGAGAGGCACTCACCCATGGCAGAGAACCACCGCGCACTCGTCCAGCTCTTCGTTGACATGATCAACAGTCATGACGTGAGCACCATCGGCGAGCACACCGCGGCCGGACACATCGACCACAACCCCATCGTCGACGACGGCATCGAGGCGAACCGCGCCTTCTTCCAGCAGATCTTCGACGCCTTCCCGGACGTCAAGGCCGTCGCCCACGACGTGATCGTCGACGGGGACCGGATCGCCGCCCGCCTGGAGTACTCCGGCACCCACCAGGGCACCTTCTTCGGCATACCGGCCACCGGGCGCACGCTGAACTTCCAGTCCATCGACATCTGGCGCGTCGAGGACGGCCTGCTCGCCGAGCACTGGGACCAGCTGGACGTGGCCGGGATGTTCCACCAGCTCGGCGCCGATTTCTACGCCCTCCAGGCCCAGTAGCGGGCCCCTTCCCCCCACGCTCCGCGCCACGGCCCGGCGGGTACCGCGTACCCGCCGGGCCGTGGCGCGTCCCGCCCCTCAGCCCTGTGCCGCGCGCTCGATCTCGTCCACGAGCCGGGCGTGCGCGAGGACCGCCTCGGTGTGCGGGGTGAAGTCCTCCCCCTCCAGCACCGCCCGGGCGAACACCCCCGCGATGTTGGTGAAGTGGTGGTCCCGGGCGAGCGGGATCTCGCTGGTGACGCCGCCGCGCTCGACCTGGAGCACCGGCGTGAACTCGTCGGGGGTGCTGAACGCGCGCTCCAGGCGCAGCCGCCCCTCACTGCCCCACAGGCCGTACCCGCTGCGGTAGCCGTGCTCCACCCCGTACGCGAGATGGGCCGCCACCCCCGAGGGCGCCGTAAGCAGCGCACTGCCCGCGGGCTGCGGACCGTACGGGCTCGCCGGGCGCACCTGGGCGCCCGCCACCCTCAGCCCCTCGCCGAGGAAGAGCCGGGCGGCGCGGATCGGGTACGCCGCCACCTCCGGCAGGGTGCTCGCGCGCTCCCCGCCCGGGCGCAGCGGGATCCCGAACTCCGAGGTGAACAGCTGGACCTCGCCGATCAGCCCCTCCGCGACCAGCTCGCGCACCCGGGCGTGCTGCGAGTGGTGGAGGAACATGAAGCTCTCCATCAGCAGCAGACCGCTCTCGCGGGCGAAGGACACCGCCTTCTCCGCGTCGGCCAGGGAGGCGGCGAACGGCTTCTCGCACAGCACGTGCTTGCCGGCGGCCAGCGCCCGCAGGGTCCACTCCACGTGCAGTTCGGGCGGCAGCGGGATGTACACCGCGTCGACGTCCTCGCGCTCCAGCAGCCGTTCGTAGCCGGCCACCGCGGCGCCGCCGAACTTCGCGGCGAAGTCCTGCGCCCGCTCGATCCGGCGGCTGGCGACGGCCGCCACCTCCACCAGGGGCTGGCGCAGCATCGAGGGCAGCATCCGCCGCTCGGCGATGTCGGCGCAGCCCAGTACGCCGATCCGTACGGCTCCGTTGGCTCCCGCGGTGCTCACCGTCCGTACCTCCCGTTCAGTGCCGAGACCGCGCCGAGGCCGGTCAGCAGGGTCCTGGCCTCGATGTTCAGGTAGTTGCTGTGCCGCAGCAGGCCGGTCAGCTGGCCCGGGGTCACCCAGAGGAACTCCTCCGGCACGTCCACCGGGAACTCCTCCCCGACCTCGACGAGCGCATAGCGGTTGCCGGCGTGGTGGAAGCGGCCTCCCTCCTCCGACTGCACCGTGTCGTACAGCAGCTGGCCCGGGCCCGCCCGCAGCACCAGGTCGAGGAAGCGCGGCTGCTGGGCCGCGGGCAGGGTCAGGGCCCGGCCCGGCTGGCACTGCACGGTGGGGCCGAGCTCGGCCACGTCCAGGACGCCGGCCTCGGACCGGGCCTGCGCCAGCAGGTGGGGCACCCCGCAGATCCGGCGGACCACGAAGGCCGCGAGCCCCTGTTCGGCGGGGGCCAGGAGGGGCTGGGTCCAGCTGGTCACCTCGCGGTTCGCCGCCGCCACGGAGGCCGCGATGACGGTGAAGTGGTGGCCGCTCTCGTGCCCGATCTCGTACTCGGTGTGCTGCCACTGCTCGACGTCGGACAGCGGGATGGTGCTCTGCACCAGCTCCCGCATGGCCTTGATCTCGGTGAGCCGGTTCAGGAGGTGCTCGGTGGAGTGCAGCGACGGGCCGTCCTCGGCGAAGGAGGGGATCAGCGACAGCACGGTCCGGGCGTCCATGTTGACGAGGTTGGACTGCTGCAGCAGCTGGTGGATCTGGCCGAGGGTCAGCCAGACGAAGTCCTCGTGCTCCGGCACGTCGCCGATCGCCTCGACCACCATGTTCCGGTTGCGCTTGCGCAGGAACCAGGAGCCCTGCTCCGACTGGAGGGAGTCGTAGAGCACCTTGGAGCTGACCCGGGGCGGGCGGAAGTACTCGATGTAGTGGACGGCGTTGCCCTTGTGCACGCCGGTGTAGTTGCTGCGCGTGGCCTGCACGGTGGGGGAGAGCTCCACCGTCTCGATGTTCCCGGGCTCCATCTTCGCCTGCATCAGGAAGTGCAGGACCCCGTCGAACTCCTTGACCACGATGCCCAGGATGCCGATCTCGGGCTGGTTGATGATCGGCTGCGACCAGGAGGCGCCCCGCCCCTGCCACTCCGTGCGCACCCGCAGGCCTTCGACGGAGAAGAACCGGCCGCTCTCGTGCACCAGGTTCCCGGTGGAGTCCTGGAAGTGCCAGCCGACCAGCTCGGAGAAGGGGATGCGCTGCACGTCGTAGCGGTTGGTGCGGCGCTGCTGCGCGAACCACTCCCGGAAGACCGCATTGGGCGTCACAGGGCTGTCCAGGGTCTCGGCCGACAGCGCGAAGCGCTGTCCGAGGCTCGTCGCGATGCCGGGGGGCACCAACTGGGTGATGGTCATCAGTGGACTCCTTCGCCTTCTCCTGCGTGCCCAGGGGCAGTCGGCCGCACGACGACGATGGGGGAGGGTGATCGGCTGTGGCTGGAGGACGCCTGGAGATGCCCCGTACGACGGCTCGACAGATGGGTTGTCGATGCTAGGTTTACTAGCGGCACTAGACAAGGGGTGGGCGGCGCCCCTACGCTGAGGCTCATGAGAATCCTCTTCGCCAGCGTGGGCAATTTCGGGCACATCTTCCCCTTGCTTCCCTTGGCAGGGGCCGCGCGAGCAGCCGGCCACGAGGTCGCGTTCGCCACGGGCGAGCAGTTCCACCAGACCCTGCGCGAGGCCGGCTTCGAGCCGGTGACCGCAGGCCGCTCGGTGCCCGAGGCGTTCATCGAAGCAGCGGGCGGTCAAGCCTTCCTTGAGCAGCACGGCGGCGAGGTGGGCGCCCAGGACGTCCCGGCCGAGGTGCTCGCCGACCTGCACATCAAGGTGTTCGGATCGGTGCTGCCCCGCTGGGTCGCCGCCGACCTGGCCCCCGCCCTCGAACGGCTGCGCCCCGACCTGGTCGTCCACGAGGTGCTCAACCCCGGGGCCGGCTTCGCCGCCCAGCTCGCCGGCATCCCCGCCGTCGCGCACGGCGTCGGCGTGCTCTCCCAGGACCACGAGGCGGCCCGCCTCCAGCAGGAGGTGCTCGCCACCGCCGCCGAGCTCGGCGTCCGCGTGCCCGACGGGCAGGCCTTCACCCTCGGCAACACCCTCATCGACATCTGCCCGCCCTCCCTCCAGGACCCGGCCCTGCTCTCCTCGGGCCTGCCGCGCATCGAGCAGCGCCCCGTCTCCTTCAAGGAGGAGGGCGAACTGCCCGGCGCGCTGGGCCGGTCGGGCGAGCCGTTCGTGTACCTCACCCTCGGCACCGCCCTGGGCTCCGCCGAGAACCTGCGCACCGTGATCGACGGCCTCACCCCGCTGGGCCTGCCGGTCCTGGTCGCCACCGGCTTCCGGGTGCAGATCGCGGACCTCGGCGAACTGCCCGAGAACGTCGTCGCCGCGCCGTGGCTGCCCCAGTCGCAGGTGCTCGCGCGTGCCGCCCTCGTCGTCCAGCACGGTGGCAGCGGGACCACCCTGGCCACGCTGGAGGCCGGGCTGCCGCAGCTCATCGTGCCCCAGGGCGCCGACGGCCCGGCCAACGGCCGTGCCGTGCACGCCGCGGGCGCCGGCGAGGTGGTCTTCGACCTCAAGGCCGAGGCCGTGACGGAGTACGCCCGCCGCATCCTCGGCGACGACGGCTACCGGGAGGCGGCCCGCAAGATCGCCGCGGAGATCGCCTCGCTGCCCGGCCCGGACGAGGTCGCCGCGAAGCTCCCCTCCTTCGCGGCCTGACCCGGCAGGTGCGGGGCGGCCCCGGCCGGCGTCCCGCACCGGTCCTCCTGCTCCCGGGCGGACGTCCCCCGCCGCCCGGGGTCACCGGCATCCGGTGCGCGCACCTCCCCGGTCGCGCGCACCGGATGAGCCGGCTTCCCGGCCGTCAGGCGAACCCCGCCGTCAGACGAACTCCGCCGTCAGGCGAACCCCGGCGTACGACGGCCCCCCGTCCGCGTGGCGTGGGTGAGTGCGGCGGGGGACCGTCGGCTTGCGGGCGTCGCAGGTCTCGTACGGGAGTCGTACGGGCCTACGACACGGGCACCGGTGCGAGGGGGGCCAGGTCCAGCCGCGGGGGCAGCAGGTCCTCGACCGCGGCGGCGGGCCCGGCGGCCGCGAGGGCCTCCAGGGCCGCGGCCACCTCCTGCGCCAGCCCCGCGGCCTCGGCGCGGGTCAGCACCGAGGAGGCGAAGTCCAGGGACAGCAGCGGCTCCTCCCGCCAGCCCAGTACGGCCAGCTCCGCGTCCGCGGTGGCTCCGCCCAGGTGCCCGTGGTGGAAGCGCGCCGTGAGCGGCCCCGCCTCCAGGCGCGCCGGGAGCAGCTCGTCGTGGGCCGCGAAGGCCACCTGGGTCAGGGCGGTCCGCGACCGGTCGCCGCGCACCCCGAGCTCCCTCGCCAGCGCCGCCGGGTCGAGGTCGGCGTAGCGCAGCCCCTCGCTGAACGCGCAGGCGATGCCGCGCAGGAAGTAGTCGGTGCCGCCCTCCAGTTCGCAGCAGACCGGCACGTGCACCGTGCACGGTGCGACCGTGCGCAGCAGGGCCGCCGTGGGGCGGCGCGGCATTTCGGCGCCCACGAGCAGCCACTCGCGACCGGCGCGTCGGCCCACGGCCAGCGCCCAGGCGGCGAGCACCACCGCGGTGTGCGGCACGCCGGCCCGTGCGGCCGTCGCGTCGACCGCGTCGCGCAGCCGCGCGTCGAGCCCGAACAGCAGCCGCTCCCCCCGGAAGTCGAAGACGGCCGGCCGCCGCGCGGGCGCCGCCAGGTCCACCACCTCGGGGAACTCCCGCAGTTGCCCGACCCGTTCGGCCGTCAGCGCGCGCAGTGCACCCGAGCGGTCCAGTGCGGCGGCCCGGGCGGCGACCGCGTCGGGCCCGGGTGCGGGCGCGAGGTCCAGCGGACGGCGGCGGACCGCGCGGGCGTAGTCGGCGAGCAGCTCCCGCCAGACCAGGGCCGCGGACCAGGCGTCGGCCACGGCGTCGTGGTACAGGAAGGTCAGCAGGTGCCGGTCGGCGGCCAGCCGGCTCAGGACGAAGGCCAGCGGCGGCCGGTCGGGGTGGCCCACCAGGCGGTCCACGTCCGCGGCGATCCTCGACTGCACCGCGGAGACGGCCTCTTCGCCCTCGTACGCCTGCGGCGTCGACATCAGCGGCACCGTCCAGTCGTCGAGGACGCGGCGTACGGGGCCGCGCGCCGAGGAGGCGAAGGCGGTCCGCAGCCCCTCGTGCCGGGCGCCGAGTGCGCTCAGCGCCGTACGCAGCGCGGCCATGTCGAGGGGGCCGGCCAACTCGGCGGAGAGCATGCGGTGGACGGCGGCGGCGCCGGTGTACGGCTGGGCGGTGAGCGCGGCCAACTGGGAGGGCAGGAGGTCCTGCGCCGCGGACGGCCCCGGGAGCGGGAGCGGCACGGGGGCCTGCGGTACGGGAAGGGCCCGCGCCAGTACGTCGGCGAGCGGGACGGGCCCCATCAGCCCGGACAGGTCGAGCGCGAGCCCGAGCCGTTCACCTGCGCGGGCCTGGAGCCGCATGGCCTGCCCCAGTCCGCCCCCGAGCGTGACGAACGGCGAACCCGCGGCTGCGGCGTGCAGCGTGCGCCGGTCGCGGCCCAGGGCGTCCGCGGCCAGGTCGAGCAGCTCCTCCAGGGGAGTCGGGGTCTGCATGGGGGTGGCCCTCTCTGTGGGCGGTCTTGCCCCGCATGCTGCCGACCGTGCCTCGAAGGACACTTGAGGTCCGCCGGCGGCGTGTTCACCGGGGGGGGGCGGACGAAGCGCAGGATTCTATCACTGCTAACTAAAATTTCGCCGAAAGTGCTAAGGTGGGCGGCATGACTCCCCGAGAGCGCCGCCTCCGCGAGCAGGCCCAGCGAGGCCGGCTGATCCTCACCACGGCCCGCGAGATGGCCGAGGCCGAGGGCTGGGACTCCGTCACCACGCGGCGCCTCGCGGAACGCATCGAGTACAGCCAGCCGGTGCTCTACCAGCACTTCAAGAACAAGGACGCGATCGTCCACGCGGTCGCCCTCGAAGGGTTCGCCGAACTCGCCGCCGAACTGCGCGCCGCACGCCTCGGTGCCGCCGACCCGCACGCCGCACTGGACGCGGTCGCCCGCACCTACCTCGACTTCGCGGCCCGGGGGCCGGTCCTCTACCAGGCCATGCTCACCCTCGACGTGGGGCTCGAACACGCCGGCCCCGACACCCCCCGGCCGCTGCTCGACACCTTCGCCGAGATCCGCGATGCGGTCGGGCCCGTCGCGGGCGAACGCGACCCGGAGGTGCTGGCCGAGGTGCTGTGGAGCGCCTGGCACGGCCTGGCCACCCTGTCCTGGGGCCGCCGGCTGCGCCCCGGGCCGGCCCAGGAGCGGCTCGCCGCCCTGACCGGCCTGGTGACCGGACCGCTCAGGCAGCGGTCCTGACCTGCTCCGGCTCGGTGGGCTTGGCGGGCTCGGCGTTCGCGGGCTCCTTCAGCTTCTTGCCGAGCAGCACGAACAGCAGGATCAGACCGACCGTCAAGACGATGTGGCCGATGCCGCCGACCAGCGAGAAGAGTTCGGGGACCTCGTTGCCCAGCACGGTCTGGGTGCCGCGGTAGAGCATGCTCGCGCAGGTGATCGTCAGACCCGTGTTGTAGAACCAGAAGAAGTAGGTGAACTGCTTCGTCCCGGACAGTCCGAATACCTTGTCCAGCCCGAGGACGATGAGGAACACGAGCATGCCCAGCGCGAGCAGGTGGGTGTGCAGCACGGCGAGCTGGGTCTCGCCCTCGAAGTCATTGATCTTGGTGAGCTCGCGGTAGTACAGCCCGGAGATCACTCCCACGATCATGTAGACGTGTGCCGCGTAGTACGACTTCCGCATCTCCGCACTCGCTCCCTGATGATCCGATACCGCCCCTGACGGGGCCCATTCAAGCACTGGGAGTGGGCAGTTCATCGCCCCTTCGGATCATCACTCAAGCGGAGCTCGACTACGCCTCGACCAGTTCCCGAGCGGCCGGCGAGAGCTGCGGCAGATCGACCAGCGAGGCGAAGGCCCCCGCGGTCTGCTGGAGTTCCCCGTCGGGGTTGTGGAGGAACCGGGGCCGCGGAAGGCCCTTGGTGCCCTTGACCCAGCGCAGGTAGCGGGCCGCCTCGTCCATGAGCGGCGCGGAGGTGTCCAGGGTGAAGACGGGGAGGTCGGCGGTCCGCGCGAGGTACTCGGCGCTCAGGTGGACCGCGTCGTGGTCGAAGCGCAGCAGCATGACCTCGACGCCGTCCCGGCGCAGGGCGAGGTCGGCGGAGGGGGTCAGCGGGCTCTCCACGAGCAGGACGGCGGAGGGCGCCGGACCCGGGGCGGAGCCGGGGGCGGAGTGCGGGGCGGCCGGTGCGGTCACGATGCTCAGGGGGGTCATGACGGTCATGACGGGCTCCTCGGAAGTCGTGGGCGAAGGCGGGCGCGGCCGGGGTCGGAGGCCGGGCGGGAGGGTTTCAGAAGCGGTCGTTCAGGTGGTCGTTGAGGTGGTCGAGGCAGAGCTCGTACACGTCCTCGGAGTGCGTCTCGTGCCAGCCGGCCACGAGGGGGACGCGGGCCGGCCACAGCGCCCGGTGCCCGGCGCCGTCCGCGACGACCACGAAGGTGGCGAACTCGTCCGCGAACGGGTCGTCGGCGCACGGGTGGTCCAGGACGTGCAGGCTGCCGTCCTCGTCCACGCGGGCGGCGTGCCCGGTGCGCCACATACGGGCCGCCGCGTCCCCCGGCCCCGCGAGCGGGTCGGGCAGGAAGCGCTCGCCGGTCGCGCCGGGCAGACCCGCGTACCCCTGGGCCACGCCCACCCCGCCGATGTACAGCGCGCCCACCGCCCCGGCCGCGACCGGCCGCAGCTGCGCATCGAGCACGTAGGCCCGGTAGCCGGGAGCGGGTCGGGTGCGGCCGCCCGGCGTCCGCTCGACCAGCAGCCGCCCCTCGGGCCAGCCGCTGCTGACGGTCAGCGCCGTGTCCTGCGCCCGGGCGAGCGCCACCAGCACGTCGTCCGCCGGGCCGAGCACCACCGAGGCGCCCTGCTCGCGCAGCCACTGGAGCACCTCGTGCGGGGCGCCGTGGGTGAGGGCCGGGCCGGGCAGGTGCACCCGGGCGCCGCCGACGAGCGCACGCAGCAGCCCGAGCGCGGCCTCCGCGTCCGGGTAACCGGGCACCAGCCAGGCGGCGTCGGCAGCAGGCCCCGGGCCGGCCGCGGCGGCGCTGAGCCGTTCCCCGCCGATCGCGATGGTCGCGGCGGTCGGGATCGTCGCGTGGGCGGTGTGCGCCAGCAGCACCGGGGCGTCGGGGTCGAGCGGCCGCGTACGGTCGGCCGCGCGGACCGGCCAGCTGCTGCCCGCCGGCAGCTGGTCGGCGGCCGCGGCGCGCACCAGCCGGACCGCCCGGGGCACCGGCGCCAGCACCCTGTCCGCGGCCTCGTCGAGCAGCAGGACCGCCGGCCACACCGCGGCGGGCAGCCCGAGCGCCGGATCCAGCGGCATGCACGCGGCGCCCGCCTTGGCCACGGCGAGCGCGGCGACGGCGAAGCCGGTCGGGGAGGCGATGGCGGTGACCACGCAGGTGCCGGGCCCCGCCTCGTGTTCGAGCAGGACGTGCGCCAACAGGTCGGAGCGGGCGTCCAGTTCGGCGTAGTCCATGCCGCCCAGGGCGGCCGCCCCCGGGGTGCGGGCCACCTGCTCCGCGAAGAGCGAGGCCACGCTCTGCGCGGGTACGGTCGGCAGCTCCCGCCCGACACCGCTCCACAGGCCGACGGCGTCCACCGGCTCCGCGCCGGGCAGCAGCCGCAGCCGGCTCAGTGCGCTGTCCGGGGTCTCGACGGCCGCCTCCAGCACCGCGACCAGCTGGCGCGTGAGCGAGGCGGCGGCGGCCTCGCCGATCGCCTCGTACGGGAAGGCCGCCGCCCCGGCGATCCCCGCGGGCTCCCCCTCCGGGTCGTGACGCTCGGTCAAGGTCAGGCCCAGGGACGCCGTGGGCGAGGGCAGGCGGGGCTCGGCGGCCTCCACCGTCAGCGCGCCGGCCGCGAAGACGCCGGCCGTCTCCTGCAGCACGGTCAGCGCGACCCCGCCGGGCAGCGCCAGGGCCGCCTCCCCGTCCCGGTACGCCGCGAGGTCCGCGGCGCGCACCCGCCGCAGCAGCTCGGTGAAGGCGGGATCGCCGGAGGCGTCCACGGACAGGGCCAGCACCCGCCCGTACGGTCCGACGGCCCGGCGCAGGGCAGCGCTGTCACGGGCCGGGACCGGCGCGGCCACCGTGACCACGGGACCCGTGCCGAGGCGCGTGAGCAGCGCCGCGAGCGCGGCGTGCACGAGCATGAAGAGGGTCACCCCCTGCTCGGCGGCCAGCGCGGCGAGCTGCGCGTGCAGGCCGGCGTCGAGCGCGAAGGCCAGGTGCCCGGCCTCCGCATCACCCGCGTACGGGCCGCTGCCCGGGACCGCGGTGGGCTCGGCGTCCCCGAACAGGGCCCGCTGCGCACCCTGCGGCGCGGCCGTCGGCCAGCGCGGGGCGTCCCCGCGGGCCCGCGCCCCGTAGGCCAGGGCCAGTTCGGCGGCCAGCGGTGCGTGCGACCACAGGTCCACCGCATCGCCCGGCAGCGTCAGCTCCAGCAGGTGCTCGGCCGCGGCCAGGGACCGCAGCCGGGTGCCGGCCGAGCCCAGCCGGCTGTTGCGCAGCGCCTCGTGACGGCGGCCCAGGTCCTTCAAGGCCTCGTCCAGGGCGTCCGTGTCCAGCGGGCCGCGCAGCCGCAGGGGCAGTACGGCGCTGCCGGCCGCGGCAGCCCGCCCCGGTCCGGTGGCGGCCGCGGGGCCGTCCCCGACCAGCGCGGCGAACAGGGCCGGGGTGGGGGCCCGGCCGAGGGCCCCGCCGCCCGGGTCGGCGTCCAGCACCTCGCGGGTCCGCGCCAGCAGGCGGGCCGCGGCCGCCGGGCCGCCGCCGAGGCGGAAGAAGTCGCTGTCCGCGTGCACCGCGCTGCGCGGTACGCCGGCCGCCTCCGCGAAGAGGTCCCGCACGATCTCCTGGACCGGCGTGCCCGGCGGCGTCGCGGCCGGGGCCCCCGCACAGACCGCGCCGGGTGCGGCCGCCTCGTGCCAGGCGGCCGGGGTCCCGTACAGGTGCAGCAGCCGGGGCGCGGAGCCGGCGCGGTGCACGACCTGCCGCAGCAGCTGCGGGTCGCAGGCCGTCGGACCGCCGAAGGCGAGGGTGTGCAGCGGGTCGAAGGCCGCCGGCCGTTCGCGGGCGGTCCGCTCGAAGTCCGCGCCGGGCAGGAGCAGGACGCTCACCTCCCCCTCCCGCAAGGCCGCCGCCAGCCGCCCCGGGTCGGCGACGGTGTCCGCGTCCAGCCCCACCAGCCGGGCCCCGGCCGTCAGGGCCGCCCAGACCTCCAGGGAGGCGGTGTCCTCGTCGGGAGCGGCGACCTGCCCCACCCCTTCGCCGGGCCGCACCCGCAGCGGACCGTCCGGCCCGGCCAGGGCGAACACCTCGCGGAGGTACGCCGACTCCTGCGCCTCGGCCGCCACGCCGGGCAGGGCCCCGGGCCGGGCGGCGATCTGCGCGGCCTCGGCGTCGAGGGCGACGACCTCGGCGCCCAGGCCCGCGTACGCGGCGGCCCGCCGCCCGGAGGCCACCACGGCGCGCACGGGGCCGCCCGGCAGACCGGGGCGGGCGCCGGGGTCGAGCGCCACGTACGAGGCGCCGGCCCGCAGGACCGCGAGCCAGGCCGTCACCAGCTCGGGGCCGGCCGGCAGCACGGTCGCCACCCGGTCACCGGGGCGGACACCGCGGGCGATGAGATGGGCGGCGAGCCGGTTGGCCGCGAGGCTGAGCTCCCGGTAGCCGAGGGAGGTCCCTCCTGCGCCGGGGGCGCCGTAGGTGAGGGCGATGGCCTCGGGCCGCGCGAGGACGTGCTGCTCGATGAGGCCGGAGATTGACATCAGGGCTCGCTCCTTCGACAGCGGCTCGGCTTGTTTGGCAAAACCTTGCCTAGATGCTGGCAAGCGGAAACTGAGGCTCTGTCTCGAACCGCTGGAGATTCACTCGACCTCGCCGCCCCCCACCGCCACCTGCCCGGACCCCACGCACGCCGCCCTGGGCAAGCGGCGCTACCGGACATGCGCAGGGCCGCGCCCCGCGTACGGGGGCGCGGCCCAGTGCCCGGCGCCCGACCCCGCGTCCGGGGCGGGGCCCCGCATGCTGCCCGGTCGGCGGCCCGGCAAGGGGCGCTGGGCTGTCCCGCGTACGGCCGGCGGCCCGGCGTCCGCGCCCGCGTACACGGCGCCCGGCCCCGCGTGCGGGCCGCGGCCCCGCACGCCGCCTTGTCGGCGGCCCCGGCAAGAGGCGCTGGGCTGCCCGGCGTACGGGCGGCGGCCCGGCGTCCGCGCCCGCGTGCGTGGCGGCGGCTCCCAGTAAGAGGCGCAGGGCAGGCGCCTGGGGCAAGAGGCGCCCAGGCTGGCGTGCGCAGGACCTGCCCCCCGAACGGGGGGGCGCCCGGACCGTGGGCCCGCGGGCACGCGTTCGTGGCGGCGGCCTCGCGCCCGGCCCCGGCCCGGCGTTTGGGGAGCCCGCATGCCGCCCGGTCGGCGGCCCCGCGCCCGCGGACGTGGCAGCGGCCACCGATAGGAGGCGCCGCCGGGCAGGCGGCCTGGGGCAAGAGGCGCCCGGCCTGGCGTGCGCAGGACCTGCCCCCCGAACGGGGGTTCGGCACCCGACCTGTGGGCCCGCGGGCATGCGCAGGGGCGCGGACCCGCGGCGGCCCGGCACTCCGGACGCGCGTACGGGTGCGGCGGTCTTGCGCAAAGGCTCCGGCCGGGCGTGCGCAGGACCCGCGTCCCCGCGTACAGGCGGGCCCGGCGCTCGGCCCGGCATGGGCAGGGCCGTGACTCCGCGTACGGGCCAGAGGCCAGGCCCCCGCGTATGGGGCGCGGCCCGCACGCCGCCCGGTCGGCGGCTTCGGGCAAGAGGCGCCGGGCCGCCCCGCGTACGGCCCGCGCCCTCACGTACGAGGTCCGGCCCGGCACCCGCCCCGCAGGCATGCGCAGGACCCGCGACCCCGCACGAGAGGCGGCTCCGCGTACCGGCCGCGGGCCCGCACCCCGGACCGCGGACCCGGGGGTCCGCCCGCGGCGCCCGGGGCGTTCGAGGCCGCTGCGAGGCGGCCCTGGCACGCTGGTCCCCCGTTCCCTGCCACCGTGGAGGCCGACCATGGGCACACGCATCCCCCAACCGAAGCCCGACCGCGGCGAGGCCCCCGAGGTCTCCGCTCAGGCCGAGTCCGACGAAGCCCCCGCCACCTCGCGCACCGTCCTGTCCCACATCTCCAGCCTCTGACCCGCTCCGCCCGGAGCGGTACGGACAGCGGAAACGACCGAAGCCCCCGCCGACGGCGGGGGCTTCAACGGTTGTACGGGCCGTTCGTCAGGCGACGGCCCACGGGGAGGCGCTGCGGATGCCGCCGACCGGTTCGGCGCGGCGGTCGTCGGCCCACACCGGATGGAGGGCGGCGGACAGGATGCCCCAGAGCTGACCGGCGGTCAGGGTGCGGACGGGGATCACCACCTGGCCGGCGAGGCTGACGCGGAACGCCGACTCCAGGCTGCTGACGATGCCGATGAGCGCCATGGAGTCCAGGCCGTACGCCTCCATCGGAACGTCCGCGGCCGGCGCCTCGCCCCGGCCCAGTCCGGGAAGTCCCTGGCGCAGGAGGTTCTCGAACTTCGCGTTCCACGGTGCGTGGGCCATCGGTGGACTTCCTTCCGGGACGGGCGACGTGGTGCCCCTGCACCGTGCCGCATCCCGCTAGAGCCGCCGTGGACCCCTTCTCGCTCCCCGAGCACGGCGGGCCTGGATGAGCCCGCCCGGCGAGCCACCCGGCGTACCGCCCGGCGCACGAGGAACGGCGCAGGAGGAACGGCGCCGGTTACGGCCAGTCGATCTGCCCGGCGGCCGGGCCGGTGGAGGTGCCCGGGGCGACCGGCCAGTCGATCTGGGCGCCCGCCGGGGCGGCGGAGGTGCGGGGGGCGACCGGCCAGTCGATCTGTCCGCCGTCGGCCTGGGCGACACCGCCCGCAGTGAGAACGGCGGCGGAGACGAGAGCGGCGGTGGCGACGGCGCGGGCGATGGTCTTCATGGTGACTCCTCGGTGGCAATTGTTTGTTTCGGCTTGGCAAGTCCTCTGCCAGAAGATTGGCAACCCCCCCTCGGGATTCACTCGGAAATCGCTCAAGATTCCCTGGAGGCGGCGCCCAATACCCGCACACAGGGCCCGTCGCGCCCTATTCGGAAGCGATCACACCCGCCTTGACCTGCGCCTTTCCTGAATCGGCGGGCACGGCAATACGAGTTGCCAAAAGTTGCCAGAAACCCGCTGACTTGAGCCTCGCCGGAGCGGGGTTGCCCGGATATTGCCAAGGCGGCCCGGCGTTGGGCAATGTCTTGCCAAGCGAGTTGGCAATTCTTGGTACAGCAGGGCCGGGTACCCGCCGGGCCCCACAGCGGAGGGAGGCCCCTCGATGAACGCGCCGACGCACCAAGGGCAGCGAACGGCCCACCTGGACACCGCGGGCACCGGCCGGATGCCGGCCGCCGTGCAGTCCGTCCTCGCCGACTGCACCGCCCGCGACGACCGCTTCGGGACGCACGCCCTGGAAGAGGAGCTCGGCGCCGTCCTGCACACGGGGATCCACGAGCGCCTGGGCGCCCTGCTCGGCGTCCCGGCCGGCCGCACCGCCCTGGCCGCCGGCGCGGCCGACGCCTTCCACGCCTACGTGTCCCGCCTCGACCTCGGTCCGCGCGACCGGATCTGGACGACCCCGCACGAGGGCGTGGCCCACCTGACCACCCTGTACGCCCTGCGCGAGCGCACCCGCTGCCGGCTGGAGGTCGTCCCGCTGCGCGCGGACGGCGACCTCGACCTGGAGTGGATGCTGGAGCACATCGACGAGGACGTCGCCCTCGTCTCCGTCGTGCACGTCTCCGCGGTCTGCGGAACCGTCAACCCGGTGGAGGCCGTCGGCCGGCTCCTCGCCCCGCACCGGGCCCTGTACGCGGTCGACGCCTCACACGCGGTGGGCCGGCTGCCCGTCGACGCCGCGCGCATCGGCTGCGACCTGCTCACCGCGGACGGCTGGAGGTTCCTGCGCGGACCGCAGGGCATCGGCTTCGCGTACGCGGGCCCCCGGTCGGCCGAGGCGTTCCCGGCGCCGCCGGCCCCGGCCGCCGTCGCCGCCCTGCACACCGCGCTCGGCCACCACACCGCGGCCATGTCCCTCCCGCACCCGGAGCTCCTGCCGCGCCTGCGCAGCACCGTCGCCCGGGCGCCGGGGATCGAACTGCTCGCCGCGGGCCGGGTGCAGGCCGGGATCGTGGGCTTCCGCCACGGTGAGGTGCCCGCCGCGCTGATCCGGCGCGCCCTGGCCCGGCGCGGGATCGTCGTACGCAAGACGGTCGCGCAGGAGCACCCGCTGCACCCGGCAGGGCGCGAGGCGCCCACGGCCCTCGTCGCCTCCGTCCACTACGACAACACCGCCGAGGACATCGACCGCCTCGGGACCGCCCTGCGCGAGGCACTGCACGAGATCGTGCGCGAGGAGCGGAAGTTCGCCGCCGTCTCGGCGGTACGGGTGCTCGCCGCGGCCGGAGCCGCCCCCGTGGGCCGCCCGCCCGTACGGCAGGACCCGTACCGCCGCCCGGAACCCGTCCGGCGCGGCCACCTCACCCTGCACACGACGTCCTGAGCCCCGCGCGACGACCCGGTCCCGACCCCGTATCGCGGGGGGTTCCAGCGGACTTCGACGACATCTTGAGCCCCGCCCGCGACGGTGGCTGCAATCCGGCCTCAGACCTGGAGGATCCACATGACCATCATCGACGCGCCCCTCATACCGGTCCTGGACCGTGCCGCGGAACTGGCCGACATCAAGGCGCAGGCCGTCGCCGGACCGGATGAGCGGGCCACGCAGCGTCAGCACGACAAGGGCAAGCTCACCGCCCGCGAGCGCATCGACCTCCTGCTGGACGAGGGCTCGTTCCACGAGATCGAGGCGCTGCGCAGACACCGCGCGAGCGGTTTCGGACTGGAGGACAAGCGCCCCTACACCGACGGCGTGGTCACCGGCTGGGGCACCGTGGACGGCCGTACCGTCTTCGTCTACGCCCACGACTTCCGCATCTTCGGCGGCGCGCTCGGCGAAGCGCACGCCGAGAAGATCCACAAGGTGATGGACCTGGCCGAGTCGGCCGGCGCCCCCCTGGTCTCCCTCAACGACGGCGCGGGCGCCCGTATCCAGGAGGGCGTCTCGGCGCTCGCCGGGTACGGCGGCATCTTCCAGCGCAACACCCGCGCCTCCGGGGTCATCCCGCAGATCTCCGTGATGCTCGGCCCGTGCGCGGGCGGCGCCGCGTACAGCCCGGCCCTGACCGACTTCGTCTTCATGGTCCGCGAGACCTCGCAGATGTTCATCACCGGCCCCGACGTCGTCCGCGCCGTCACCGGCGAGGAGATCTCCCAGAACGGCCTCGGCGGCGCCGACGTCCACGCCGCGACCTCCGGGGTGGCCGCCTTCGCCTACGACGACGAGCAGAGCTGCCTGGAGGACGTCCGGCACCTGCTGTCGCTGCTGCCGGCCAACAACCGCGAGACCCCGCCCCGTGAGTTCACCAACGACCCGGTGGACCGGCGCACCGAGGCGCTGACCGGCATCGTCCCCGTCAACCCGCAGCAGGCGTACGACATCCGCAAGGTCATCGAGGAGGTCGTCGACGACGGCGAGTACTTCGAGGTCCAGCCCGCGTGGGCGACCAACGTGGTGTGCGCGCTCGCCCGGATGGACGGACACGTCACCGGCTTCGTCGCCAACCAGCCCGCCAGCCTCGCCGGGGTGCTCGACATCCACGCGAGCGAGAAGGCGGCCCGCTTCGTGCAGTTCTGCGACGCCTTCAACATCCCGCTGGTCACCCTCGTCGACGTCCCCGGCTTCCTGCCCGGCGTGGACCAGGAGCACGGCGGCATCATCCGCCACGGCGCGAAGCTGCTTTACGCGTACTGCAACGCCACCGTCCCGCGCATCTCCCTCGTCCTGCGCAAGGCGTACGGCGGCGCGTACATCGTCATGGACTCCCGCTCCATCGGGGCGGACCTGGCGCTGGCCTGGCCCACCAACGAGATCGCGGTCATGGGCGCGGAGGGCGCGGCGAACGTCATCTTCCGCCGGGAGATCGCCGCGGCCGACGACCCCGACGCGATGCGCGCACAGAAGATCAAGGAGTACACGACGGAGCTGATGCACCCGTACTACGCCGCCGAACGCGGCCTGGTGGACGACGTGATCGACCCGGCCGAGACCCGCTCGGTGCTCGTGGGCGCGCTCGGCATGCTCCGTACCAAGTACGCCGACCTGCCGTCGCGCAAGCACGGCAACCCGCCGGTATGACGGCCGCGGAGGGCGGGGCGCCGCCGCAGACCTGGCGGATCACGGGCGGCAACCCCGACGCGGAGGAGACGGCCGCCGTCATGGCGGTCCTCACGGCCCTGCTGGCCGGTGCGCCCGAGGCCGAGCCCGAACAGCCGCCCCGCAAGGGCCGCGCGGGCTGGGACCGCACCCCGGCGGACGCGTTCCGCACGACCGGCACCTGGCGCCGGCCCTGACCGGCCGCCGAAGCCGCTGAAACGCCTGACTGCCGAAGCGTCGACGCCGCTGACGGCAGCGTTAACGGCGTTAACGCCGTTAACGCTGCCACCCCGTCAACGCCGCTGACGCCCCAGCGCCGGGCCCCGCCAGGGGGCCCGGCGCCGCCGCGTCCGGGCCCGGTCGGCGGCCGGGACGACCTGGCACGACCCGGGCGGCGCGACCCGGTGGACCTTTCCGGTCACAGCACTAGCTCTGCTCGACCAGCACCGCGACCCCGTCCAGGATCCGCTCCAGCCCGAAGTCCAGCGGATCGCCCCCGGGCGGGGCGAAGGCCCCGCCCGCGATGGCCGAGCTCAGCGCCGGGAAGCGCGCGCCGTGCCGTTCCAGCACCTGCGCCGTGAGCCGGTCCCACTCCTCCCGGCCCTCCGCGTCATCGTCGGCGCGCTGCTGCGCGAGGCTGCGGATGTGCCCGATGAGCAGCAGGAAGACCTCGTGCTGCTGCGCGAAGGACAGCCCCGTTCCCGCCAGTGCGCCCAAAGCCGAGTCCAGCCAGGCCAGCTGGCGGGGCCCCATCAGCTGTCTGCGCATCCCGGTGGCGACCACCATCCACGGCCGGCGCCGGTACTGCTCCCAGCACGCGCGCGCCCACGCCTCCAGCTGCGGCCGCCAGCCCCCCGGCACCCCGTCGACGGCGGGAGCCGGGCCGAAGGCGGCGTCCACCATCAGGTCGAGCAGTTCGGCCTTGCCCGGCACGTAGCGGTACAGCGCCATGGTGGTCACCCCCAGGCGTGCGCCGACGCTCTGCATGGACAGCGCGTCCAGCCCCTCCGCATCGGCGATGCCGAGGGCGCTGTCCACGATCCGGTCGATGCTCAGCGAGGGCTTGGGCCCGCGTCGGGGCTGCGCCTGCTCGCCCCACAGCAGCGCCAGGCTCACCGCCGGATCACGCTTCTCGTCCTTGCTCCTGGCCATGAGGCCCCGCTCCTCGCATCGTTGACGACCCGTCGCCTAACTGTGTATAACATAAACGAAATCGCTTACGTGATACACAGAAACCCGGGGGTCCTCCATGCTCGCCACCGTCCTCACCGCCGGCGCCGCCCTGCTCACCGCACCCGCCGCCGCCCTGCTCGGCCACCGCGCCCTGTGCCGCGGCCGCAATGCCCGCCTCCTGCGCATCGACAACCCGTCCGGCATCGACGAGCAGCGCTTCGTCCGGATCGGCGGCATCGACCAGTGGATCTCGATCCGCGGCGAGGACCTCGCCAACCCGGTGGTGCTCGAAATCCACGGCGGCCCCGGCGCCTCCCACTCCCTCTACGGCGCGCTCACCCGGCCGTGGGAGAAGCACTTCACGATCGTGCGCTGGGACATGCGCGGTGCGGGCAAGACCTTCGGCCGCTCCGGGCCCGGAGGGCAGGGCGAGATGACCTTCGCCCGGCTGTACGAGGACGCCGTCGAGGTCACCCGGTACGCCCGCGAACGCCTCGGCACCGACCGGCTCGTCCTGGTCGCCAGCTCCCTGGGCAGCGTCTTCGGCCTGCGCCTTGCCCGCAACCACCCCGAGCTGTACGCGGCCTACGTCGGCACCGACCAGAACGTCCTGGACGCAGGCCGCGACACCTCGGCCCACGCGGCCCTCCTCGCCCGCCTGCGCGCCACCGGACGGCACAAGGACGCCGCGGCCGTGGAGCGGATGGGTCCCGACGCCCGCCACTGGAGCGCCGCACAGCGGGCCGCGTACGACAAACTGACCGTGGCGAGCGACCCCTTCACGCTCGACACCCTCAAGCGCGTCGTGCTGCGGTCCCTGTGGTTCTCGCCGCTGCACACCCTGCGCGAGATCGGGCAGTACTTCGCGGCCATGAAGTTCTCCGGCGTGCTCACCCCCGAGACGGCCGCGTTCGACGACCGCGCCGACGGCACCCGCTTCGAGATCCCGTTCTTCGTCTTCCAGGGCGACCGCGACGTCATCACCCCGGCCGACCGCGCCCGGCGGTTCTTCGACGAGGTCGAGGCCCCCGTCAAGGAGTTCGCCCTGATCGAGGACGCGAGCCACTTCGCCTCGTTCCGCCGCCCCGAGCAGTTCCTGCACCTGATGCTCACCCGCGTCCGCCCGCTCGCGGCCACCCCGGCCGGCTGACACGGGCCGGGGAGCCCGTCATGATCACGGCGCGGAACTCCCGCACGAAAGGACGTGACCGGTGTACGAGAGCTCATGGCCGACCGACCGCTTCGAGCAGGAGAGGACCAGGCTGCGCGCCGTCGCCTACCGGATGCTCGGCTCCCTGGGCGAGGCTGAGGACGCCGTCCAGGAGGCCTGGCTGCGCCTGGAGCGCACGGACGCCGCCGAGATCGAGAACCTGCCCGGCTGGCTGACCACGGTCGTGGCGCGGATCTGCCTGAACATGCTGCGCTCGCGCGAGACCCGCCGCGAGGAGCCCCTCGAAGTCCGCATACCCGACCCGGTCGTGACCCGCGAGGACGTCATCGACCCCGAAGCCGAGGCGCTGCTGGCCGATTCGGTCGGCCTGGCGCTGATGGTGGTGCTCGCCTCGCTCCAGCCCGCCGAGCGGATCGCCTTCGTCCTGCACGACATGTTCGCCGTGCCGTTCGACGAGATCGCCCCGCTGATCGACCGCACGCCGGCGGCCACCCGCCAGCTCGCGAGCCGTGCCCGCCGCCGCGTCCAGGGGCAGGCCCCGGTGCCCGATCCCGACCTCACCCGCCAGCGCGAGGTCGTCGACGCCTTCTTCGCCGCCTCCCGCGACGGCCGGTTCGACGCCCTCGTCGCCGTCCTCGACCCCGATGTCGTCCTGCGCTCCGACGGCGGCGTCGCACGCGCCCGCCACACCGTCGTCCTGAACGGCGCCTCCACGGTGGCCTCGCAGGCCCTCACCTTCAGCCGCCTGAGTCCGTTCGTCCGCCCGGCCCTGGTCAACGGCGCGGCCGGAGTCGTCGTCATCGCCGACGGCCACCCGCTGTCGGTCATGGCCTTCACGGTTACGGCGGGGCGCATCACCGCGATCGACGTGGTCGCCGACCCGGAGCGCCTGCGCACCCTCGACCTGACGGACTTCACCGGCTGACGGGCTTCGATCCTGACGATTTCACCCGCGGCGGCAGGGGGTGTCCGGCCGCGATCCGCCGGACACCGCCTCCCTGGCCCGACGTGCGGCCCGGCCCGACTCGCACATCGGGCCGGGAGCCGCGGATCAGTGCCGCCCGGCCACCGAGTTCAGCACCTGGAGCCGCTGCTGCGTCAGGTGCAACAGCCGCGGCTCCAGCGACGGCAGCGCGCCGAGCAGGCGCAGCAGTTCGGGCCCGGCCTCCCGCGCCGCGGCCTGGTCCTTGAGCTGTGTCCAGCAGTACAGCGCCCCCGCCCCGGCGGCCAGCACCTCCGGGGCGTCCGGCGCGTGCCGCTCCAGGCGGGTCGTCCCGGCCCGGATCCACAGCCGGGTCGCCAGCCGGTAGTCGCCGGCCATCCGGGCGAGGTCGGCGCGGATCTCCGCCCAGTGGGCCGCCTCCGACGAGCCCGGCCCGCAGGCCCGCAGCGCGTGCTGCTCCCAGGCCCGGGCGAGCGCGGCCGCCTCCTCGTGGCGGCCCACGGAGGCCAGGGCGTGGATGTGCGGCCGCGGATCCTCGGCCGACTGCGACTGCGACTGCGACTGCGACTGCGACTGCGCGTGCGGCTGCGCGTGCGGCTGCGCGGGCCGGTCACTGAGCGCGCGCGTGGCCGGCAGCACCAGCGTGCCCGGCGGCAGCGCGGCCGCCCCCACCGCGAAGGCGTGCACCTGTACGTTGCCGGGCCGGTGCGGGCCGCGCCGCAACTGGTCCACCCAGTGCCGCGTGTACGGGCTCACGCCGTCGGGCCCGCCGGCGAACGCGGGCGGCACGACCACCCCGTACACCTCGGCGGACGGCGAACCGGGCAGGCTCCCGTACTCGTGCAGCACCGGCCACGCACTCTTGTCGGCGACCAGGTCGAGCACCACCGTGGTCAGCCCGGCCGACCGCGCCCGCAGCTCGGTCCCCAGCCACTCCCACGGGAACGCCGTATAGCGCACCGACGACGCGGTGGTCCCCGCGAGCGCCAGATGCAGGTGCCGCCCGCGCCGGTCGAGCGTGAGCCGCCCCGACAGGTACACCAGCAGCGGCCCGGAGGTGGCGGCGGCCGCCCGCAACCGCAGCAGCACGGTGTGCGGATCACGGGCCCCGTCCAGATAGGTGGTGTCGCTGGGCACCTGACTGCCCAGCAGCACCGCGGGCGGCACCGCCGCCACCGCCGCCACATTGGCACTCGGCGCCACCTGCACGGCCCGCCGCCGCACGGCGGCATCCCCCGCTATCAGAAGGACATGCCCCCGCTGCGGCGCGCCCAGCTCATCGATGTGCATGCACAGACGGTACTCACGTCTTTCCCGGCCGGGTCCGCGGGGCGAGGACGGGGCGAGGCCCCGGGAGCACTCCGGGAACCGTTTTCGCTGCTTGTCCGCCCCTGACCCGTTGTGTGATCTTGTCCCCGAGCCCCTCCCACGGAAGGCACGACACGATGACCACGACCGCCGTGCCCACGGCCTCCGCCCGGGCCGCCGAGGCACCGCGCGCCCGCGAGACCGGGACCGAGGCCGAGTCCGCCGAGCCGGTCGAACTCGTCATCTTCGACTGCGACGGGGTCCTCGTCGACAGCGAGCCCATCGCCGTCCGCACGCACGTCGCCCTCGGCGCGGAGCTGGGCTGGCCGCTGACCGAGGACGAGGTCTTGGAGCGCTTCGTGGGCCGCTCCACCACCTCCATCGGCGAGCAGATCGCCGCCCGGCTGGGCGCCGGCACCGCCCGCGTCTGGGACGAGCGCTTCCGTACGCTGCACGCCGAGGCGGTCGACTCCGGCCTGCAGGCGGTCGACGGCATAACGGAGGCCCTCGACGGCCTCCGTGCCGCGGGCCTCGGACCGCAGCAGTGGTGCATCGCCTCCAGCGGCAGCCACGACAAGATGCGGCACACCCTGGGCCGGGTCGGACTGTACGACCGGTTCGCCGGCCGCATCTTCAGCGCCCACGAGGTCGAGCACGGAAAGCCCGCCCCCGACCTGTTCCTGCACGCCGCCCGCTCCCTGGGGGTGGACCCGGCCCGGTGCGCGGTCGTCGAGGACAGCCGCTTCGGCATCCAGGCCGCCGGCGCCGCCGGAATGCGCGGCTTCGGCTACGCGGGAGGCCTCACGCCCGCCGCACGGCTGGCGCTGCCCGGAACGGTGGTCTTCACCGACATGCGCCGGCTGCCGTCCCTGATCGCCCCTCACCTCTGAGGCCCGGGCGGTCGACGGCCCGGCTCCCACGCGGCTCGCGGGTGCCGGGCCGGGGCCCGCGTCACCGGCGGGCCGGACCGCCGGGTCCGCGTCACACGCCCGCCGGCTCGGTGTCGTAGGCGCCGGCTCCCTGCGGTTCGAGGGTCACGATGCACGAGAAGGCGATCCCCCCTCGCTGCAGCGCGACGACGTCGACGCGCGGCCGGCCCCGGTGGTCGGGCAGCGTCGGCTCCGCCGCGATCCGGCACGGGGCGTCGAACTCCACGTACTGGAAGAACGTCGAGTCGAACGCGACGGGCAGCGCACGCCGCGGGCCGACGCGGACCAGCGCGGCCTGGCGGGCCGCCTCCAGCAGCAGCATGCCCGGTACGTGGTCCACCGGGTGGTCGAAGAGGACAGGATGCGAGGTGTCACTGCGCAGCAGCCAACGCGCGGGGGCCTCCGCGACCGACAGCACCACGTCCGCCTGCCGCAGGCGCCCCACGGAGGCTGCGGGTATCGGGGGAGGCACCGGCCGGGCCGCGGCCATGGCGGTGAGCGGGTCCGCGTACCGGGCGCGCAGGCGCTTGTAGATGGCGGGCGGGTTGCTGGTGAACCGGGCGCGCGCGGAGCCGAGCTCCCTGCCGCCCGCGAACGCCGTGACGTCCATGGTGATCGCGGCCATGCGGGCGGCGCGCCGGACGATGTCCGAGCAGGTGATGCGCAGTTCGACGACGGCCGGGCGGTGCTGGATCCGCAGGGCGGCCGGGTCGACGCTGTAGGTGAAGTACTCCCAGATCAACTGGTGTCCGAGCGGGACGTCGTAGGCGACGTGGGAGAGGAACGGGATGCTCTGGCGCACCGTCTCCGCGAACAGCAGCGGATCGAAGGCGCCCAGGCACCGCTCGTAGAAGGCGTGCGAATCGGGCCAGCGGGCGGTGACGGTGAAGTCGTCGGATCCCCGTCGCTGCAAGCCGGTGAGGAGCACCTCGGCCGGTCTGCGTTTGTGCACCAGGAGCTGGATGGCCTCCGCCGAGGTGGGTCGGCGTAACGGCTGGTCGGGAACGGTGCAGTGGGCGTGCGGGGCGGCGGCGGAACGGACTTGCGCAGGCTGGATGTTGATCACTGATTCACTCCAGGTACGGCGAGCAGGCCTCGTTGTAACCTCAGTCGCGGGCGGTGGGGGGGACCGAGAGTCATAAAATAACGTGTGTTCTTTTTGTTTGTCGATGGAGATACTCGATGCACGAGCCGAAGCAGGAACGCGCCGCCAAGACGCGCGACCAGATCCTCCGAGCGGCGGCGGCGCTGCTCGAAGAGCACGGCTACCGCGGTACCTCCATGAGAGCGCTGGCCCAACGGGCCGGAGTCACGCTCGGAGCGGTCTACTTCCACTTCCCCAACAAGGAGGCGCTGGCCCGCGCCGTCATGAACGCGCAGCCCGACACGATCGTCCCGTACCTCGGATCGGCGGGCCTGCAGCGGCTGGTGGACATCACGCTGGTGTGGTCCTGGCGGCTGCGCACGGACCTGCTGCTGCGCGCCGGCGTGCAGCTCGCCGTGGAGCAGCGGGCCCTGGGCGTACGCGACGACACCTCCTTCCGCGACTGGCAGGAGATCATGGAGGGCTGCCTGGAGGAGGCCGTGGACAGGGGTGAGCTCCTGGAAGGGGTCCAGCCCTCGGAAGTGGCCGAGTTCATCGTCGGTGCGTGCACCGGGACCCAGCTGCACTCGCAGCTGATGTCCGGGCGGGCCGACCTGACGGACCGGGTGGTCCGCATGTGGAGGTTCCTGCTCCCCGGCCTCGCCCCGGCCGCGGTCGCGGCCGCCATCGACCTCGACCCGCAGCGCGGGAAGGCGGAGTCGCGGGTGGGCTGAACGGGCCGGCCGCCTTGTGAGAAGGATCATGCGGAGGGGCCCGAAAGCGCGTGGTTGAATGCGCAACATGCGAGTTGAGGGTTTACTCCGGGGCAAGGCTGTCATGATCACCGGTGCATCCAGCGGCATCGGGGCCGCCGCTGCACGGCTCTTCGCCGCAGAGGGCGCGGACGTCGTCCTGATGGCGCGCAGGAAAGACCAACTGACCGCAGTGGCACGGGAGATCGCCGAGGCCGGGGGCCGGGCGACCGTACTGGCCGGGGACGTCACCGACTCCGGGGACGTCGAGCGCGTCGTGGCCGGCGCGGTGGAGGCCTACGGCCGTCTGGACGGGGCGTTCAACAACGCGGGCTGGGCGACGGCCGGCACCCCCCTGCACGAGACCGACGACTCCGTCTTCGAGCGGGTCATCGACGTGAACCTGCGCGGGGTCTGGCACTGCATGAAGCACCAGATACGCGCCATGCTCGCCGCCGGCTCGGGCGGCTCCATCGTGAACACGGCCAGCGTGGCCGCCGTGCTCGCGACGGGAGCCACCGCCTCCTACGTCGCGGCCAAGCACGCGGTGGTGGGGCTGACGAAGGCCGCCGCCGACGAATACGGCGGCCAGGGCATCCGCGTCAACTCGCTGGTGGTCGGCAGTACCCTCACCGAGCTCATGCAGGAGGTGCTCGCCGACATCCCCGCCCTGGAGGAGCCCTTCACCTCCCGTTCCATGCAGAAGCGGATGGCCGAGCCCGCCGAGGTCGCACAGGCCGCGGCCTGGCTCCTGAGCGGCCGGGCCTCCTTCGTCACGGGGACGGCCCTGCCCGTCGACGGCGGGTGGACCGCCAGGTAACCGCAGCGCCGCAGTCGTGTCAGCGCCGGGCGCCCGCAAGGCGGCGCCCGGCGCTTTTGCGTGTCCGCACTCCGGTCCTCGCGGCGCCGCCACAGCCCGACGTGCCAAGACCGGCGCGGATGTTCACCGTACCGAAGAAAAACGAACGCTAGATATGTAGCCTGTGCGTACCCACACAGTCCTCCGCCGTATCCACCTGTACTCCCGTGGTACGGCGGGCGTACAGGAGCGCAAGAACCCCCATGACGGACACGACCACGGTCCCCGCCGCAGAGACGGACGAGCAGCGCTCGACTCGCTTCGAGCGCGATGCCGTCGGCTACCGAACCCTGCTGTACGCCCACGCCATGCGGCTGACCCGCAACCCGCCCGACGCGGAGGACCTGGTCCAGGAGACGTACGCCAGGGCCTACCGCAGCTTCCACCAGTTCCGGCCCGGCACCAACCTGCGGGCCTGGCTGCTGCGGATCCTCACCAACGCCTTCCTCACCGACTGCCGCAAGCAGCAGCTGGAGCCGCGCTGCGCGCACACCTCGGACATCGAGGACTGGCAGCTCGCCAGCGCCGCCTCCCACACCTCCGGGGGGCTGCCCTCCGCGGAGTCGCAGGTCATGGACCGGATCCCGGACCCGGTGATCAGCGAGGCGCTGCGGGCGATACCGGGGGACTTCCGGACCGTCGTCTACCTCGCCGACGTCGAAGGCCTGCCGTACGAGGAGATCGCCGCTCTGGTCGGCATTCCCAACGGCACCGTCAACTCCCGCCTGCACCGCGGGAGAAGGCGGCTGCGGACCCTGCTCGACGGACACCTGGGGTACCGGGCCGACACGGGCACCCAAGTGGGGGAGTAGGCGCTCCGCACCGCGGGCGGCGGCGGTGGCGGGGTCCGCGTGCAGTCGGGCCCCGCCTGCCCCGTCAGGGCGCGGCCCTGCCCCCACACGCGATTCCGGGCAGCACCAGGTGCCAGATGCGCGTGAGTTGCTGCTCGGCGCTGTCACCCTGGTCTCCAGGGGACTTGGCGCGGCTGCGGGCGTACGTCTCGGCACCGGTGACGAGGTAGGCCACCAGGGCGAGCACCGTCTCGTGGTCCGCGTCCGGGCGCAGTTCGCTCGGCGCCGCTCGCGCGAGCAGGCGGTCGAGGATGGGCAGCCAGAGGGAGCACCAGGCCGCCGCGCCGTCCATGCGCTCGCGCGCGAGCCGCGCAGCGGCGCGGACGGGAGGTTCCTCCTCCAGCAGCCTCGCGATCTCGATGGTCAGGGCGACCACGGACTGGAGGGGCACTTCCTCGCACACCGCCACCCGGTCCGCTGCGGCCCGCAGAGCGGACTCGCCACGCGCCTGGACCGCGTCCGCCAGTTCGTCCTTCGACCGGAAGTGGAAGGTGAGGGCCCCGATGGAGATGCCGGCGGCGTTGCTGACCCGGGCGAGTGTCGTGGCCTCATACCCTGCGCAGTCGAACGCCGCGGCGGCGGCCTGCACCAGAGCCTCCCTGGTACGGACGGCTCTCTCTTGTTTCACCATGGGCATTCTCCGGATTCCACCCAGGTGCATGCGTGCATGGGGGTCTCTTCGGTCACGTGGTCGACCAACGGTGAGCCCATGATGGCCCCGCTGGTTGAACGGATGGGGGGCTGCTCCCGGGCCGTGGCGCATTCTCGCCGGGGCGGGCTGGGGCCCTGGAGTGGACGCATGGGTGCGGCCACATGTCACCTCCATCGCCGGCATGTTGGCTTCCGCTTCGCCTGCGGTTCCGGCACCAACGCAACTGGCGAGGGGTGTCTCGCCTTCCCGGATCACCACGATTCAACCGAAAGTGGCGCGTTCTCACCCCACCGTGAAGCTGTCGGCGTCCGGGCGAGTCCGTACGGGTGTGCCGGCCGACCCTGGTCTACGTGTCGACGCCGGGAACGGAAACCGCGTAACCCCGTGGCCGCCGTGACCAAGGCGTGGACATCGACGATCGAAAAAAAGAGAACGTTCGTTATGCTATGAGGGACGGTCACGCCAGGGAGGGGGATGCAGCATGGCGGGAAACCGAGCACGTCGAACGCCGGGGTCGGATCGCGAGAAGCCGGCCTCCTTCTTCGCCGAAATGCTGGTCGGCCGACTGCCGCAGGCTGACCAGCGGCGCACCCTCGCCCCAACCGGTTATGAGGGGGGAGCAATGACTCAGGGGGCCACCTTGCGAACCGAGGAGGCCGGCCGGACGCAGATCGCGCCTGCCGGATCGCGGCCGCAGACACCGCCGATCTCTCGCTTGCAGCTGAGAAAGGTCATCACGTCGCCGATGGCCCGCGTCCTCGTGGTCGAGGACGACGCGGCTGAAGCTGAAACGAGGGTGCGGGACCTGCGTCGGCAGGGGTACTCGGCGAGCAGTGTCGACACCGGTGCCGAAGCGCTGAGAACGCACCAGCACTCCGACCTGGTCCTGCTCGACCTCGACCTGCCGGACATCGACGGCCTGGAAGTCTGCCGGTTGATCCGGGAGGCGGGGGACAAGCCGATCATCTCCGTCACCGCTCGCGACACCGAACTGGACCGGGTCCTCGCCCTGCAGGCCGGAGCCGACGACTGCGTCGTCACCTCGTGCGGCTTACGCGAGATGACGGCTCGTATCGAAGCCGTGCTGCGTCGGGCCCATCCGCAGCCGGAGCCGACACGGATCATTTCCCTCGATCCGCTCCACATCGATGTCGGAACCCGAGAAGCCCGCTTGCACGGCGAGCCGGTGAACCTCACCGGCAAGGAGTTCGATCTGCTGCACATCCTGGCTGCGAACCCCGACGGCGTCGTGTCCCGCAGGGAGCTGATGGCCCGGGTCTGGGACACCAGTTGGGCGCATTCCAGCCGAACCATCGACACGCACGTAAGCAGCCTGCGCGCGAAACTGGGCGCCAGCAGGTGGATCATCACGGTCCGCGGTGTCGGCTACCGCATGGGCCGAGGCTGACCTCCCGTGGAAACCGGTATGCGGACGCGGCCCCCATGTGATCAACGGCTTCAGACGCCTTGATCACAAAGGGGCCGCTGCTCGGTCCGGCAGTCCCGTGCTCCACCCACCCCGAAACCGGGATGAACGCGGCCCACGGCCCTGTCGTGCCGTCCGGCGATGCGTCAGGCCGAGTCCGGCCGCTTGGCGGGGAAGCCGTGCGCACGGGCGCCGACCACGACGAGCAGCACCGGCACGAGGAGGACCAGGACGCTCCACGGGAAGGAGGTGGGGCTGAGCGCGGAGAGCAGGAGGCCGCCGACGGCCCCGCCACCGGCCATGAACGAGTTCCACGTGGTGACCAGCAGAGCCTGCCCGCGGTCGCCCCCCGCATCGGTGACCGCGGTCTGCAGGAGGGTGGCGACACCTCCCCAGCCGAGCCCCCACAGCACCATCGCCACATAAACCACGAGGGGACTCTCGGCCACCAGGGCCAGCAGGACTGCCGCCACGATGAACAGGGCGGTGCTACCGATGGTCAGCGCGCGCAGCCGGCGGTCGACCAGTGCTCCGGTGATGAAGATGCTCACCATGGAGGCGATTCCGAAGACCAGCAGCACGAGGTCGCGGGAGCCGCCCATGTCGTACTCGTCGAGGAACGTGGCGATGTAGGTGTAGAGGATGTTGTGGGCCAGCACGTACGCCGCGACCACGAACAGGACCGCCACCACGCCCGGAAGGCGCAGGGCCTTCAGGATGGGCTCCCGGTTCTCCGGCCGCTGCCCCGGGGAGTCCGGAACCGACGCGAGGATCCACACCACCAAAAGGACGGAGACCACGCTCACGAGGCCGAACGTCAGCCGCCAGCCGAACAGTCCGCCGAGGAACGTGCCCAAGGGGATGCCCAATGACAGGGCGAGCGGGATGCCGGCCATGGTGATCGCAATGGCCCTGCCCTGCAGGTGAGGGGGGGCCAGGCGGCGGGCATAGCCGACCAGCTCCGCCCACACCACGGCCGCTGCGACGCCGGCCACCAGGCGGAACGCCATCGTCAGGGCGTAGCTGGACGAGATGGCCGTGACCAGGTTGGCAACGGCGAACACCACTACGGCGAGCAGGAGCAGCTTCTTGCGCCGCCACCCTGCCGTGGCCACGGACACGGGGATCGCCGAGAGGCCCGTGGCGATGGCGTAGATCGTCAGTGACTGCCCCGCCGCCGACTCGCTGACCGAGAGGTCGCGGGCCATCTCGGGCAGCACTCCGGCCGGCAGCGCCTCGGTCAGGATGCCCATGAAGGCGGCCGTACCCAGCGCCAGCAGCGGCGACATGGGAAGTTTCCTGTTGTCGGTCGCGGGGGGAGAAACGTTCGGTGACTCAGTGTGGGAAGTCGTCATGACTTGTATCCTCAAACCCTTACATAGATGTGAAGGTCAAGATGATCCGGTGTGGGGTGGGTCACATGCTGATCGGGCAGTTGTCAGAGCGCACCGGCACCTCCCGCCGGCTGCTGCGCTACTACGAGGAGCAGGGCCTGATCCGGTCCCGTCGCTCCCTGAACGGGTACCGGGAGTACGACGAGGACTTCGTGGACCGGGTCCTCCAGATCAGAGGACTGCTCGCCGCCGGGTTGCCGACCCGGGTGATCAAGCAGGTCCTGCCGTGTCTGGACACGCCCAAGGCGATCCACGTCTCCGGCGCCACCCCGGAGACGATCGCCGCACTCGAACTTGAGCGCGACCGGATGACCGAGCGCATCCGGTGCCTGGAACGCAACAGAGAGGCCATCTCCGGCTACTTGGCAGCCGTGCGCCGCGCCTCCTGTGAGAGGGCGCCCGCGGAGGCGGCCGCGACGGCCTGACCGCACTGGCGCGCGCCGGTCGGGGCGGACCCGGCCGCCCCGACCGTCAGGCGGCCTCGACCGGGCGGACGTACTCGATGACGTTGGACAGCACGACACCGTGGCTGGCCACGTCGATGGTCACCCGGTCGCCGTCGGCGATCCGGAACCCGTCGTGATAGCTGGCCTTGTCGGCCCCGAGCAGTACGTAGCTGACCAGTCCCGGCCGACGCATCACCGGATACGAGAACAAGTGGCCGACCATGTCCTCGACCCGGTGGTACAGGGCGTCCGCGCCGCACGAGAAGTCCCCCTTCCAGGCCGCCGCCCCCTCGCGTTCGATGGTGATCTGGCCGGTCACCGTACGAGGCGGTTCGCCGAGGAACAGCCACGGCGTCATGGACGTTTCGCAGAGCTTGGAGTAGGGGGTCCATCCCCACGGGTTCTTCAGGTGGTAGCCGATGTCGTTCAGGTCATTGGCGAACGTGTAGCCGACGTAGCGCGGAGTGCCTGCCTCGTCGTTGACGTAAACCAGGGCGACCTCCGGCTCCTCCAGCAGAGCGACGGTCGACACGGCGGCGGCCAGCGGCTCGTCCGGCATGCGCACCCAGGAGCCGAAGCCCTTGATCAGCCAATTCGGCGGCCTGAACTCCGCTGCGGGGTCCGGGGCGTCGGCGTACTTGGACCGGTGTGTCCCCATGAAACCGGTCAGGAGGGCGTCCCCGGCGGTCGTGGGCAGCAGCGGCGGGAGGAGGTGCACCTCCGGGTCGCCGGCTGTCACAGTGATCGTCTCGGCCCCCTCGGTGACGGCGGCGATCACTGCCTCCGGGCCGCCGCCCGCGAGGAAGGCGGCTCGGAGCTGCCCGTCGGTCACCCGGTACAGGGTCTTGGTCTCGCCGGCGACCGCCTTGCCGAGGCCCGCGTACCGCAGGCCCTGGTACTCGCATTCGAAGAGGATGATGGACATGGTGGTCAGAGACCTCCTGGGTTGTGGGCTGACCCGCGTGCCGGGGCGGGCCCCTGCGCGCGGCGGTGATGAGTGGTTACGGTCGCCCGCTCAGCGTGTTCCGAGCGGCGAACGGTTCGGTGAGGTCGGTCAAGACCTCCGCGATGCGGTCCAAGGACGCTCTGATCCAGGGCAGTCGCAGCGGGTCCGCGGCGGTCAGGGCGGCGGTGCGCTGGGCGTCGGTCTCACCGTAGAGCCGGCTGGTTGCGGCCCGGATCCGCAAGGCGCGCTCGGGCTCCCCGAAGGCGGTGCCCGGCAGCAGCCCGACCCCGTACCGCTCCGCGAAGAGGGCCGCGAGGCCCCCGCCGCCGTGTACCCCGTGCACGCGGCCGAGTTCGTCCCGGAGCGGCTCGAAGTCAGGGTAGAGGTAGGAGGTTGCCCGCACGGGCGCCAGTTCGGCGCCGACGGCGGCGAACCGATGAGACACTGCGCAGACCACCTTCTCGTGCAGCCGCCGGCAGGAGGCGACGTGCGCGAGGACCTCGGGCGGCTCCGCGAAGGCGTACGCCGCGGCGGCCTGCACGGGGGCCGCGGTGCTCGACCAGATCTGGCTGGCGACGCCGATCAGCCGGGTGTGCACCTCACGCCCGAGCGGGCTGTCGGGGAGCCGGGCGACCCCCATCCGCCAGCCGCCGAGAGCCAGGCTCTTGGTCAGCCCTGTGGTGACCACGGTCCGCTCGGGCGCGAAGGAGGCGGGGGAGACCGCACGGTGGGCCGGGTCGAAGACGAGGTCGCAGTAGATCTCGTCGGAGATGACGACCAGGTCGAGCTCCCGCGCCGCGTGAGCCAGGCGCCGGACGGTTCCCGGCCCGGCGATGGTGCCGGTCGGGTTGTCGGGCAGAGTCACCACCACGCACCGCGGGTTGCGCCCGGCGGAGCGGGCGAGGGCCACCGCCTCACGCAGCGCCGCCGGGTCGGGCACCCCGCCCTCGCCCGGCAGGGTCGGAACGGGAATCGGCCGCGCCCCGGCCAGTTCGGCCTGCGCCGCGTAGCTGACCCAGCTCGGCACCGGCACGACCACGTCACCGCCGACGGCCAGCATCAGGGCGAAGAGCAGCGGCTTGCTCCCCGGACCGCAGACCACCAGCCCGGGATCAGTGGGAAGGCTCCTGCGGCCCCAGTAGCCGGCGGCCGCGGTGCGCAACGCAGGACTTCCCGCGACGGGGCCGTAGGCGTTGCGGTCCGCAGCCCCGGCGAGCCGCTCCCGCAGCGACGGGAGGACCGGGAGGCCGATCTCGCCGCTGGCCAGCGAGAGGACCTGCTCCCCGGCACGGCGGCGGCGGTCCAGCTCCTCGTCGGCGGCGAGGGTCGCCGACATGGTCACCGGCGCGGGTGCGGGCATGAGTTTGCCTCCAACTGATCGGGCTTCGGCGGTCGCGGAGTGGGGGAGCGGGGCTTCGGGGGGTGACACGGGGGCGGGTCACCCCCCGAAGCGGGGTACCGGGGGTGGCGGGGGAGAGGTCACCCCCGGGGCATCGCTGCCGGAGGGCGGGGGTCACCCGCCGGCGTACAGCTCCCGCAGCTCGACCTTTCGGATCTTTCCGGTGAGGGTCTTGGGCAGGGCCTCGACGACCTCAAGGCGCTCCGGGAAGAACCGGGGGTCCTGGCCGGCACCTCGCAGGTGTTCGCGGATCTCGGCCAGCGTGGGGTGGTTCTTCCCGCGGGGGACGGCGACGGCGAGGATCGGGTCGTCGACCGTCCCGTTGGGGCCGACGAGGGTTGCCTCGGCCACCTTGGGGTGCCGAGAGATGATCGCCTCCAGCTCCGCCATGGGGACGACGATGCCGTCGCGCAGGATGGTGTCCCTGGAGCGGCCCAGGATGCGGATGCCCCCGCGCCCGTCCTCGCGCGCCACGTCACCGGTGTCGAACCAGCCGTCTGCGGTGAGCTCGGCGTCGAAGGCGTCCTGCTGCTTGTAGTAGCCGAGCGCTTGTGACGCGCCGCGTGCCCGCAGCCGGCCCACCGGGGCCCGCTTGCTGGGGTCGTGGCACAGGTCGATGCGGATCTCCATGGAGTCGATCGGCCGCCCGTGGCTGTGCGCCGCCCAGTCCTGGTTGTAGTCCAGCCGGCTGATGGTGACCGGACCGAACTCGGACATGCCCCACACCGAGTACGTGCGGGCTCCCAAGGTGTTGCGCAGCTCGTCCACCAACTGCTGGAGCACCGGTGCCGCGCCGGTGACCGTGTGGCGCAGGCTGGAGACGTCGTGCGGATCGACCTGCTGGGCCCGGGCGACACCGGAGAGGGTGGGCGGCGGCCCGTAGAGCAGGGTGGCGCCGTACCGCTCGACCAGATCCAGCATGCCGGCGTGGTCCTGGCCGTCCTGGAAGGCGATCGTCCCGCCGAGCATCACCCCGGCGAGGACGCCTTGGCCGAATCCGGAGTAGTGCACCAGCGGGGTGGTGACCGCGATCACGAGGTCGTCGCGGAGCAGGAAGGTGTCGACGTAGCCCCGCACGCCCGAGTGGACGGTGTTCTGGCTGTGCACCACGCCCTTGGAGTAGCCGGTGGTGCCGGAGGTGAACAGCACCACGAACGGCTCGTCGGGCCTGAGCTGGCGGCCCTCCAGATCGCTCGACCGCTGCTTCTCCCAGTGCGCGGCGACGAAGTGGTCGTGGAAGTCGGTCGCGCCCTCGGGGGCGTGCCCGCCGACCACCACCACGTGCTCCAGAGGCAGCTCGGACTGCAGCGCGCGGACGGTGTCGGCGAGCGGGTAGCCGTCCCAGTCCGGCACGGTGATGCACACCCTCGCTTCGGTGAGTGCGAGGCGGTGGCGCAGCTCGTCCTCTTGGCAGACGGGGGCGATCGGACAGATGATCGCGCCGACGGCCATGCAGGCGAACATCAGCGGCACCATCTCCCACCGGTTGGGCAGCTGTACGGCGACGACGTCGCCGCGCTGCACGCCCAGTTCGAGCAGGGCCCCCGCGAACCGGTCGGTCAGCCGGGCCAGCTCGGCGTAGTCGAGGGTGTCGGTGCGGGCATCGTCGAGACGGCGCCCGGCGACGGCCAGTTTGCGGGGCCGTTCGCGCGCTTGACGGCGCAGGTCGTCGAGGAAGGTCTCGTCCCGCCACCAGCCGCGCCGGCGGTACTCGGCCATGCGGTCGGCGGGCGACCCCGCGGCCAGGATGGCGGAGGTTGTCGAGGTCATCGGCGTTCCTCGCGGCGGGTGGCGAGCAGCTCCGGCAGCGGGTCGCCCGCGCCGGCGGCGGCGATCTGGAGAAGGTCGCGGGTGTTGCGGCGCACCCGGTCGCCGACCCAGTCGAACACCCAGGCCTTGCGGGCCTCGGCCTCCAGGCCGAAGGGGACGACGCGGGTGACGGCCAGGGCGGCAGAGGCGGCCCCACCAATGTTGGCGATCACTCCCGGGACCAGGACGGCGCCCGAGGCCCGCACCTTGTCCTTCGCCTCGGCGCTGGAGCTGAGGTTGCCGCCTTCGACCACGAGGCCGGCACGGAGCCGGTGCGCGTTCTCGGCGCTCAGCGCGTACTTCTGCGCCGCGAGGATCAGCAGGTCGGCGTCAACGTCGAGCCAGGCGTCCGGCTCACCGGACACGGTGACGTGCTGCGGCAGCCGGGAGCGATCGATCCGTCCGAACTCGTCGGTGATGGCGACAAGGTCGGCCACCGGCAGGCGGTCCGCGCTGATGGTGCCCTCGATGTCGGCGATGCCGACGATCACGTGCCCGCGGTCCTCCAGGAACCGGGCGACCGCCCGGCCCACCGCACCGAAGCCCTGGACGACGACCCGGGCCGGCTCGGTCCGGCCGCTTGCCTCCAGGGCGGTGACGGCCGCCACCCCGACGCCGTGTCCGGTGCAGTCGATCAGCGGCTCGTAGTACGTGCGCCAGTCGATGGGCATGTCGGGAGCGCCAAGCCTGTACCGCGGGTCGTAGCCGGCCTCGGCGAAGAAGACGGCGCGGTCTGCCGGGGTGACGCCCATGTCGATGCCGAGGTGGATGCCGCCGTGCAGCAGCGGCTTGACGGTCCGCCCGAAGGTCCGGAACGTCTCCTCGCGGTTGCTGCCGTCGGAGACGATGCCGGCCTTGGCACCGCCGATGGGCAGGCCGGCGAGGGTGAACTTGTGCGTCATGTCACGGGCGAGCCCGGCCACCTCCGCCTCGGTGACCCCGGTGGTCATCCGTGTGCCGCCCATGGCCAGTCCGTCGTACAGGGAGTCGACGACGACCCAGCCCCTGACCGTGCCGCCACTGCCGTTCAGGTGGACGGTGAACGCGGGTTCCTGTGGGTTTTCCAGATCACTCATTGCCAAGTCCTTGCGTACGTAGATGTGTTCATATGACTGCGTGCGCTGGGTTCACGCGGCGAACGTCACTGGTAGAGCTGCGTGAAGCCCCGGAGGATCTCCAGGCCGTCGCTGCGGAATTCGAGGTGCGCCTGCGAGCCGAGGATCCGGCCGTCGTCGGAACGCATGAATTCCACGGGCGCGAGCTCGGAGCGGCCGATGGAGCGGAAGCCTTCCGGGGCCTCCTGGAGGTAGAGGGTGTGGCGGTGGAAGACCGTCACCGTCGGCTTCACGTACGTGAAGAGCTGCTCCTCCTTGTCCACCTGCACCTCGTAGCCGCCGACCCGCTGCGGTCCCTCGGCGAGCCGGCCGCCGGCTGCGACCGCGAGGATCTGCATGCCGCCGCAGATCCCGAAGACCGGGACGTCGGCGCCCATGACGAGGTCGATGAGCGGCTTGTAGTAGTCGCGGTCGTAGGCCCTCACCTTGGTGCCGCTCAGGACAATCGCCTGGTGGCGGCCGTCGAGCCGGGCCGGCACGGACGCCGCGTCGACCACTTCGGTTTCCGAGCCCAATTGCTCAAAACTCTGCTGCAGCTGCTTGAGGGACAGCGTTCCGTTGTTGACGACGAGTACACGGGGTTGCGCCACGTTCTTGCTCCTCACGTTCGCGTGATGACGGTGCCGGTGCGGGCCGCGAGCAGATCCGTGACGTGCGCGCTGCCGATCACGACGCGCTCCGCACCCCGCTCCAGGGCCTCGCCCGCGGCCCGCAGCTTCTTGCGCATGCCGCCGGTGGCACCCTTGTCCCGGAACCTGGTTGCCGCCTCCGCGGTGATGCGGCGCACCGGCTCGCCGTCGATCAGCAGGTGCGCGACATCGGTGACGAGGACCAGGTCTGCGGCGCCGACGGCGCCGGCGATGGCGGCGGCGGCCCGGTCGGCATCGGTGTTCACCTCCTGGCCCGCTGCGTTGCGGGCCAGCGGCGTGACGAGGTAGGCGTGGCCTGCCTGCAGGTTCTTCAGCGGTGCCGGGTCCACACCGGAGATCGGCCCGACCAGGTTGGCCAACTCGACCAGCTGCTTGCCCTGCCACCACCAGCGCTCGCCCTCGCCGGCGCTGATCAGGCCGTCGCTGCCGAGCAGCCGCTCCGCGGTGATGCCGCGCGGTTCGAGCAGCTCGAAGACCTGATCGCTCAGCGCAGCGCTGACGGTCTTGATGTCCTCGATGACCTCGGGCGTGGTCCAGCGGCTCTGATTGCCGTACCGGTCGCGCAGGATCGCGGACGGCTCGCTGTAGCGCGGGCTGAGCTGTTTCAGGGGTTTGGACCAGCCGTGCACCAGGATCAGGGGGCGGTCCCTGCCGTACTCGGCGAGATCGTCCCACCAGGCGCCGTCGAGGTCGTCGAGGCAGCTGCCGCCGAGTTTCACCACCGTCGGGGCCGGATGCTGCTGCTTCTGCAGGTTCTTACGGGTGTCACTCATGCGGGCATCACCGGCTGCATCGTCAGGCCCGTCTCCTCGGGCAGCGTGAATCGCTTGTTGGCGGCCTGCACGGCCTGGCCCGCGGCTCCCTTGACGAGGTTGTCGAGGGCGGCGAGGACGACGATGCGGCCGCCCTCCTCGTCGTGCAGGACGGTCACGTCGCAATAGTTGGACCCCAGGACGGCCTGCGGATCGGGTACCGGGATCAGCGTCTCGGTGTTCCGCCGCACCCGCACGAAGCGGTGCTCCTTGTAGAAGCGCAGGTAGGCACGCTGCAGCTCCCGGCCGTCGACCTCGTCGTCGGTGAACACGTAGGCGCTGGCGAGCAGCCCGCGCACGTGCGACACCCCGTACGCCGACATGGTCAGCGAGCCGACGCTGCCGGGCTTGCTGCGCTCCAGGAAGTCGCCGACCTCGGCGGCGTGCCGGTGCCCGGTGGGCGCGTAAGGTGCGATGGCGCCGTTGCGCAGCGGATGCAGGTCCGGCACGCGCAGCTGTACGCCGCCGCCGCTGGAGCCGCTCTTGCCGTCGATGACCACCGTCTTCAGGTCCAGGCCGAGGCCGAGGGTCAGAGGGGCGAGCCCGAGCGTGATCGCGGTGGCGTAGCAACCGGGGACTGAGATCAGCGGGGCGCCGGCCAGTTGGTCCCCGACCAGCTCCGGCACTCCGTAGACGAAGCGGTCTGCCAGTCCGGTGCCCCGCCTGGCCTTCGGGTACCAGCGTTCGTGCAGTTCGGGGGTGCGGATCCGGAAGGCCCCGCTCAGGTCGATCACGCATTCGACTCGGTCGGCGAGGAGCGCGGCGAGCTCGGCCGAGACCGGGGCGGGCGTGGCGAGGAACACCACGTCGCACCGCTCGGCGATCGCCTCGGCCGTGACGGGCTCGATGGTCAGGCCCAGGTCGAGGCGGAGCCCGGGGTGCAGCTGGGCGGGGCGCTTGCCGGCGCTTGAGTTGCCGCCGAGGAAAGTCAGCTTGAATTCGGGATGCTGGTTCACCAGCCTGATCAGTTCACCGCCGGTGAAGCCGGAGGCGCCGACGATTCCCACTCTGATCATGCGAGTATCTCCTGCAGGTGACGGGCGACGGCTGACGGGATGTCCACTTCCGTCGTCGAAGCCACTCCCCGCCAGGCGGGGGCGTGGTTGACCTCGTTGACGAGGTAGCCCGAAGGGGTCTTGAAGAGATCGACCCCGTATATGCCGGCGCCGAGCTGGTCCACGACGCCGTCCACGATCTTCTGCACCTCGGGGTCGTGGGCGAGGGCCCGGCTCTGGTTGCCAAGCGCCGCATTGCTGCGCCAGTCGACGCCTGCGCTCTCGAACTCCGCGGCCGCGACGATCTGTCGGCCGACGACCAGGCAGCGGATCGAGCCACCGCCGAGGTACGGCTCCACCAGGCAGGCCTGCTCGAAGGCGTGGCCGAGGTCCTCGACGTAGTCGTAGACGGAGTGCGCCAGGTCGGAGTCGCGGACCAGGGTGACGCGCTTGCCCATGCCGCCGTAGACCGGCTTGAGCACCACGGGCAGGCCCAGTTCGGCGAGCGCCTTGTCGAAGTCGCTGCGGGAGAGGACGAGCCGGTAGTCCGGCACCGGCACGCCGGCGGCGGACAGTACGGCGCGCAGCACCAGCTTGTTCTCGCAGGCGTGGATGGCCGCTGCGGAGTTGAGGGCGGTCACTCCGGTCGACTCGGCCAGGGTGGCGAGCAGGCCACCGCGGGTGTAGCTGCGGCTGCGGACGAGCAGGGCGTCGTAGCCCTCGATCGAGGGGGCCTTGGGGTCCCCGAGGCACAGGGACTCGTCATTGATCCAGTCGATGTGCAGGCCCCATTCCGGTGCCGCCCGGATGAGCTGGCGTTCCTCCCAGCCGACCCGGTCGGCGACGATGGCAATGCGGTTGCCCATCTCACTGGCCCCAGTCGCGGAGCTGTACTTCGACCATCTGCAGGCGCAGCTGACCGTCCTGGATGTCCTCGACGCGGAGCGTGAGCATGCACTCGGGGCAGGCGATGGTCTCGCCCTGGACGATCGGCGGCACGGTCAGGTCGGTTTCGCACTCGGGGCAGACGCCGGTGAAGGTGGCGGTGGACATCGGGCAACTCCGTATGTTGTACGTGGTCTGGGTGTGAAAGGAGGGGCTGATCTGGGTCCCGACCCTGTCGGGAGCAGGTTCAGACAGCCTGGAAGTCGATGGCGGCCTTGCGTATCGCGTCCCGGTCGAGCAGCGGGCGGCCGTCCCGCTCCTGCCGCTCGATGAGCCACGGGGTGAAAGCGTCGACGTCCACGACGACGCCCGACTCGGCGAGCGCCCAGGTGACGAGCGGGGGAGTGAGGCGCGTGCGCACACAGAGCTCACGGGTGTTGCCGACGAGCTCGGCCGGCAGCGTCTCGTACGCCTCCGGGTTGTTGAGCTGACCCGGCAGCTCGTACGCGAAGGCATGTGGCGTTGTCGGCCCCGACTGAAAGGCGTTGCCGAGGCCGGCGCCCCTGAGTGCGACCCGTGACAGCTCGGTGAGGTGGGTCAGGTCGAAGCGGGTGTCACCGTGGAGGACGCGCAGGGAGGTGAGCAGCTCGGCCAGCGGGGCGTTGCCGCCGCGCTCACCGATGCCGCCGACGGTCGCCGAGATCCACTGGGCGCCGGCGCGGATTGCCGCAAGGGAGTTGGCGACGGCCATGCCCAGCATGTTGTGCGAATGGATTTCGATCTCTGAGCCGTCGATCGCGGTGAGGTCGGCGATCACTTCCTCCATCTGCCAGGGCGACAGGTACGCGACGGTCTCCGCGAGGCGGAACCGGTCGGCCCCGGCTTCGAAGCCCGCCGTGACGTAGGGGACGAGCCGTCCCTTGGGTGTACGGGCGCCGTCCTCGCCGCTGAAGGTGACGTGGAAGCCGCGCTCCTTGGCCTGCGAGATCGCCGAACGGGCCAACACCTGAAGGTACTTGGGGCTGGGAGAGCCGAGCTTCAGCTTGGCGTGCTGCTCGGAAGTGGGAATGGAGTACATGATGTGGCGCACGCCCAGGCGCTCCGCCTCATCCAAAGCCTTCGTGACCTGCTGTCGGTCCTGCACCACCACGAGCGTCATGCTGCGTTCGGGACCGACGGCTTCGTGGGCGGCGAGGACCAGGTCGGCGTCCTTCGAGTTCGGGCCGGAGATCATGCCCACCTCGACCAGGTCGATGCCGGTCTTCACCAGCAGGTCCGCGATGACCGCGGCGTCCTTGGGGCCGAACTCGACGCCCGCCATGTGCGCGGAGTCTCGCAGGGTCGCGTCGGACAGGTGGGGAAGTCCTTTCGGAAGACTTCCCTCGTGCTCTGCTATCGCCATTGCGTTCCCTCCTTTTTCAGAACCGGTTTCCGTGTTTACCCGGCCGGTTCTGCGCTTAATTCTCGTCGCCTGGTGCAGGTGAGCGGACAACGCCAAGAGCAAGGCGATGTGGGGCGCTGCCGAATATGTTGGCCGACTCGCCGTGCAGGTACAACGGCCCCCATGTCAGAACTGTGTCAAGGACTGTGATGGAAGGTCGGGGCAGGTGAGGTATGCACATGCCCCGCTGATCGGATGCCAAATATCCGCAGGCGCCCTTAGATGTGCAGGGGATCGCCGGCTACGCTGTTCGGGTCCATTTCGATAAAAGGAGTGGAGTAATTGATTCGAAGTTCCGAAAGTCCTTCGATCGCTGCGATGCCAACGAGATGTCCGCAGACCGATGTGTGCCCGCGGTCTCGTACCAGACTCCGTTCAAAGGGAAGAGAAAGGGAATCCGATGGCGTTTCCGCATTCCCCCGTCGACGCCGGCGGTGCCGAGCCGATGCTCGCTGAGCGGGCTCGGGAGCTCGCCGACCGAGTGGCGCGACCGACAGTCATGGACCGCGACCGCGACCGCCGGTGGGACCCCGGGCTCTTCGCCGGGCTGGCCGATGCCCGGACCGGGCTGGACCTCGCCGGGCCGCTGGTTCCGCGCGCCCTGGGCGGTGGCGGCCTGTCCGCCATGCAGACGTGTGCCCTGCTGGAAGGTCTGGGCGAGGGCGCCCGCGACCCGGGCCTCGCCCTCGCGGTCAGCGTGCACGCGGTACTGGGCACCGTGCCCATCCGGGCATTCGGCACCCCCCGGCAGCGCGAGCGCTACTTGCCCCGTATGGCCTCGGGCGACTGGATCGGAGCGGTGTCGCTGCGCCAGACGCAGGGCGCTGCCCTCGCTCCCGCCATCATGGCCAAGCCCGCCGCGGCCACGGCAGGCGGCTGGGAACTCACTGGCGAACTGGACCTGGTGGCGTGCGGTCCCGTGGCCCACCACTTCCTGGTCATCGCCGCGCACGACGACGGCGGCCGCACTGCGTTCGTGGTGGACCGCGCCACACCCGGGCTGCTGATCAACGAGGCCGGCCCGGCGGCCATGAGTACCTGCCCGTGGGGGCGGCTGGCGCTGGACGGCATTCAGCTTCCGGACGAAGCGGTGCTGGGCAGCGTCGGCGGCGCCGCAAGCGAGGTGGAGCCGCTGCTGGCGGCGCTCGACTGGGTGTTCACCAGCGCATCCTGGCTCGGCGTCATACGCGCGCTGACCCGGGACGCAGTCGACGGCGCCCGCGAGCGCCGTCTCTTCGGCCGGCCCCTGGCCCACGACCAGTCCGCCCGACTCATGCTGGCGGACCTGGGCACGCGCTGCGAACTGGCTTCTGGGCTGCTCTACCGGGCCGCCGGGCAGTTCGACGCCGGCGGTCGTCCCTCGCAACAGGACGCGGCCGCCGCCCGGCTCTTCGTGGCGGAGGCCGCACGAGCGGTCACCAGTGGTGCGGCGACCCTGTCCGGGCCGCTCGCCCCCACCGGCGACCACCTGATCGAACGGGCACACCGTGACGCGCTGTTCTTCGCGGGCACCGGGGGCGGTACCGAGGTGCTGCGGCCGGTGATCGCGGCATCCCTGCTCGGACTCGGCTGAACGTAAGGACTGCACACTGACATGAATGGCGGACAACGCGGCATCGACACCGCGCCGAGCTTCCCGGGCATTGCCGCCCGGGCCACCGAAACCGATGCGACGGGAGACATACCACCGCAGAACTGGAAGGACCTCATCGACAGCGGCTACCTTCGGCTGTTCCATCCGCCGGAGCTCGGCGGCACCGGCGCTGACGGCCCCGCCTTGGCCGAGGCCATGGAGGCCCTGGCCGGGGCCTGTTCGAGCACTTACTGGTCGGCGACCGTTTCCGCCCTGCTGTGCGGCAAGCTGATCTCCACCTACGGCGACCCCGGCAAACATCGGCGGCTGCTCGACCCCCTGCTGGCCGGGGAAGAGCTGGCCGCCTTCGCCATCGTCGAGTCGGCCGCAGGCAGCGACGCCAGTACCTACCGCACCACTGTCCGCCCCGCCGGGCCGCCCGGCAGTGGCTTCGTCATCAGTGGTGAGAAGGCCCGCATCACCAACGCCCCGGACGCGGCCCTGGCCGTGACGCTCGCCCGGCGGGAGAAGCCCGCCGGGGACGACGGCCCCGACTGGTGCTTGGCTTTCGTGGACCTGCGGCAGCCGGGCGTCCGCCGGTACGAGATTCCGCACATGGGCCTGCGGGGTATGCCCTGGGGCGGCATCGTCTTCACCGACGCCCACGTCTCCGAGGACGACGTGGTGCCCGTGCCCTTCACGGAGCTCGCCGAAGGCATGACGTGGGGGTGGCTGCTGGTTTCGATCGCAGCCATCGCCACCGCTGAGTCCGCGCTGGCCGCCTCGGTGCGGCACGCCCGGGAGCGGGTCTCGTTCGGCCGGCCGCTGGCGCACATGGAAGGCGTACACGCGCAGCTGGCCGAGTCCCGCGCCCAGATCGACGCAGCGCGGTTGCTGGCCCGACGGGCGGCGTGCGAGCGCGCCTCGGGCCGGTCGGCCAAGGACCTGATCGGCATGCTCAAGATCTACGCCACAGAGATGGCCGTCGAGGTGACCGCGCGCGCCGTGCAGATCCACGGGGCGGCTGGTGTGACGCAGGGCCACGAAGTGGAGCGCCACTACCGAGACGCCCAGATGAACGTCATCGGCGCGTTCGCCACCAACCGGCTGCGCGAACAGGTCGCCGAGGGCATGGGCCTGGGACCGGCGGTCTACCGGCCCTTCGACTGGGTGACGCCCACCGGCCTGACCCGGGACTCGGCGGGCCTGGACGGTTTCCCCCGCCCCGCGGAAACCGTGTCCTGACTGCGGCGGCGGACGGCGTCGGCGCCTGACTGGCCTGCTCAAACGGACGAAGCTCCTGGCAACGGGCGATCTCGGTCGTACACCTGTGCCAGGGCATCGGCGCCGTCTGCCGCGTCCCGCAGCACCCTCGGGACCGCCTGGGCCTCCAGGCGGTCGCCCTGCTCGCCGCTCCACCTTCTCCGGCCCGTACGCCGAGGCCGTCAAGGCCGACATCCTGGAAGGCCTGCAGCTCGCCGGCCTGATCGGCGCCGGACTGCTGGTCCTGGGCGGCATCCTCGCCCGCGCCTTCAAGAAGGACGCCCCGCCGCCGCCCAGGTGGAACCCGCCGCCGAGGCTGCGCAGGAGAGGGAGCCGCAGCACGCGATCGGCTGAGCACCGGCCCCCGAAGGACGGGCCGGCTCAGTGCGGGACCGGGCAGCCGTCCGGACCGCACACGTGCCCGCCGCCCGCGCCGCTCCCCACCTGGAGCGGCGACCGGCTCCCCCACGCCTTCGCCGGCGCCCGGGAGAAGGCGTCCACCGGCTGGGCCCGGAGACCCCGTACGTGCGGTCGAACACGAAGAAGGGCACCCCCTGCGCCCCGGCCGTATCAGCAGGCCGCAGCTGCGTAGTGGTCGAGGTACTCCTGCAGATGAGGGGCGAGCATGCCGTCCTGGTTGCTCTCGTTGAGGTGCATCCACAGCTCGTTCTCCACGACGAACCGGTAGGCGAACTCCTTGAAGCTGCCGGCGCACCGCACCAGCGAGGCCGCGGCCGCTGCACGGAGCGCGTCCAGGTGCTCCTCCCCGACCTCCGCGTAGGCGCTTTCCAGCTCCAGGTGGGAGCAGACGACGAACGTCTCCCCCGAGGGCCGCAGGTACAGGTACCAGATGACACAGTCCTGCTGGTCCCTCAGGAACCGTATGAGGCGGGCGCCGTCCTCGGCGGGGCTCGGCAGCGGGTCGGACACATCGCTCCAACAGGCCGTCACCGACACCTCGTCGAGCCCACGGCACAGGCGCTCGCTGCCGTAGAAGGTCCGGAAGTCCTCGGGCAGGTGCAAGCCGATGGACGCCAGCTCCGCCTGTATCGCCGCCAGGTGCTCCCGGTGCGCGGAGGACTGCTCGTCCGGTGCGTCCGGACCGCCGAGCCATCCGAAACCGCCGTCGAGGCGGGCGGAGTCCACGACGGGCAGGCTCTCCAGGGGATACACCTCGTAGGTGAACTCGCAGGGCCGGTACGAGCCCAGATCAGAGGCGCACCATCCGGAAGGGAACTGGACGGGTGTGGACATGGGACATCCCCTTGCTCGGTACCGGGTTCAGCGTCCCGGTGGTTCAGCGGTACGCCCCAGCGTCGCACCCGCCACTGACAGCCCCCTCCCGCGCAGCCCGCCGTCGGCGCGGCCGCCCCTCAGGGTTCCGAACCCGGCGTGGCAGCGCCGTCCGAGACCGTTTCGGGTTTCGTGTGGAGGACTTCACGGGCCTGGTTCGCGGCGCGGGTGATGCTCTCGGTGACGAAGTCGAGGAAGCGGGCGATGTTCTCCATGCGGGCGCCGGCCGGGGTGTGGGCGCCTAGGACGGCGACGCCCTGCCGTGCGGTTTCGGCGACCTGGGTGGTGCCGCGGGCGCTGGCCATCATGGACTGGTACCAGACGTCGTCGTCGACGATGTAGCGCTCGCGGCGGCGTTCGTCGCGTTCCCGGCGGACGAGGCCCTGGCCCTCCAGGAACGTGATCGCTTTGGAGATGGACGCCGGGCTGACCTGGAGCCGCTGGACGAGTTCGGACGCGGTGAGGCTGCCCGAGTCGCTGGTGCACAGGCAGGCCAGGACCCGGGACATCATCTTGGGCGCGCCCGTCTGCATGAGGATGGTGGTGAACGTCTCCTCGTACTGGCGCACGGCCTCCGCGTCCCGCCCGTGGGCCTGCTCGGGCGCCTGCGGCCCTCGGGGCGCGGCCTGCCTGCGCCGGTGGGAGCGTTGTTCGGTGGCCCGGTGGGCCAGGTCGGCCCGGTAGGCGGTGGGGCCGCCGTTGCGCATCACCTCGCGCGTGATCGTCGAGGTCGGACGGTCGAGGCCTCTGGCGATCTCTGCGTACGCGAGGCCGTCGGCCAAGCCCACCGCGATCTGCCGGCGTTCCTGCTGGGTGAGCCTGCCTCCCGGCATTGCGGTCTCCTTCGTGGTCTGAGGTGCCTCCAGTATAGCGTTCACTCACAGTTCATTGCAACGCAACTGCAGGCGTTGTTGCATTGAACGCCAAATCATTGCAATGATTTAACGCCTCTGACCTGCGTAAACGACATCCATACGCAACGACAGTGTTGCCTGATCCATGAATGCAACGTAGCTTTCCAACATCAGAAAGCAGCGGGCCGACAGGGCGCACGCTGCACACGAAGGAGAGCACCGTGCAGAAGTTCGACACCCCCGCCGCCATCTCGACCGTCCTCGACATCCCCGCCGGCCGCATCAGCTTCATCGCCGCCGACCGCGCCGACACCACCGTCGAGATCCTGCCCGCGGACCCCTCCAAGAGCCGCGACGTGAAGGCGGCGGAGCAGATCGAGATCGCCTACCGCGACGGCGTCCTGCGGATCGAGGCCCCGGCAGCGAAGAACCGGATCCTCGGCCCTTCCGGATCCGTCGAGGTGACGGTCCAACTGCCCGCCGGCTCCCGCATCGAGGCGAAGGCGGCCAGCGCCGAACTCCGCGGCGTCGGACGGCTCGGCGACGTCGCCTTCGAAGGCGCGCTCGGCACCGTCAAGCTCGACGAATCCGCGAGCGCCCGCCTCACCCTCGCCTCCGGCGACATCTCGATCGGCCGCCTGAGCGGCCCCGCGGAGATCAGCACCCAGAAGGGCGACCTCCACATCACCGAGGCCGTGCACGGCACCGTCACGCTGCGCACCGAGTACGGCGGCATCTCGGTCGGCGCCGCCCGCGGAGTCTCCGCCTCCCTGGACGCCGGCACCTCCTACGGCCGGATCCACAACGCGCTCAAGAACACCGACGGCGCCGCCGCCGGCCTGAGCATCCACGCGACCACCGCCTACGGCGACATCACCGCCCGCAGCCTGTAGTCCGCAGCCTGTCGAAGGAGCACCCCTCATGACCAACCTGGCCATCGCGGCGAACGGGCTGCGCAAGTCCTACGGCGACAAGACGGTCCTCGACGGCGTCGACCTGGCCGTCCCGGAAGGAACCGTCTTCTCCCTGCTCGGCCCGAACGGTGCCGGCAAGACCACCGCCGTCAAGATCCTCTCCACCCTCGTCTCACCCGACCCGGGCACCGGCGCCATCCACATCGGTGGCCACGACCTGGCCGCCGCCCCCCAGTCGGTGCGCGCCGCGATCGGCGTCACCGGCCAGTTCTCCGCCGTCGACGGCCTGATCACCGGCGAGGAGAACATGCTCCTCATGGCGGCCCTGCACCACCTCTCCAAGCGCGAAGGCCGGCAGACCACCGCCGAACTACTGGGACGCTTCGACCTCACCGAGGCCGCGAAGAAGCCCGCCTCCACCTACTCCGGCGGTATGAAGCGCCGCCTCGACATCGCCATGACCCTGGTCGGCAACCCGCGGATCATCTTCCTCGACGAGCCGACCACCGGCCTCGACCCGCGCAGCCGCCACAACATGTGGCAGATCATCCGCGAGCTCGTCGCCGACGGCGTCACCGTCTTCCTCACCACCCAGTACCTGGAAGAGGCCGACGAACTCGCCGACCACATCGCCGTGCTCAACAACGGCAAGATCGCCGCCCAGGGCACCGCCGAGCAGCTGAAGCGGCTCGTCCCCGGCGGACACGTCCGGCTCCGCTTCACCGACCCGTCCGCGTACCAGCGCGCCGCCTCCACCCTCCACGAGGCCTCCCGGGACGACGCATCCCTCGCCCTCCAGATCCCCAGCGACGGCACCCAGCGCGCCCTGCGCACCCTCCTCGACCGCCTGCACTCCACCGCCGTAGAAGCCGACGAACTCACCGTGCACACCCCCGACCTCGACGACGTCTTCTTCGCCCTGACCGGCGGCGCCGCCCTCCCTCACCAGCCCAAGGAGAACGCCCGATGAGCTCCCTCTCCCTCGCCGTACGCGACTCCGCCACGATGCTGCGCCGCAACCTCCTGCACGCCCGGCGCTACCCGTCCCTCACCCTCAACCTGCTGCTCACGCCGATCATGCTGCTGCTGCTCTTCGTCTACATCTTCGGCGACACCATGAGCGCAGGCATCGGCGGCGGCACTCCGGACCGCTCCGAGTACATCGCCTACATCGTCCCGGGCCTCCTGCTGATGACCATCGGCAGCACCACGATCGGCACCGCGGTCTCCGTCTCCAACGACATGACCGAGGGCATCATCGCCCGCTTCCGCACGATGGCGATCCACCGCGGCTCCGTGATCATCGGGCACGTCATCGGCAGCGTCCTGCAGTCCGTCATCAGCGTGGTCCTCGTCGGCGCCGTCGCCGTGGCCATCGGCTTCCGCTCCACCGATGCCACCGTCCTGGAATGGCTCGCGGCCCTCGGACTGCTCGTGCTCTTCGCCACGGCGCTCACCTGGATCGCGGTCGGCATGGGCCTGATCAGCCCCAACGCCGAGGCCGCCAGCAACAACGCGGTGCCCCTGATCCTGCTGCCGCTCCTGTCCAGCGCCTTCGTCCCCCTCCACTCGATGCCGGGCTGGTTCCAGCCCATCGCCGAATACCAGCCCTTCACCCCTGCCATCGAAACCCTGCGCGGACTCCTCCTCGGCACCGAAATCGGCAACAACGGATGGCTCGCCCTCATCTGGTGCCTGGGCCTCGCGGTCCTCGGCTACTTCTGGTCGACCGCGAAGTTCAACGACGACCCCAAGTAACCCCGTGACACCCCCGAGGGCGGCGCACCCCGACACCCCGTCGGCGTACGCCGCCCCGTTCGCGTACGAGGGAAGCCACCGGCCACGGCCGACTCCGCGGCACCACGGGTGCCCACACACACGAAAGCCGATGACCGCCAAAGGGCGTCATCGGCTTTCGCGGCAGTCCACGCGCCAACGTGACCTGCAATGTCCCTGTGCGAGCCATGGTTGGAGCCAGTAGCAGTCAGGGCGCATGGGTCGGTCCGGCCTCCCCGGTTCCCCCCCACCTTTCGAGGTCAATCTTCGGCCCTGCGTACGGGCAACTTGAGGCCCCCTAGGTGGACAGATACGGAGCCAATGCCCGGGTCCGGCTCTGCGCCGCAGGTCAGGCCGGGTCGGGCTGTCCCACCGGCCCGGTTCGGCATGGACAGATGTCGGGCCAACTTTCCGGGCTGCTCCGAAGGTGCTCCGGGACTGGAATGGTTGTCGGTTGAGTGGACGTGTATCGCTGCTCGGGTGACGCCAATCGTTCGGCGATCGCGGCCAGTTGGAGCCAGTGGCAGCCGGGCGGCGGCCGAAAGGTCGCCGCCCGGGTACAAAGAGAGCCCCAATCAGCCGTACCGGCGGGGCATCAGCCCCCACCACCCCCTCGCCCTCCACCGCGAGCGTCCGCTTCGGCATGGCGCACGCCTGGTCGGCCTCCGCACTCAAACGCACCACCTCGGGCAAGACCCTGCCCCCTGGGACCTCGTCCACCACGTCATGGCCGTCTGCGGCGGGGACCGGATCCTCGTACGGCACGCGCGCGAACTCCACGAGCGTGCGGCGCAGGCACTGAAACGGAGGGCGCGCCAAGCCAAGAGGTCCACCATCGCGCCGCGGCCCGAACTCGTCCGCGACAGGGCGGACCTGAGCGGGGCCCTACGCGAGGGGCGGATCCGCGAGGAGGCGCATCTCGCAGCATGACCGTGCAGCCGGAGAACATGCGACACCAGGCGGGATACTTGTCTGATGGACATGTCGAGGGCTTCCTGGGTCAACACGACGCACGATTGGTCCAGCGTCGTTGATGCGGATCATCTGGCACAGATCCGACAGAGCCCCGCGGAGTTCGCCCCGGATGGACCTTGGCACCTCGTCCTTGAGGTACTCGCCTATGCCGCCGACGAAGCGTCAAGCAAGGGCGGGGGACGCTGCGTCGTCGTTCTCCATTCCGACGGTTCCCTGTCCGTCCGGGATGACGGACGGGGCACTGACACCCGCGTGGACGAGCACGGCCGGAGCGTGAAGAAGCCGGTCATGGCCACGAAGGACCTCCGGTTCTTCGATTTTCCGCAGGTCGAGGTGCTGCCTGACGGCCATCCTCGGCGCGGCATGTCCGTGGTTGCGGCGCTCAGCGAGTGGCTCGCCCATACCAACCGCCGCCGCAACGGGGCCTGGACTCAGCGCTACGAATACGGTGTCCCCGTCACTGATCTTGAGCCCGTCGAGGCCGACGGCACGACCGGGACGCTGGTCCATTTCAGGCCGGACGGGTCGCTGGGTTCGCTGACCGTGCCGACGGCCGGCGACCTTTCGCGCCTGGCCACGGCCTGGCCGCATCTGAAGGTTCAGGTCGATGACCGGCGCCATCACTGACGGATCCGGCGGCGGTGACCGGTCGCTCATCACGGTGATCAGCTCGCTGTAACGACCGTTGCGGTCTGTGGTCGGCGGCTGGCGGCGGCCAGCAGGATCCGCTTGCGCAGGAGGGGGAGGTGGGCACGACCAACATGCTGCGCCTGAGGGCCCTGAGGTCGTTGACGCGGCCCTCGACCGGGCCAGAAGAGCCCCCGCGACGGCTCGACGCCGATGTCGTCTTCCGGTCGAGTTGGGCTCCTCGGATGGACGAGGCACCCGGGGGGCCGCGGTCGTCAGGCGAATGGCCGGAGTCCTGGATCGACGTCTCCAGGGTGCGGGCATCGTGGCCAAGGGCATGAACACCCGCTGACTCCGCCACCGCGACACCACCGAAACGATCATCGGCGTCCTCACCGCCACCCACTGCGCTTCACACGCCTGCACCTGGACACGGCGGGGCGGGCCCGATCGCGGCCGCCGGCTGAGAGAGCAGGCGGGGGCCGGCCGCCGAGCGGTGCAGCCGGCTACCGGAAGGCGATGCCGGCTCGTGAAGGGCAGAGGGGTTTCCCCGCCGGGATACGACGGAAAAACCCCTCTGAATTCTCCCGCGGGCCGGACAGCGGGAAATCGCCGCCTATCAGACGCCGCTACCGCCGATTGCGGTCTTTCCGTTCCCCCAGACCTTTACCTGGGCCCACGGGTGCAGAGTGGCGTAGCAGCCGTACTTGAAGATGCACAGGTCCACTTCGCGCTTCATCATCGACGAACCGGAGGATGCCGGGGTCGCCGACTTGGTGTCGACGAGCCGCTTGGGCGTGACCTTGACCTGGGCGACCAGGTCTTCGTCGGTGAAGTCGTCGTACCGCTCGCCCCAGGCGCGCACCTTGCCGCCGCCGTAGTTGAACTTGGCGTACGTGTGGTACTTGAAGATGATCGCGCCCGAGTAGCTGCGGTGCGTGTGCGTGATGTGGGTCATCTTCCACGAGCCGCCCGTGATTCCCGTGAGGGACGAGGTGGTCGCGGCGGCGGTGTCTCCCTCCGCGGCGGTCGTGACCACCTCGGCGGGATTGCTGGGTACGGCGTCGGCGGGCGGCATGACGTCGGCGAGCTGCTTGGTCGTCAGCGCCGAACCGTCGATGGCCGAAACCGCCTGGCCGCCGGCGGTGAGGACGGCGGAGGCGGTGGTGACCTCAGCCGGGCGGGTGACGTCCTCGACCACGGCGGCGAGCGACGGGATCGAGCGGATCAGAGCGACGTCCGCCTGGGTCCACGTGCCGTCACCGTGCCGCTTGAGTGCGGCGCTGATCTGCGCGTCGGTCGGCGTGGCAGCGTGAGCGGCCGGGCCCACCGTGACGGCCAGAGCGGCCGCTGCGACTACAGCGCCGATACGAGCCTTTGAAAGGAACTGCCCTCGTGCAAACAACAGAACTCCCCATATGTCTGTACAGTCGGCAAGAGGGCCTCTATTCGGTGGCAGTGGTCGGCTGCCGGAAAGGGCTGAAGATGGCCCGCTTTCCCCCGCGGCCGCTCTTGCTGGGCCAGACGCTACGCGCAAGATCCACGGGCCGGGAAGGGGAGATCGCTCCTTCTGAGGAACAATTGAGGTACCGCAGCAGTCGCCGGACAGCCACACCCGGCTCGCCCCGCGCGGCTGCCGCCCACCGCGACATCCTGACCCCCAGTGGCGTGCCGACCCGCTGTGCCACCGGCGTTGTGAGTAAGCGAAGAGTGCCGCGACGCCCGCCTGCGCTGCGCTACAGAAGAAGGGCCCGGATCCTGGGGGATCCGGGCCCTTCGACGTTCAGTAGCGGGGACAGGATTTGAACCTGCGACCTCTGGGTTATGAGCCCAGCGAGCTACCGAGCTGCTCCACCCCGCGTCGGTGAACCCCACCCTACGCCACCGCCACGCTGCCGCCGACCAGCTTCGACGGGCTCAGGCGTCGTGGTGCCCGGCCATGGTGATGAGTCGGATGCCCAGCTGGTCGTGGGTTCCTTCCCCTCGCCGGACCAGGTGAGCTCGCCGCCCAGGTGGGGAGGGCGATGATGGCGGCGATATCGCGGAGCAGGTTCGGCGGTGGCGATGACAGCTGCTCGTCGGGGTGGCGGTGAGACCTTCCTGCCGGTCGCGGGCGTCGATGAGTGGCCCCTCCCTCAGGGTGGGTCATCCTCGGTCACCGACCGGTCTTCATGGATGCCGCCCGCATCTGGGCGCTGCAGCATACGGAGGGTTCACCACCAAGCTGCACCTGGCCATTGAGCAAGGCCGAAAGCCCATGTCCATCACGGTCACGCCAGGACAGCGCGGCGACCCGCCGCAGGTCGAACCCGTACTGGAGAAGGTCCGCGTGCCCCGCACCGGGCCGGGCCGACCACGCGTCCGCCCCGACCGCGTGCGGGCCGACAAGGCGTACGCCTCTCGCAAGAGCCGCGCCTACCTACGCCGCCGGGGAATCCGCTGCACCCTCCCGAACAAGTGCCGATCGAGCCCGCAACCGTCAGAAACTTGGTTCCCGCGGCGGCCGTCCGTCGAAGTTTGAACGGGATTTACAAGGGCCGCCACGAAGGTCGAATGCGGCATTAATCGCCTCAAGGGCACCGCGCTGTGGCCCCACAAGGTACGACAAGCTGGCAGTCCGCTACGAGGCGACCGTCCTCGTAGCGGCCATAGACGAGTGGCTGGGACCAGCGGGCACACCAAACCGGCCAGGACAGCGCCTGGGCGTCAGGAACCCCTCGCAGCTCGGTCGGACTCGCTGCGAAGAACGCAGAACTCGTTGCCTTCGGGGTCGGCAAGGACTGCCCAGCCAGAGCCATCGGGATTCCGGTGATCGGCGACCAGGGTGGCACCGAGGTCGAGCAGCCGTTCCACCTCCTGCTCGCGCGATGTCTCAGGGCGCAAGCACAGATGGATCCGATTCTTGATCTTCTTGGACTCGGGCACCTGGTTGAAGTACAGCACTGGGCCCTCCGCCAGCAGCACCTGAGTCTCCCGATCACCCGGTTTGTCCTCCGGATGCAGTGGACGGCCAGTCACTCTGCTCCAGAACCGGGCCAGTTCGTAGGCATCCGCACAGTCAATCGCCACGTTCTGCACCACCGAAACCATGCACACGAGCCTTCCTCACATCCACTCCAGACGCCACCGAGTTGCGCCCAGCCTCAGCGCACACGGCTCCGCCGCATGGCGGCGCTTTCGATACACCCTCCAGCTGGACTGATGAGGCTGTTTGCACCCCTCCTGTGCTCGGAGAAGAGCCAGACCTCCGCACCGAGTTCCCCGGCCGGAGCACTGGCGGCAGGTGCTGCGGCTCACGGGGCCGGCTCAGGGGCAGTGGCGTCGTGCCGGCGGGATGAAGTCGACGCCTTCGCGTCTCCGCTTCGGTCGATCAGGGCGGCGAAGGCGTCGAGGACGCGTTGCAGGCCGAAGGAGTAGGCGTGGGCGGGGTCGTGGGCACTGTTGTGTGCGGCGCCTGCGGCTGCGCCGACGCGGACGGCAGTGGGGTAGGCGTTCTCGTCGAGGACCCGGGCGAGGAGCGGGGCGTTCAGCTCCCACCATTGTTGGTCGTTCAGGGCGCTGTCGTGCTGTGCGGCGCGGGCGTCGGCGGCTGCACGGGCGCATGCCTGCACGAAGGTGAGCAGGTGGGTCAGGCAGTCATCCATCTCGACGTCGCTGAGGCCGAGGCCGTCGAGCCCGGACAGTTCGTGCTCGTACTTCGACATCTGCCCCGGCCCCAGCGGAGGCCTGATGGTGGAGACGGCCGCGGCCCATGGGTGGCGTTCGAAGAGGGCTTTGTTTTCCTCGGCGATGGCGGTGACGCGTTGGCGCCAGGGCTGTCCGGTGGTGTCGGTGCGGGGCATGCGGGCGTAGGCGGCGTCGAGCATGAGGTCGAGGAGCTCGGCCTTGCCGGGGACGTAGGTGTACAGCGTCATGGGCACCACGCCGAGTTCCTTGGCCACCCGGCGCATGGTCACCGCGTCCAGGCCTTCGGCGTCGGCGACGGCGGTGGCGGCCTCGACCACCGCGTCGAGGCTCAGCCCCCGGCGCGGCCCTCGGCGACGGTCGGAGGAGGAGTCGCGCCACAGCAATTGCAGGGTGAGGGCCGGGTCGCCCGAGCTGGTCCGTTCCGTTGGCACGGGGTCATCCTCTCGCATCCGTACTCTGTACGATGTACATTGTACTGCGTACAGAGAATAGGCTCGTCGATCTCTCGGAGGAGTTTTCTTGAAGATCACCTCTAGTGCCGTGTCACTCAACGTCGACGACGTCCCCGCATCCAGCGCCTTCCTCATCGAGCACTTCGGGTTCCGCGAAGAAATGGCGGCCGACGGCTTCGCGTCCCTGACGCGCGACGACGTCGGCATGAACGTCATCTTTTTGCGGCGGGGGTTGGAAAGCCTCCCGGCAGACCAGCGCGACGAGCACGCCGCAGGTCTGATCCTCGCCTTCGTCGTCGAGGACCTCGAAGGCGAGCTGGCGCGCCTTCGCTCCGAAGGCGTCGCTATCACCATGCCGCTGACCGACGAGGAGTGGGGCGAGCGCGCCTTCCAGGTCCGAGACCCCAATGGCGTCATCGTCCAACTGGTCGACTGGAACGCCCCCACCAGCCGCTGAGGCAACCGACGGCACCGCCTTCCGTGCCCGAGAAGCGGTCGCCTCGCACTCGCGAAGCGACCGCATCACTGCCGACCTCATGCAGCCGGGGCCACGGCGAACAGGCCAGCGCTCCCGGAACTCGTGAGCAAGGGCTCCCTCCACGTACCTTCTCGCCCTCCCGGCATGCGCAGCGACGGGCGTGGACACGCGGGAGCACTGACGTCTCGTGGTGGAGCGCCGTAGTTGGCCGTACTGGCCAACTACGGCGCTCCGTCACACCAGGCCGGTGTGACGGAGCGCTTCAGTTGGCCCCTGGGCGTGGTCCGCGGCGCCGAGTCAGTTGCCGGTTACTCGGGCGGAGCGGGGTCGGGCGCGCAGGGCAGGCAGCCGTCGGGGACGGCCAGCCGGGGTTCCCCGCCCAGGAGCAGTGGAAGGTGCTCGCCCTCCGGCAGCAAGGCACCGAACGCATCGATCACGCCGCCGTCGTCCGGATCGTCCAGTGCGCCGGTGAGCCGTTCCTGCACGCTCTCCAGCGACAACTTCTGCGTCGCGGTCTCCAACCGGCGGAACAGGAACGGGCACGTTCCACAGTAGGAGCTGAGCTCAAAGGCAGGATCGTCGTCGACCATGAGCAGGCGGCGCCGCGGCCCGCCGCCGATCTCGTGCCGTTCCGTATCGAAGTGCAACCGCGCCGCGGAGTCAGGGAGGCCGAGGGCGCGCGGGTCGCCCCGTATGTCAAGCCACGGGATGACGTGTCGTGACGTGAAATGGCTGGCTGGGGCGTACTGGAGTCATGGATGCAACCTCGACGAGCAAGGGAACTGCCATGCACCGTATGCCTCAGTCGCGCCGATTCGTGCTTCTTTCCGTCTCCGCTGTCATCGCGGGAGGGGGCGTTCTGCTTCCGTCCACCGCGTTCGCCGCTGAACCCCAGCAGCACAGTGCCTCCGTCTCCGTGGCACCAGCTGATCACAACGGCCACGGAAAGGGCGGCAGCATGAAAGGCGACGGCAGCGGCAGGCACAAGACGCCGGCGCCGAAGCCGGTGCCGGACCTGCCTGGTCTGCCGAAGCCCGGGCTGCCGAAGACGGGTCCGGTTGGCCAGATTCCGGAGGTGCCGCACGTTCCCGTGGGGAAGCTGCCGCTGCCGCCCGCGCCCGGGCTGCCGAAGACGGGTCCGGTTGGCCAGATTCCGGAGGTGCCGCACGTTCCCGTGGGGAAGCTGCCGCTGCCGCCCGCGCCCGGGCTGCCG
>NZ_JBWKCE010000014.1:0-35091 GCF_056436685.1 Streptomyces sp. NPDC043680 | reverse complement strand
CGAAGACGGGTCCGCAGCTGCCGATCTGATCTCCAGCTGCCACATTGGCCCCACCGTGACCTCGTGCGACGAGTACCCGTTCGCCACCAGCAAGGAGCGCGGCACCAAGCTCTCGGCCTCCCGGTGCGGCATCAAGTTCGTGCCGTCGAAGGAATGGGACGCCCAAGACGGCCGGATCTCCGGCGCCCGCAAGCAGCTCCGGCTGCTTGACGGCGACGCGTTCGCGCCCCCGGGATGCCGCGGGCGGCGGGGCGCGCGGCGCGCACCAAGCTGCGGTGGGGTCTGGCGGTGGATGAGCTGGAGCGGGACCGGCTGCTGGACATCGCGGCCGGCTGCGGCGGCATCGAGGTGGAGTTCACGTCCGCCCCTGACCACCTGCGTCACACGGGAAGCAGCTGCCACTGCCTGCTTTGGTGGTCGCCCTCCGCCTGGTGTTGCGTGATCGCCGTGCGGGCGGTGGCGTCGACGCGCAGGAGCAGACCGACGTACACGTGCGGGGTGCCGCTCCCCGAGCCCACCGGGATCAGCTTCCACTGTTGGTGGTGGGCGTCGCCGCCCTCGTAGGCGCGTTGCGCTACCACCGCCCCAGCCGCCTTCTGCGCTCCGGCGACCTCCATGACCTTGCGGCTGCGCACGTTCTCGATCCTGTACAGGATGTCGCCGTTGTCCCTGGCCGGCGACGACCAGCCCCCACCGCTGGTGATCCTTGGGAACGGCGAGCGACTGGTGGATCTCAGCCCGGTCCCGGGTGGACTCACGCAGGACTGCCATCCGCAGCTTGCTGCGGACGTTGGCGCAGGTGACCACCGTGCCCGAATCGGGCAGCCCTGCCATCTTCGGCGACGCGATCTTGCGGACCCGGTGGTTGCCGTGGTCGGCGATGTAGAGGGCGTGTCCCGCTGTCCACGGCCAGTGCGGGCGGTTGTTCACGCCTGACGGCGCCGTGGACGCTCGTCCCGATGACGACGGACCTGGCCGAGGCGGGGGAGTGGAGTCCTGGAACTTCTCGTGCTCGGCGGCGGCCGGACGCCCGGTAGATGCCGGCCAGGTCAGGATCCTGGCCTTTGCGCTTGCCGGTGGGCCGGTGGGCCGGTGGGCCGGTGGGGATGATCACCCTCCTCGTAGGTAGGGCGGTCTCACGCCTCGCCCTCGGACGGCGCACCACTGCCACGGCGCTGCCGCTCGCGGTGTTTGCGCATGGACACCTGAGACCCGCAGCCTGTACTGCAGTACAGCCCTCCCCCATTGCGGGTGCGGTCGAAGAAACCGAAATGGCAGGGGGGGTTCCGGCAGGCCTTGATGCGCCCCCAGTCGCTGCTCTGCGCAAACGTCGTCACCGCAGCCAGTACGGTTCCGAACACGCGCGGCACCCCCGCCTGCGGCGAGGCCAGCTCTACACCACCGGCCGTGACCACCGTCGCCAGCGGGTAGAGCGAACCCACACGTCGCAGGTGCCGCTCGGCGCGCGTCAGCGGCTCACCCAGGCTCTCCTCGTCGCCCGAGTGTGCGAGCAACACCGTCACCAGGGCATCACGCAGCTCGCGCGCGACCGCGGCGTCAGCGTCGGTCACCACGGTTTCGCCGCCGAACTCGTCGCGCTCCGCCAGCCACGCTGCGAACGAGTCCCCGTCCCCGAACAACTCTCGGCGACCCGATCCGTCCGCGCGCGTGTTCACGAACGCGAGAACGGTCTCCACCGTCGGCGTGACGGTGCGTGGGCTGGGTTTGGGGGATCCGGCTGCCGCAGTGATCATCCTCCCACAGTACATCAGCGTGCGCGGTGCTAATCAGCCTAGCGAGCAACTCCACAGTCGATCTAGGTTGACGCGTTGCGAGCTAACAGCTTACGGTCGCAACATGAACGGAACATCCAACCCCCAGACCCACCTCCGCACATGGCTGATCACCGGCGCGACGTCCGGCATCGGCCGCGAACTGACGCTCCAGGCCCTGCAGAGCGGCGATACCGTCTCGGCCCTCGCCCGCGACACCTCCTCCCTGGACGAACTGGCGCAAGCGCACGGTGAGCGGCTGCTTCTCATCCCGGCGGACGTACGTGACGAGCAAGCCGTCCGGGACGCGGTGAAAGGCACGCTCGCCCGCTTCGGCCGTATCGACGTCGTGGCCAACAACGCGGGATACGGACTGTTCGGCGCCGTGGAGGAGGCCTCCGACACGCAGGTCCGTGCCGTGTTCGACACCAATGTCTTCGGAGTGCTCAACGTGCTCCGCGCAACGCTGCCGGTGCTCCGCGCCCAGCGGTCCGGGCACATCCTCCAGGGCTCGTCGGTCTACGGGCAGTCCGCCCATCCCGGCGTGGGTCTGCTGGCCGCCACCAAGTACGCGGTCGAGGGGCTCTCGGACGCGCTCGCGGCCGAGGTCGCACCGCTCGGCATCAAGGTCACGATCATCCAGCCCGGGCTGACCGCGACCCCCTTCCTTGCCAACCTCGATGTCGCAGCCGGCCTGGGCGACTACGACCAGACCGTCCGCGAGGTTCAGAAGGGCATCGGAGAGCTGCCGGCGTCCGCGTTCTCCGCCGCGGCGCGGATCGCCGCAGGCATCCGGACCGCGGTCGACAGCCCCAACCCGCCGCTGCGCCTGGCCCTCGGCGCCTCCAGCGCGACGGGCATGCGCCCCGCTTTGGAGGCACGGATCGCAGACCTGGACAGCTGGCAGCGTGTGACCGACGCCGTCGACATGTTGTAGGCCACGAATCCCGCCGGTAACACGGTCATTTGGCGGAGGCGGCCCGGCCCTCCGCACCGCCCGGCCATGACCAGCGGGTCTGGGTCGAAGCCACGGCAGATGGCCTCGACCCAGACCCCTGTACTACCACTGCTCCACGACCCCCGATTCCCGCTCTCCCCGGCGGGCGTCGGCCGCGGTTCGTCCGCCCGTCCAGTCCAGCAGCAGGCCGCCGAAGGCCTCGTAGCCTTCGGCGCCCAACCGCCTGTAGCGGCATACGACTGAACAGCAGCCACCCCGGTGACAGGCGCCCCGGCTCCTGATCGCTGTTGAGTTCAGGAGCCTTCGACCGGTCCGGTCCGATCCCATCCAGGGGCCCGCACGTCGATCGTGATTCCTCCCGGCCTGACCTCCTCGCCGCAGGTCCGGCACGTCGACGTCAGATCGAGGTCGTGCTCGGCGTCGTGGTCGGAGCCGGGCCCGCCGCGATGCCGGAAGGCGACCGGTGGAGTGTCCACCGCCCAGCGATCACCCCAGGCCAGCAGCGCGCGCATCACCGGTGCGAGATCGCGGCCGGCCTCCGTGAGGTGGTATTCGAAGCGCAATGGGCGCTCGCTGTAGGCGCGGCGCTCGACTACGCCCGCCTCTTCCAGTGCGCGGAGTCTGGCGGCGAGGCGGTCGCGGGGGGCGCCGGTGTTGCGGACGATCTGGTCGAAGCGCTGGTTGCCGTAGAAGATCTCGCGGATCGCCAGGAGGGCCCAGCGTTCGCCGACGAGTTGCAGCGCGGCGGCCACGGAGCACGGCCGTCCGGGCACTTCGGGGTGCGGGACCGAGTTCTTGCCCTGCTTCGCGTTCGAGGTCACGTCTCCCATCCTCTCCCGAGTCCGTTGCGTTTTCAAACCCACACGGCTAGCCTCCGGACCATGACAGTTGGAATTTCAAACCCACAAAGGGCGTCCCGAGCCGTGTTCGCGACGGTCACGGCCGCGGTCTTCATGTCGAACCTCGACCTCTTCATCGTCAACGTGGCCCTCCCGGCGATCGGCCGCTCGTTCGGCGGCAGCGGTCTCGGCTCCCTCTCCTGGGTCCTCAACGGCTACGCGATCGTCTTCGCGGCGCTCCTCGTAGTCGCCGGCCGCGTCGCCGACCGCTCCGGCCACAAGCCGGTCTTCCTGACCGGACTGGCGGTGTTCACCCTCGCCTCGGCCGGCTGCGCACTCGCTCCCAACGTCGGGACGCTGGTCGCGGCACGACTCGTGCAGGCCGCCGGCGCTGCGCTGCTGATGCCGACGTCACTCGCGCTGCTGCTCGACACGACGGCGCCCGAGAAGCGCGCCGGGGCGGTGCGGGCCTGGGCGTCGATCGGCGGGATCGCCGCCGGACTCGGGCCGGTGGCCGGCGGGCTGCTGGCCGAGGCCGGATGGCGCTGGGTGTTCCTCGTCAACGTGCCGGTGGGCATCGCGGCGTTCGCGCTCGGTGTCAAGGTGCTCCCGTCGCCCGGACGCGCGGGGGCGGAGAAGAGCCCGCTGCCCGACCTGTTCGGCGCCGCCCTTCTCACCGGATCGATCGCAACGCTCGCGCTCGGCCTGGTCAAGGCTCCTGACTGGGGTTGGACGAGCACCGGCACCCTCGGCAGCCTGGCTGCCGCTGTGCTGCTCGGCGTCTGGTTCGTCCTGCGCTCGGCCCGCCACCCCGTGCCGATCGTCGAACTGCCGCTGCTCCAGGTTCCGGCGTTCGCATCCGCCGCAGCCGCCCTGACGCTGTTCACCGTCGCGTTCGCCGGAATGCTGCTCGGCGCGGTGCTGTGGTGCCAGGGCGTGTGGGGCTACTCGGCCCTGCGCACCGGCCTCGCCATCGCGCCGGGCCCCTTGCTGGTGCCGCCGGTCGCGTTGCGGATCGGGCCCGCCGTCGCCAGATTCGGTGCGGGCCGCATCGCGCTGGCGGGAACCGTCCTGTTCGCGGCCGGCATCCTGTGGTGGGCCGCGGTGCTCGACACCGGCTCGGCCTACGCGGCCTCGCTCCTGCCCGGCATGATGCTGACCGGCCTCGGCGTCGGCATGACGCTCCCGGTCCTGACCGGGGCCTCGGCGGCCGCCCTGCCGCCGGCCCGCTTCGCCACCGGCTCGGCCATCACCTCGATGGGCCGCCAGATCGGCGCGGTTCTCGGCGTCGCGATTCTGGTCGGCATCCTCGGTACCCCGGCCCCCGGACACGTCGTCGCCGCGTTCCGGCACGGTTGGTACGCGGTCGCCGCGGCGTCCCTGCTCGCCGCGTGCGCGACGGTCCCGCTCGTCCGCAAGCCGCGCCCGGCCGCCACCAATGCGGCCGACGCCGCAGAGCCCGCGAAGGTCGGCGCCGCCTGACAAGGAAGTCACTGATGCTCGGCGGCGGTCCTTCAGTGGTTCGGTGTTTCGAGTCTGACGTGGCTGTGGAGGGGGGTGGAGAAGATGCTCTTGAAGATCGGCCTGCCGGAGCTTTTGTTCGAGGTGCACGGCCGGACCGGGTTCCTGGACGCCTTCGTGCACCTGGGCGACGGCACAACCCGCATGAAGGCTTACAGCTTCACCGCCTCCACTCCAACTGGCGGCGCCCTACGCCCGCTTCGCGACCCGGACGCAGTGGAACTCGACGAGGACGACGAGGGGTAGCGGGAGCGGAACCTGGCCAGATACGTGCGCTGGCGAAGACGTACCACTCCGGTGTGGAGACACGCTCGAATCGTTTTGCGCCCGACGATACTTTCAGCGCTTGACCTTGACGCAACGGCAGGGTTTCCACTGGCGGCATGCGAATCGGAGAGATCGCCGCGCTCGTGGGGCTCACCACCCGGGCGATCCGGCACTACCACCATGTCGGGCTGCTTCCGGAACCGGAGCGGCGCCCCAACGGCTACCGGGCCTACAGCGTCCGCGACGCCGTCCTGCTCGCCCGGGTGCGCAGGCTCACCGAACTCGGCCTCAGCCTCGATGAAGTGCGCGACGCCCTCGCCAACGATGCCGGGCGCGAACTGACCGAGATATTGGAAGAACTCGACGCCGACCTGGCCCGCCAGGAAGCCGACATCCGGGAGCGCCGCTGCCGGCTCAGCGCCCTGCTCGCCGAGCCGCCCGGCGCGACCGGGCCCGTCTCACCCGCCCTCGCCGCGCTGCTGGCACAGGCCCCCCGAACAGACTCGCCGAGCGCGGCCAAGGACCGCGAGTACCTCGCGCTGCTGGACGCCACCAGCACCGGTAACCAAGAGATGCTCGGGCTGCTCGGGACGCTGGTCGCCGATCCCGCGGTCGTCGAACTGTATGAGCGCCTCGACGCTCTCGCCGAAGCCCCCACCGACGATCCGCGGATCGCACCCCTGGCAGCCGACCTGATGGCAGCCGTCCCCGCGGAGTTGTTCGCCGCGATCCCCGAGGACGGGGTGGTCGTGACCGGGTTCAAGGAGGCGCTGCTCGCCGAGTACACCCCAGCGCAAGCGGAAGTCGTGGGCCGGCTCATGGAGGCTTTCGTGGAAAGGGGCCGGGGATGAGCGGCCGGCCAAGGGGCGTACGGGCGGCGCGGGTCGCGGTAACCGCCGTACTGCCGGGGGAACTGGCCCTCGCGGCCTGCCTGGCGGTTGGGGTCCGGCCGCCCGAGTGGGCGCTGGCGGCCGCCGAGGCGCTGGTACTCGCGGTGCTGCTGCTGGAAGCCCGGGTGCTGCGCTCGCTGTACGTCACCGCGCGCGCCCGCGGCGCAGACCGCCGGGCGGCGCGGCGGTCCGCCGTGCAGGAGGCGGTGCCTGTGACGGTCCGCCGCCTGGTCCTCCACGAGCTGCGCGCCCTCGCCTCCCTGGGGCGGTGGGTCCGGCGTGGCACGCATGGGGTGCGCCCCGGGGACCTCGCTGCCGCGTACACCGGGCCCCAAACCGCGATGATGTACGGGCTGCTCTTCGTGATGGTCATCGAGACGGTGGTCCTGGCCTTCCTCATCCCTTGGCCGGTGGTCCACCGGATGATCCTGGTACTCGACCTGTACGGCGTCGTCCTCGTACTGGCCCTGCACGCAGCCTGCGTCACCCGGCCGCACGTCGTACGTCCCGACGGCTCTCTGCGGATCCGCTACGGAGCCCTCTTCGATCTCGCCGTACCGCCGGACGCGGTCGCCTCGGTCCGGGTCGACCGGCGCTACCCCGAAGGCAGCATGATCACCCTCTCCGAGGACGGGGTCCTCGACCTGATCGTGGGCAGCCAGACCTCGGTGACCCTGGAGCTGAACCGGCCACTCCCTTTCACCCGCCCGCTCGGCGCAACGGAAGAGGCCCACACCATCCGCTTCCACGCAGACGACCCGCACGCACTGGTCAGCGCACTCCGTCAGCCCGCCTGAGCACACAGATCGGTTCCGACCACACAGACGGAGCGGTAGGCAACTTCGCCCTCTGTCAACCAATTCCGCGAATCCGACGACTCCTGGCAGACCCTCCAGCCCAACGACACTCCCTGGCCACCATCACACTCACCATGCATGAGCAGCACTACGGCGACGTGCAGGAGGTCGGACGCCCGCGGCCTGCTCCGCGACGGGCGACCGTTAGACGGCGGTCAAGGGGCCCCTTGCACGCTCTCCCTCCTCGGCCCCGGTGTGGGGCAGTGAGCGAAGGAGATACGACCTCCGGCCTGGCGGCCGAGCTGGGGCCCCCGCCGGTCCGGCAGACGGCGAACGACATCACCCACGGTTCTCGCGGACAAGGGGCCCTCATCCCGGTCGATCCGCTGTCCATCGCGCCAGCGTGGGATCCACGCATTCCGCGGCCCGCCGACCAAGTCGCATGCCGCAAAGGGACTGCGCGGTGATCCGAAAGAAACGGCCTGGTTTCGCGACCCGCAGCCCTACGCCGGCTCACCTGCCGCAGACAGCAGCGGTGCGGCGAGGCAGGGCTGCTCCGACAGGAAGACCGTTTCCTCGGTCGGGGCACCGACCGCAGCCGCCGACCGGGCTGCCGTGCCATCTCGGGCACGGGCGTGGTCCGTGTCAGCGTTGCGGGCGTCGGCAGACTCTCGACGCGGCGACTCAGTGGTGCCGTCCCCGCTCCGATCCGGCGAGGGCGGAGCCGCTCGCAGCCTGTTCAGGGGTCCGCCTTAGCTTCGGGTGGGTCCGTCAGGCGGTCGTCCAGCGTTGCACCGTCTCTTGGTCGTGGGTGAGCCAGGTGCCGTCGCCGAGTGGCACGGCTGCAACCCCCGGAGCCTGGGGGTAGTCCAGTTCGGCGACGGGCCCGAGTGTGCGTGCGTCGAGGAGGAGGTGGGTGCCCTGCTCCGCCCACTGCTCCTCGGCCGCCACGACCAGGATCCGGTTGTCGTCGACGAAGCCCGGGGTGTAGCCGACGAAGACCCACTCATCGGGCAGCACGTTGCGGGCTTCGACGATGACGTCGTCAGCGCCGTCCTGCGTGCGGCAGAGGTATCCCCCGCCGACGTCCTGGCTGACCAGCACCCCGTCCGCACCGAGTCCGACGTAGGGTTCTTCAGCAGTGCCCGCCGCCCGGACGCCGAGCCCGCCGGCCGCGTAGGTGACCAGGAGGCAACGGGTGCCGTCCTGGCCCATGGAGGCGGTCAGCAGGACCTCGGAGCGTGCGTCCGGGAACTGCTGGAAGGCGTAGGTCGCCGAGAAAGTCGGCAGGACGTGCTCGCTGAGCACTTCGCCGGTGGCCAGGTCGAGGGCGCGGCAGATGTCGCCCGCGGAGAGCCCATCGGGTCCGACGGGACCGGCCATGGTCGCCAGGAGGACTCGGCCGGCGGGGTCGGGGGTGCACGCGCCGGCGGCCTCGGGCGATTGCTGCCAGTCCCGGTGACGGTGCTCCCAGCGGATGGTGCCGTCGGGTTCGTGGACGGTGACGGCCTGGCGGGTGCTGACGGCCAGGCCTCCGTCGGGCAGCGGCGAGCAGTACTGGCTGGGGTCGTCGGGAGCCGGGTCGGCCCACACGGCGCGGTCGGCGAGCACCCGGGACGGGTCGGTGCCGACCCTGCCGACGGTGATCGTGCCCTCGTGCCGGGTCACGAGCCGGTGCGCGCCATCGCGCAGGAGCCAGCCGTCCATGTTCCCGAGCGCCTCGGCGATACCGGGCAGGGATTCATGGGCGAGCAGCCGTACGGGTACGCGGGGGTAGTTCATGTGCTCGTCCTAGTTCGGATCCGGGGTATAGCGGCTCGGCCAGTAGAACTGCCGCCGGTGGGTGGGTTTGTCGTCACCATACGTCGGCCCCGCGAGCATGCCCTCGATGCGGATGATGGGAGCACAGAAATCGGGACAGACGCTGCGCATGGCCGCGCCGTGGGTGGGCAGCCAGTCATCCGAGCCCTTGCTGTGCAGGCGGCTGAGGTAGTGGAGGATGTTCTGCTCCGCATGCCCGCCTGGGACTTTGGGCGGTGTCGGGGGGAGGTACTGGTCGTTCGGGAGTGGGTACAGGCCCATCTCCTGGGCCAGCTTCCGCTGGGCGGGGGTCAGTTTACTCTTGCTGGTTCCGGCGACGATGAGGACGTCCTTGCCCTTGTGGCGTGTGGCGATGATCGCGACGGTCTGCCCCTCCCGTTGCCGCTTGTTGGGCAGGACCTGGGAGATTTTGTGGGCCATGTCTTCCAGGCCCTGCATACAGGGCGCCAGACCGAGGGGATCGGCCTCTGTGGCGGGGTTGGTGACGTAGCCGGCGGGGTTGGGGGCGGGGTCCAGGCCGAGGGGGTCGGGGCTGACGTAGCGGCCGGTCTCCGGGTCGTAGTGGCGGAAGAAGTTGTAGTGCAGACCGGTTTCGGGGTCGGCGTACTGGCCTGGGAAACGCAGAGGGGTGTGGGCGGTGGCGTCCCGGTTCCAGGCGGTGGCGCCCCACTGCGTGGCCCGGCTGTGCCAGGCGGTGGCGCCTGTGTGGTCGACGAGTTCGGTCGGTGTGCCGACGAGGTCGGTGACGATTGCGAAGAAGCGGGAGTCGACGGACTCCTGGCCTTCGGCGGCGTTGTGCGTTGTACGGTGTTCGGCCTGGGCGATCGGGCGGTGATCGTCGTACTCCCACGTCAGGGTGGTGCCGGTGGCCGAGTCGGTCTGTTCCGCCAGGCGACTGCCGTCCCAGCTGAACAGGGTCTCGGCGACGACGGTCCCGTCGGGGGCGTGCTGCCGCTTGGCGGTGCGGCGGCCGAGCGGGTCGTAGCGGTACGTCCACCGGGTGCCGTCGGGTGTGGTGCACGCGGTCAGCCGGTCTGCGGCGTCCCACTCGTAGCGCCAGACGTCCGGCTTGCGGGATATTCGCTTCTTGCGCCGCTCGACGATGCGGCCGGCTGCATCGTAGGTGTAGTGGAGTCCTCCGGCGGATGTCAGCCGGTTTCCGCTGTACGCGCGCGGCCCGCGGGACTCGGGGTGCGGGGCCTTGTCGGGCCAGTGCGCGGACGTCTGGTTGCCCTCGCTGTCGTAGGCGTAGGTCTCCGTCCAGTGGTGGGCCGAGATGCGCAGTGGGCGTCCCGCCGGGTCGAGTTCGTAGTGCCTGCTGCTGCCTGTCAGCCCGTCGGTGACGGTTTCGAGCCGGTCGTCGGCACGGTAGGCGTAGAGGCGGGAGCTGAGGGTCCGGCCCTGAGCGGCGAGACGGTGCTCCCGGACCCGGCCCGCGGCGTCGTAGGAGGTGCCCAGGACCACGGGCTGCTCGGGGCTGCCGAAGGACCGGGCCACTTCGCGGCCTGCGGCGTCGTGGGCAAACGTGATGCCGTATCCGTGGAGGGCGAGGTGCGTGCGGTTGCCCGCCTTGTCGTGGGTGAGGTGGGTGGTGGCCCCGCTGGGGGTGACGCGGCGGGTCCGGCGGGAGAGGGCGTCGTAGCTGTACCGGCTGGTGCGCCCGTCGACGGTCTCGGCGACAGTGCGGCCCATGGCGTCCCACTCCAGGGCGAGGCTGGAGCCGGCGGAGTGTGCCTGGGTGAGGCGCCCGGACCGGTCGTAGGCGTACGTGGTGACGGCGCCGTCGACGTCACGGGCGGTGACGCGGCCGGCGTCGTCCAGGTAGGTGGTGACCTTCTGGCCCAGCGGGTTGGTGCGGGAGCGCGCACGGCCTGAGGGGTCGTAGGCGTAGCGCAGGGTGCGGCCGTCGAAGTCGGTTTCGGAGACCAGGCGCCCGACGGCGTCGTACGCGTAGCTCCAGGTGAGTCCGGCAGCGTTGTGCACCTCAGTGAGGCGCAGTTCGGTGTCGTAGCGGAATTCGTAGCGCGCTCCGTCAGGCGTGGTGCGGGAGGACGGCTGGTCGAAGTGGGTGTACTCGTAGTGGGTGACACCGCCGTTGGCATCGGTCTCGGTGAGGCAGTTGCCCTCCCCGTCGTAGGTCCATCGCTGGGTGGCGCCGTCGGGACGGGTGTGTGAGGTGAGGTGTCCCTCAACGCTCCACGTGCATGTGGTGACGGCGCCGTCGGCGTCCGTGACCGAGACGGGCCGGCCGAAGGCGTCGCGGGTCAGGGTGGTCGTTCTGCCTTGGGCGTCGGTGTGGGACAGGACCATACCGGCGTCGTCCGAACGGTAGGTCCGGCAGATGCCCAGCGGGTCGGTGACGGCGGCCAGGGCGCCGTTCGCGTCGTACGCGTACCGGGTGGTGGCCCCGTCCGGGGTAGTGAGGGTGATGTTGTTGCCGCGGTCGTCATAGGTGCGGCGCCACACGCTTCCGTCGGCAGCGGTCACAACGGTGGGCAGACCTCGATCGTCGTACTGCGTGGTGGCGAAGGAGCCGTCCGGTTCGCGTACGGAAGTGAGGTTGCCGTGCTCGTCCCAGGTGTAGCTGACGGTACGGCCCTGGCTGTCGGTGCGGCTGAGGAGCCGGTCGTAGCGGTCCCAGACCTGGCTGACCGTGTTGCCCAAGGGGTCGGTCTCGGCGACGACCTGGAGGAGGTTGTTGAGCAGGAAGATGCTGGTGGCGCCGGTGGAATCGGTGTAGCGAGTAACGCGGTTCTCGGTGTCGTAAGCGAAGCAGGACGACAGGTAGCCGTCCGGCCCGACGGTCTGTACGACGCGGCCGGCGCTGTCGTACACATACCGGAAGGTCGAACCGTTGCGGTCGGTCCATGAGGTGATGTGATCGCTGCCGTCGTAGGAGAAGCGGAGCGGCAGGCCGGACGAATTGGTCACCGCGTTGAGATTGCCGCGTTCGTCGTAGCCGTACGTCATGACGGTGACCGGGCCCGCCGGGGTACGCAGCAGAAGCGAGTCGATACGTCCCTGGCTGACCACGACCTGTACCCGGTAGCCGCCGTGGTGACTGACCGTCGTGGGCGCTCCATCGCTTCGGCGGGCGAACGTGATGCCGTTGCCGTGGCGGTCCTCGATCCCGGTGAGCCAGTACGCCGGCGAAGTGTTGTACGGGCTGCCCGTGAAAGAGCGCGTTGTACCGCTGTGCGGATCCGATATTCGATAGGTCGTCTGCGCGTCGGCCTCCTCGCTGTACGAGAGCGGCAGCCTGGGCCCTTCGAGCGGCAGGACGGGATCGCCGCCGGCCTGCGGGAAACGGGGGTAGACGAGGAGTGAGCCGTCCTCGCGCGCCCAGATCACACCGCCACCGAGCGGGTCGGCTTCCAGGCGTTCGTCCAGCGTGGATGCCCAGCTGCGGCCGAACCACTGCCCGTAGCGGTACCCGGAGAGGTGGGTCCGGCCAAGGGTGAGCGGCAGGGTGCCGGGGAGGGTGAGGTCGGTCTGGGGCAGCGTCATCTCGCCCGTGGCTACGTCGACCGGGTCGTTCTTGCAGGTCTTGCCATTCAGCGGGATGCTGTTGCGCCGGGGATCGTCCTTTGCGCCGTGCAGCGAGTCCGGCTTCGTTCGGACGTCCGCACCGCTCTTGCCGTGGTTTACACCTGCACCTGCACCTGCGCCGCCCTTGCCCTCGCCACCTCTGCCGGAACCTTTCTTCTTGATGCGGTTGAAGTCGTCGTGGAGGGCTTGGTCGTTCTTCTTGTGATCGGTGGATATCTGCTTGACGGCCTTGGGGAGGGTCTTTCCGACGTGGTCGCCCATCGCCTTGGTGGCTTTGCTGAGGGCTGCCATGGCCTTGTCGGCGACGGGATCGATGGCCTGCGCGATGGAGTCGCGGCCGCGCGTGCGGCCATGGTGGTGCTTGGCTTTGGTCAGCTTCGAGGTGGTCTTGCCGTGGATGCCGGTGCTGACGTGGGTGAGGTTGTTGCCCGCGCGGTGGTGTTCGTCGTGTTCGATGTGGAGGTCGATCAGACCGGTGCCGGTGCTGCCCGCGGCTGCGCCATCGGCGGATGCCAGGTGGAGCGACTCCTTGCCCGACTGGACGCCGTCGCTGAAACCGTCCTTGCCTGCCTTCTTCGTCTGATCGAGGTCGACGCCGTCCTGGATGCCCAGGGCCATGGAGCCAAGCTGGACGACGAGGTCCGCAGCCATACCCTCCAGGGCGGCGACAGCCGGTTCGGTCATGGCGGAGACGATGTAACCAACGGCTTCCTCGGCGCATTCTTTGATGAGGCGCTTGATGACTTCCTGCGTAGCGCGCATGGCGCCTGCGCCGATGAGCATCGACAGACCACCGGTGACCGGTATGAGGGAGAGGGCGATACCAGCCTCGGAAGCCAGATATCCCAGTTGGACCAGGGCCGCGCCCTTCATGGCGACAACGGCGTCGGCCGCCAGTTCCATCGCCCCGGCGATGGTGCGGGCCGCGCCGGCAATGTCCTTGAAGTGCTTGCCCTTGACCTTGTTCCAGTGCCGGTTCAGAGCCTCGATCGACTCGCCCTTGCTAGCGGACAGCAGGCGTTCGACGTGGTTGTTGGCGAGCTGGCCGTCGTCCAGGAGGTCGTCTGCGAACTCACGGAGCGCGTCGGCCATCTCACGGTAGGCGTCCTCATCGACGTTGGGCCAGGCCACACCGATCAAGTCAAGCAGTGTGTCCGCCCAGTCGGGCACCGTAACCGACATACCCCACCCCCGTGGTCAAATCTGATCAAACAATCGAACAGTCCTACCACGGGACCGCTCTGACGGGTAATCCGCATCTGCGAACCGGATACCCAGTGCACATGGAGCCGCCGAGGTTGACGTGGCGCGACACCCACATCGCACCTTGACGCCCCGGCCCCGGCCCTCTGCTGCTGGGGAACGCCCTTGTGAAGCTGGGTGATGGACCATGCGGACCATGGCGATGACGTTCAGGGCGCGGTTGAGACGCCTGTCGCCGCCGCGGTTGAGCCGGTGGCGGGTGTTGTTGCCCGAGGACGCGGGTATGGGGCTGACGCCGGCGAGGGCGGCGAACGCGGCCTCGTCGCGGACCCGTCCCAAGTGGGACCAGGCGACCAGGACGGTGGCGGCGGTGACGGGGCCGATGCCGGTTTCCCGGAGGAGGGCTCTTGGCTAGCCGGACGGCTTCGGTGCGGGCGGTGGCGGTTGCGAGGTCTTCCTCACGGGGGGGCGCCAGCGAGCGATCTCGCAGATCTCCTTCGCGCCGAGGGAATGCCGGGCATCGATGCCGACCTCACCACCCGGGACGAGCTGCCCGGTGAGCGGACCCGGGCGGTGAACGCCCTGACCGCCCTCATGCGTCTCACCGACCAGGATCTGGGCCGCTGCTCGAATTCCCTCATTTATCCGAGGGGCCACGGGCTCCCGGTACGGAACCGCCAGACCACGCCCTCGAACTGGTCCCTCAGCCGGTGCGGATACGGCCCGTACCCGCCTATCGGTAGCAACGGCTCCACCAACACCCCAGTCGTCATCGCTCAGTTCGCGCCCCGCCACACGGACGTTCTATCGGCATGCTGATCACGACTCCGCACAGGCCCTAGAGCAAAATCGTGGATGCCGCACTCGCCGCGCACCGCGTGGACCTCAGCGAACCCAAGACCGTCCGGGGCTCATGGCGGACTACCGCCTTCATCCCCACGCGGCCGGACGCCGTGTTCTGCTCGACGGCCGGCCTGGCCTTCAACCGCACTCCCACGGGTACGTTCCGTTGAACAGCGCGAACCGGCGCACCAGACTCAGCCGGTCCCCGATCGTCTTCTTTGACAACGAACGGCTCTGCTGCTGCCACGTCCATCCCGTCAGCATCGCCTCGAACATCGCTGGAGCTGGGTCCAGCGCCCGGACGTTACCCGGCACCACCAGGCTCATCGCGCCCGGCACATCGGTAGAAACCACACCAGCTCCCACGGTTGCGTCAGATGCAACATCGTGGCGTTGAACTGGGATCTCCCGAGGCAGAAGGCCCCGTCATCAGCTGAACGAGCGACAGCCACACTTCCCAGACCAGGTCAGAGGCGGTCACCGAGCCAGGCGGAATGATGCAGCCGAGACAACTCCGCCTACTTGGAGTCCCAGGCTTCTGCCAACGGAACCATGTGGTCGATGTCGAGTCCTGAGGCTGCGGTGACGGTGGTGTCGTCGTAGTAGGACCACCAGGTGCCGCCGGTGAGGGTGCAGCTGGCGCCGATGGTGGGGTAGTCGATGGCCTCGCTCAAGAGGCTTCATTACGGGTGTTACAGCCGTCTGCGGGGATGTCGCCGGCGTTCCAGTGCTTGAAACTGGTGCGCTGGTAGCCGACAAGTAGTGCACCGGCGGCGTACGTCCGGGCGGCAGAAACCAACCTCTCAAGGAAGCCGAAGACCTCGCAGAGCCAGGGCAACCCAAAGATCGTCCGGACAAGTCCTAGGTGGAACTGGTGGTGCTGGTCGGCAGGGCCTGCTGATAGAGCGCCACCAACACACCGTGCAGGGGCTGGTCCTCTGCATCTTCCTCGGCCTCGTCGACCAGTCGGGCGAGGGCCTCGCCGAGTTCTCTTGCCTTCGCGGGGCTGAGACACAGGTGGCGCAGTGTCAGGTGGGTATCGACGGGAGAGCGGTCCAGCTCCTGGGCGACCGCCGCGAGCATCGCGGCGGTGCCTGCTGCTTGGGGTTCGGCGACGACCATGTGACGGGCCGTGCGCTGGTAGTACTGCTCGGTGCCGCCGCGGACCTGGCGGGTCTCGGCGATGTGGACCAGCCCGGCATCGCGGAGCACCTTGAGGTGGTGGGCCACGTTGCCCTTCTTCGCATCAAGCTGCGCCGCAAGCTGGCTGGTGGTGGCAGGCCGGCGGCCCAGGGCGAAGAGCAACCGCTGACGCAACGGGTGAGAGAGCGCCGCGAACTGCTCAGGCGCACCGATCTCCAGGACGTCTTCAGGAGGCGGCAGATAGGGAGGCTGATCACGCATACCGAAAGTGTCTAAACTCGTTGACGCTTTCGCAAGGGCAGTGCTCTACTTCCTGCCATGACCACTCCGACGAAGCTTGCGCCGGCCCCTGTCATCGACGAGACAGCCCGGCTGCTGACCGAGCACTACGTTTTCCCCGAGATAGCCGAGCAGCTCGCCGGCCTGCTGCAACGACGCCTGGCCGAGGGGGCCTATGACGTCGACGGTGCCGAGGAGCTCGCCCGCCTGGTCACCGTGGACCTGCAGTCCGTCAACGGCGACCGACACCTGAGACTGAAGCACCACGCCGACCCGGTCTCCCCGAAGCAGGGGGCGGCCACCCGGGACGCCATGCGCCGGGACTTCGACACCTCGCTGGGCGGTGCGCCCCGGGTGCAGTTGCTCGACGGAGGGGTCGCCGTGGTGGAGCTGGCACCGATGCTGTTTCCGCTGGAGTGGACCGCCGAACCGCTGAGCGCCGCGCTCACCCTGGCCTCCCGCGCCCAGGCGCTGATCGTGGACCTTCGCGCCAACCGGGGCGGCGACCCGGACACGGTCGCCTTCGTCTGCAGCTACCTGCTCGACGAGCGCACCCACCTCAACACCATGTACTGGCGCGGCAGCGAGCGCACCGAGCAGTCCTGGAGCCTGCCGCACGTTCCCGGAGCGCGCTTCGGCGGCAGTAAGCCGTTGTATGTGCTGTCCAGCAACAGCACCTTCTCTGCCGCTGAGGAGCTGGCGTACGACCTCCAGCAGCTCGGCCGCGCCACAGTCGTCGGCGAGCCCACCCGCGGTGGCGCACACCCGTGCAACGGCTGGACCCTGCACCCGCACCTGGAAGCCACCGTCCCCGTCGGCCGCGCCATCAACCCCGTCTCCAGCACGAACTGGGAGGGCACCGGTGTGCAGCCGGACATCCCTTGCGCTGCTGCTGACTCCCTTGACCGCGCTCACGCGCTGGCCCTCGCGCGACTGGCAGGCTGACCCAGTCCAGCTCATCGACAGCACTGCGCGCAGCGCCTCCCCTATCCACATCGGCGGCCGACTTCGGCGGCGGAGGTTCCAGTCTCCGTCGGCCTCCAGCGCGCTCACCCCGCACGACCAGGTTCACTGTCAGACGGCGCACACGGATGCGCCCCGGACGCGGTGCTTTTCTGCCCTGAGGGGGCGCTGTCACGACAGTGACTGGCAACCAGTCAGCTGATGTCCGGATCCAGTGACAGGGCCGCTCCATGCCAGTGCAGGTCGAGAGCATCCGTTGGTTCTGGCACTCGGGGGAAGGGCACACGGATCCTGCTGCAGCCGTTACAGGCCATCAGGGAGTCCTGGTCGGCGAAAATCCACGACTTTCTCGAACCTGAGGAGAGCGGCATCTACCGCAGGTGTGTACGCGTCGCCTTGGCCGACCCCCTTATCGCACGCCTCTTTGGTAAACGCCCACGGCGCTGACCCCGCCACAATCACCTCTGAGCTGCAGCCTCCCCTCTATCGAGCCATTGCCATCAGTGAGTCCTCACCCGCGAGCCGAGCCATAGGGCGGTCCGGCAGGCACGCGAGCGCGCAGGTCGCCCGTACCACCGCACTGCACCTGGTCCGGCTCAACCTCGGAGATGACCCTGACTCGCTGTTCATCCCCGACGGGGACGATGCGCTGGGCACCCGGGATGGCGCGGTGGTCGAAACCGAGGCTCGGCGGCAGCTTGACCGCAAACTCGCCCACCTCGAAGACGGCACGATCGCTGTGTCTGGCCCACGGGGAAGCGGGAAGACGACCCTGCTGGAGACGAGTGTGAAGCGCGCTGACTTCGGGTTCGTCGTCCAGGCCCCCGCGACTTACACCCCCAGGAGTTCCTCCTGGCGCTCTCGGTCCGCCTATGCCGGGAGTACATGCGTGACCACGGCTATACAGCCCCTGAGTGTTCGCGGAAGTCGGCTGGTACGAGAACGGGGAGGCCCGTGTCTGTCGGCGGTGCTTCGCGGACAAGGAGCGCAAGCGGTGGCTTCGCGCGGACTACAACATGACCTCGGAGGACTTCGACGTCGTAGCGGACGAGAGCCGGGGCGTACGTCTCGGGGGCCGGGCGGCCCGGCCTATCCGCCGCCCGGCCGGCAGGCCGTCACGCACTGAACTCGGGTTTTGTATCGGGCGGGTATCAGGGAACGCTTCATTGCCCATCGAATCGGCCGGTGAGCCCGGCCGCGGCGAAGGGAGGCCGCGAGCCGACACGCCGTGGACCCGACACCTGCCGGAGCCGTTCCACCCCATCCGGCCTGGAGGTTTACGGGTGCAAGGGGTGGTGGGGGCGCGATGCGGGTCCGCCGTGTGACGCGGTTGCCGGGTCCGGTGTCTGTCTTATCGTTCCTTTAAGGTCGCCGATCGCGCGTTCAGTGCGTACGGGACCGATGCCTCACCTGAACCGTCTGACCTGTCTGAGCAGGAGTGTTCCGCCCGTGTCCTCGTCCGCCCCGGCTCCGGCCTCTTCGCGCCCTGTCCACGTGTTGCTGGTGGAGGACGACGACTTGATGCGCCGGTCCTTCACCGTGGCCTTGGAGCGCTACGGCTACGAGATGTCGGCCGCGGCCGACGGTCTCGCGGGCCTTGAGCTCTTCCGCGAGGAGAGCTTCGACCTGCTGATTCTGGACGTGATGCTGCCCGGTCTGGACGGGATCGGTCTGTGCCGCAGAGTCCGGGAGACCAGCCTGGTGCCGGTATTGATGATGTCCGCTCGCGGCGACGGGCTCGACGTCGTCGCCGGTCTGGAGGCCGGGGCAGACGACTACGTGGTCAAACCCGTGGACACCTACGTGCTCGTGGCGCGGATCCGCTCGCTGCTGCGTCGGGCGACGTACGCGCCCACCGCAGGTCCCGCACGGCTCACGGGCGACGGGCCGCCACCGTCCGAGGAGACCTTGCTGGTCTTCGGTGACCTGACCATCGACACCGGCGGCCTGGAGGTGTTCGTCTCCGGAAGCCCGGTGGCGCTGACCCCGACCGAGCTGAAGCTGCTGCTGGAGTTCGCCACCCACCCGGGCATCGTGCTGGAGCGGCACACCCTGCTGCGGGACGTGTGGGAGTACGGCTGGGACGGCGACAGCCGGGTCGTGGACCTGTGTGTGCAGCGGCTGCGCAGGAAGCTGGGCCGGGATCGGATCGAGACGGTCCGCGGCTTCGGCTACAAGCTCAGGCGCTGAGGCCGGTGCGCCCGCTGAACCGGCCGCGGCCGGCCCGTGTGCCCCTGCGGTGGAGGATCGCCGCGCTGGCCGCGGCCACGGCTTGCCTGGTCGTGGCGGCGGTGGGCGTGCTGGTGCACGTCTGGACCGCGAAGGACATCCGCGACCGGGCCGAAGCCGACGCCTTCAACACCATGTACTCGGCCATGGACACCTACCGGCGCACCGGAGCTCTCGCGGACGGCGCCGAGCTCGATCCGGCCGAGCTGCCCGCCGCACTGCGGTACCCGGCCGACGGCGACCGGCATACGGCCTACGACGGGCGCGTCAACGGGAACCTGGGCCCGAGCGTCTGGGCCGCCCAGCGGGTTGACGGCCCCGGCAGCCGGGTGCTGGCCGTTCAGGTCAACATGAGCACATGGCTCCAAGACCTGCGCCGGCTCGACGTGGTCATGGCGGTGGCCTCGCTGGTCGCGCTCGCGGCGGCCATGCCTCTGGCGGTCTACGGGGCCGGGCTGCTGGGCCGCCGGCTGCGGCGGGTCTCCGAGACCGCGGCTCGGATCTCGGCCGGGGACCTGGATGCCCGGACCGGGCCCACCAAGGGCCGCGACGAGGTGGCCGACATCGCTGCCACCGTCGACCTCATGGCCGACAGTCTCAGCCGACGACTGCGCACCGAGCGCCAGTTCACCGCGGACGTGGCCCACGAGCTGCGCACGCCCGTCGGCGGCCTGCTGGCCGCCGCCGACCTGCTGCCGCCCGGTGAGACGGAGGATCTGCTCCGGGCCCGGGTGCGCGACCTGCGCGGCCTGGTCGAGGACCTCCTGGAGATCTCCCGGCTCGACGTCGGGGCTGAGCAGCCGGTCCGCGCCCGTGTCCCGCTCGGGGCGGTCGTGTCCGAGGCCGTGACGCGCACAGGCCTCGACACCGAAGTCACCGTCGCCGACGCACTGGGCGAAGAGGCCGCGCAGACCGTGGAGACCGACCCGCGCCGCCTCGAGCGGATCGTCAGCAACCTCGTCGTCAACGCCCACCGGCATGGGGGCACCCCGGTACAGGTCACGGTCGTGGGCCGTACCGTCGTCGTCCGCGACCACGGCCCCGGCTTCCCGCCGGACCTGCTGCGCGACGGCCCGCGCCGCTTCCACACGGGCGCGACGGAGCGCGGCTCGGGCCACGGCCTGGGCCTGACCATCGCCTTGGGCCAGGCCCGGCTCCTCAGCGCCGAACTGCGCCTGGACAACGCCCCGGACGGCGGTGCCGTCGCCACCCTGCGCCTGCCGGCCTGACCGCCCGGTCCCTGCTACAGAACCGATACGAAGGGGAGTGGCTGCCGATACGCGGTGGCCCAGACCCCGATACGTTCCCCGGACACCCTTCGAAGTGCACCTTCCGCACCCGAAGAGGAGCCCCCTGTGACCGCCCACTCCCTTGCCCCGCACGAGCTGCGTACGACGACCGGGATCGCGGCCGCCACCACCGACCTGACGAAGGTCTATGGCAGCGGTGACACCCGTGTCGTCGCCCTGGACCGGGTCAGCATCGACTTCCGGGAGGGCGAGTTCACCGCGATCATGGGGCCGTCGGGCTGCGGCAAGTCCACCCTGATGCACTGCGCCGCCGGGCTCGATTCGCCCAGTTCCGGCTCGGTGCGCGTCGGTACCACCGAACTGAGCACGCTGGGCGACCGACAGCTCACCGCGCTGCGTCGCGACCGGATCGGCTTCATCTTCCAGGCGTTCAACCTGCTGCCGACGCTGACCGCCCTGGAGAACATCACGCTGCCGCTGACCATCGCCGGTCGTCGCCCCGACCAGCAGTGGCTGGACCGTGTGATCTCCATGGTCGGCCTCTCCCAGCGCCTCGACCACCGGCCCGCGCAGCTGTCCGGCGGGCAGCAGCAGCGCGTAGCGGTGGCCCGCGCCCTGGCCTCACGGCCCGCGATCATCTTCGGCGACGAGCCCACCGGCAACCTCGACTCCCGCGCCGGCGCCGAGGTCCTCGGCTTCCTGCGCGACTCGGTGCGCGAACTGGGCCAGACCGTGGTCATGGTCACCCACGACCCGGTCGCCGCCGGCTACGCGGACCGCGTGGTCTTCCTCTCCGACGGCCGCCTGGTCGACGAGATGGCACACCCCACCCCGGACCGGGTCCTGGACCGGATGAAGGACTTCGACACCCGCGCGCGCACCACCTGACGACCAGCTCCTCCGCCGGCACCGCACCAGCCAGCCAGCCAGCCAGCCCACCCGCTCGCCTCCGTCGAGCCCGCCTCCCAGGATCCGCACCCATGTTCCGTACCGCCCTGCGCAACGTGTTCGCGCACAAGGCCCGCCTACTGATGACCGCATTCGCGGTCATGCTCGGCGTCACCTTCATCACCGGCAGCCTCGTCTACGGCGACAGCCTGAACCAGGCCACCACCACCAAGGCGACCGACGGCTACGAGCGCATCGCCGTCAACGTCTCCGCCGAAGCCGACCCCGCAAACGGCGGCCGACCGGGCGACCTCGACGCCCACACCACGAGCGCGCTGGCCAAGCTCCCCGGCGTCGCCGCCGCCGTGGGCCGGGTCGACGGCTTCGCCGCCGTCGCCGACCGCGACGGCAAGCCCCTCGGCAACGGCAAGGACGCCCAGGGCGGCAACTTCGCCCCGGCGGCGGACGGCAAGGACCCCGCATACCGCTTCACCGAGGGTTCCGGCCCGACCGGCAGCGACACGATCGCCCTCGATGAGGCCACCGCCGCCAAGGGCGGCTACCACGTCGGTGACACCGTGCGCGTCGGCACGAACAAGGGCGCCTCCTCCTACACCCTCAGCGGCATCTTCCGCACCGACGGGACCAAGCTCCGCGCCGGGGGCAGCCTGACGCTGTTCGAGGGCGCCACCGCCCAGAAGTTCTTCCTCGAACCTGGCCGCTACACGAACATCGAACTCACGGCCACACCCGGCACTGACGTGACGCAGCTCCTCAACCGCGTCGAATCGGTGCTGCCCAAGGGCACCAGCGCGGTCACCGGGGCGCAGCTCGCCCAGATCAAGGCGAACCTCGCCACCAGCGACACCAGCACCATGAGCCAGATCCTGGTCGGTTTCGCCGCGGTCGCCCTGTTCGTCGCCACCTTCCTCATCTCCAACACCTTCACCATGCTGGTCGCCCGGCGCACCAGGGAGCTGGCCCTGATGCGGGCCGTCGGAGCCACCCGCGAGCAGGTGCGGCGCATCCTGCTCACCGAGTCCCTCCTCGTCGGCGCGATCGCCTCCGTGGCCGGCCTCGCCGTCGGCACCGGGGCCGCCACCCTGCTCCAGACGCTCTTCGCCGACACCCCGGCCGCGCCGCTCGTCCTCACCCCGGCCACCGTGATCATCTCCATGCTGGTCGGCACCCTCCTGCCCATGGTCGCCGCATGGCTCCCGATCCGCCGGGCCATGGCCATCCCGCCCGTCGCCGCGCTCAGCGCCGCCGAGCACACGGCCCCCGCACGCCCCGGCTCCCTGCGTACCGGCCTCGGCGCCGCACTGGTGCTCACCGGCACCGCCACCGTCGTGTACGGAGCCCTCACCACAGGGAAGGACGCCCGGACCGTCATCGGCCTCGGCGCGGCCCTCGCCCTGACCGGGACGATCGGCCTCATCCCGCTGTTGTCCCGGCCAGTCGTCACCCTGTTCCGGCCGCTGCTGACCCGCCTGGCCCCGGTACACGGCGACCTCGCCGCCCGCAACACCGTGCGCGACCCGCGCCGCACCGGCGCCACCGCCGCCGCGCTCGCCATCGCCCTCACCCTCGCCTCGGGCCTGTCCGTCCTGGGGGCCTCGGCCACCCAGTACCTCGACCGCGCGACCACCCACGCCCTCAGCGCCGACTACGTGGTGAAGTCCGTGGGCGGCCAGCGGATGACCCCCACCACCGCCGCACCCCTGAAGAGGCTGGCCGGCGCCACGTACAGCCCGCTCAACCAGTCCACCGGATACCGCCTGGGCGGCAGCGAGTCCGTCCTGACCGGCGTCGACCCCGCCACCATCGGCAAACTGCTGCGGTACGACGTGGTCGAAGGCTCCCTCGACAGCCTTGCCAAGGGCCAGATCGCCGTGGCCGACTTCAAGGCCGAGCAGGCGGGCTGGCACGTCGGGCAGACCCTGCCCCTGGAGAGGCAGAACGACCAGCGCGGCAGCCTCACCATCGGCGCCATCTACCAGGCGGACGAGCAGAGCGACCTGATGCCCAGCATCACCGCACCCGACTCCCTCGTCGCCCGCTACGACTCCACCCCGAGCACCGCCGGGATCCTCGTCGCCACGGACGGCGGACCCAGCCGGGCCGCGCTCGCAGGCGTCACCCACGCCCTCGGCGACAACCCCACGCTGAGCGTCCTCGACCAGGCAGACATCCGCGCCCAGGGCAGCCGTGGCATCGGCGACCAGCTCAACGTCTTCCATGCCCTGCTGAGCATGGCCCTGGTGATCGCCGCACTGGGCATCGCCAACACCCTCGCCATGTCCGTCCTCGAACGCCGCAAGGAGCTCGGCACGCTGCGCGCCCTCGGTCTGGACCGCGCCGGAGTGACCCGGATGATCCGCCTGGAAGCCCTGCTCCTCGGCGCGCTCGGCGCGACCCTCGGCACGGTCATGGGCGTCTTCCTCGGCTGGGCACTGGGACGCACCCTCCAAGCGAACGTCGCGGGCTACGAGTTGGTCCTGCCCTGGGGCCGCCTCGCCCTCACCATCCTGATCGCCCTGGCAGGCTCGCTGCTCGCCTCGCTCTGGCCCGCCCGCAGGGCCGCCCGCGTCGACATCCCCGCCGCGACAGCAACCCCGTAAACCTGTGAATGGGTGGGGTGGTGGCAGTGGTTGGTTGTCAGCGGGTGATTGGGGGGCTGGCTGTGTTGCGGGCCTGATGTAGGCCGGGTACTGCCGTGTTGGTGGTCGTGTCGGGCTGCTGATTTCGGCTGTCGTGGGGTGACGAAGCTGCCGCCACAGGCTGCATGGCAGCTGGGTGGGTGGCTGTCATGGGGTTGCCCGTTCCTGTATGCGGCCGGCCAGGGCCGGGCTGTGCTGGTGGGTACGGGTGAGGGCGGCCGGTTGGCGTGGGGTGTGGTGGTGCGTCGGTTGTCGGCGGTGGACCAGGGTGCGGGGTAGGTGTCGTTGCTGCATGTGCGGGTGATGGCGGAGGCTGCCGGTGTGACGGTTCGGACGGTTCGGACGGTTCGGACGGTTCGGACGGTGTGGAAGGGGCTGGCGGAGGCGCGTGAGGGCCGTCTGGAGCCTGTGGTGCGGCCGACGCCTACAGCGCCAGTGGCTCTGTCGAGCAGGGACATCAGCTGGAGGGCGAGGACCTCGGGGTCGGCCGGGCCGGCCTCCTGCCGTTGACTATTCCCGGGGACCAAACCCGCGCCCTAGACTGCGACCGCTCCAGGACTTGGCGATCATCGGGAGGACGTGCGAGATGAAACGGGCACTGATCAGCGCATTCGCGGCCGTGGCGTTAGTTGTGTCCGGGGGGAGTGTCGCCACCGCTTCCGACGGTGCTCCGCCGCGCACGACGCACGGCCCTTGCCAATACACACAGACCCCGGACGAGCCGCCCGCGCGTCCTGTTCCGCTGCCGCCTGACCCGCGGCGCACCCCCAGCCGTGGCACGGTTGATATGGCTGTTCCGACCAGCCAGGGCCCGCTCCCGCTGCACTTGGACCGGGCCAAGGCGCCGTGCACGGTCCAGAGTTTCCTGCACCTGGCACGGCATGGGTTCTACGACCGTACGGTGTGCCACCGTCTGACGGCGTACCCGACGCTGAAGGTCCTGCAGTGCGGTGACCCGACCGGTACCGGTGAGGGCGGGCCCGGGTACAAGTACAAGGACGAACTGCCGGTGGATCTGCCACCCGCACCGACCGATCCGACCGGCGCGCGCCGCCTGTACGGGCGCGGCCTGCTGGCGATGGCCAACGCCGGTCCGGACACGAACGGCTCACAGTTCTTCGTCGTCTACGGCGACTCCGCACTGCGGCCGAACTACACGGTGTTCGGCACGGTCGGCCCCGACGGCCTGGCAACACTCGACAAAACCGCCGCCGGAGGAATCGAGCCGACCACGGAGGACCCGGCACCGGTCGACGGCACACCCGTGCTGCGGACCGAGCTGCTCCGCGTCCGGCCGTCCTGCCGGCATTGACGCACCGCGGCGTGGCCACGACCTCGATGAGCGTGCCTGGTGCCTGTGGCCGTCCCAGGCGGACTACGCCAGCCGGGTGAAGCGTCTGGGTGCGGAAGCGGAGGGCTCCGGACCTTGTGCCCGACTACGCGAAGCGCCCAAGGCCCCAACCAGTGGACTCCGTACGGTGCTGCCGATGGACATCGCACCCATCGTCCGGCCCCGGCTCCATGCCAGGGCCGGACTCCGCGACCGCGCAGAGCCAGATGCCGGGCCATTGAGCTGGTGACTGCCACAGCTGCCGGAGAAGACCGTCTGGCCTGTGTGCACGGTTTACTACCGGCGCCAGTGGGCTGCGCCTGGCCCTGAGCGGATGTACGGGTGCCCGTACCCTCCCCCGCCCCACACACAGAGGACCATCGACAGGAGGAAGAGGGGATGGCTGCCACCTGACTACGGTCTGCGTGAACTCCGGCCGCCACGCTGTTCATTGGAGCCGTCTCGGTAGCCGGCGAGGGGAGCAGGACAAAGGCTGGCTGGGCGGCGTCGTGTGATTTTCGGTGGGTGGTGTCAGTTGTTTGCGCTGGGTGTGTGAGGCGTTTTTCCTGGTGGTTGGGGTGGGTGGGCTGGGGATGTCGTTTTTGTTGGTGAAGGTCGCTGTCGATCTCCAGTGAAGGTTGCCTGTCGTTCGTGTAGCGCGTGAGGTCAGTCCTGCTGCAGGGCCTTGGCCTTGTCGCTGATGTGTTGTACCTGGGCGGCGGTCAGGTGCCGGGTGTCCCAGATCAGCTCGGCGACGTCGGCTGCCGCTGGGTTCCGTGGCGGGGTCTGGTCGGGTGGTCCGATGCCGGTCAAGGCGGCCAGGTCACGAGTGGGGATGCCGAGCAGGGTCGCGAAGTCGGCCAGGTGCGATGTGCCGGGTGGGTGTCGGTGGGTGGGTGTCAGTGACGGTATGTCAGGTCGGGGTGTTTCCGCTGGCTGGGGGAGGGGAGTGGGCGGGGGCACTGTCATGAAGCGGTATCTGGAGCGGGTGTCACTGTCATGGGTTGGTACACCCCACTCCGCTCCACTGTCTTGAGAACGGCACTTCTGATCCTTCGGGGGCCGCGTGGCGGCACCGTGGTCGGTGACCGGTCTTTAGTGGGCGGCAGGGGTGCGGGGGCATGGAGGACCAGGGTGCTGTCCCTGCGGGTAGTGCGCTGCCTGCAGTGTCGAGAACGGCACTCCGCGGGCCTGCGGTGCGGCGGCTGCGCGCTCTGCGGGCCGGGGGAAACCTGACAGCAGGTCATGTGCGTTTGGCTGCGGATGCGCTGGGGGTATCGGAGCGCACGGTGTGGCGCTGGCTGGCCACCGCTCAGAGCGATGAGACCGCGGCCGCCTACCCCGGCGCACGCTCCCGGGCCGATGCGAGGTTCACGATCACGCCCGAAGTCCGAGGGCTGCTCGCACTGTGGAAAGGGAACGTGCGGGCGGTTCATCGCGAACTGGTCCTGCGTGCCGCTCGGCAGTCCCCGGCTGCAGACCCACCGTCGCTGACAACGCTGCATCGGGCGATCCGCCGGGATCTGTCGCCGGGGGAGCGGGCGGGGCTTGCGGGTGGGGAGCGGGCTGCGCGCAAGCATGATGTGTTCCTGGCCCGGCCGCGGGGCTGGCGCAACCACGTGTGGGAGACCGACCACGTCCAGGCCCCGGTGCTGGTCGATGTTGAGGGCAGAACCCGCAGGCCATGGATCACCTGGTTCATCGACTGTGCCACCAACGCGATCACCGGGGTCGCGGTGACGCCGGTGCATCCGTCGCGGGAGTCGGTGCTGGCCGCGCTGCGCTCCGCGGTCCTGCGCGAGGACCCCTACGGTCCGTTCGGCGGTTTGCCGGAGAAGGTGCGGGTGGACCGTGGCAAGGACTTTCTGTCCCGGACGGTGAGTGCCGCGTTCGATCTCCTGGAGGTGACGGTGGAGGATCTGCCCGCCTATACCCCGCACCTCAAGGGCACGGTCGAGGGTCTGAACCGGGCGGTGGAGAGCATGTTCCTGGCCGCGCTGCCCGGCTATGCCCGTCAGCCGCGCCCCGGTAAACGGGCTTCCCGGTCGAAGGACGAGGTGCTGCTCGGCTTCGAGGACTTCACCGCTCGGCTGCTGGAGTGGACACGGTGGTGGAACACCGAGCACCATCCCGCGCCCTTGCGGGGCAGGACTCCGCTTCAGGCGTGGCAGGACGATCCCACCCCGCTGCGGGACGTGCCAGCCGCAGATTTGTGGACGTTCACGTTGGGGGACGCCGGCACCCGCACGCTGACCACCCGCGGTATCCGCTTCAGGAAACGCGACTACGTGGGTGCGTGGATGACCGGCCAGGCCGGCATCCAGGTGCGCATCCGCTTCATGCCCCACCACGACCACCGCATCGAGGTCTACCACGTCGCCACCGGCCGCTACCTCGGCCCCGCGGACCTGGCCGACCAGGCAACCGAGGAGCAGGTCAGCGCCGTACGGAAAACTCGGGCGGCCCGCGCCCGCCGTTTGAGGAAGGACCTGGAGGCTTCCCAGCGCGAGCGCTACGCCGCCGCTACCCGGGCCGAGCCCCCTCGGCGGCTCGGCGCGCTGACCGGTGCGCAGGCCGACGCCGAACTCGCCCAGAGTGCTGACGCCGACCTGTCGCAGCTCGCGCTGCCCGACGTCGTCCCGCTTGCCGCGCCCCCGGCCGACTGGCGCACCCCAGCTTCCTTGGCTGCGCTGATCACGCCGGCCCGCCCCGCGCGCCCGCCAGGCCGTGACTCAGCCTCTGCGGTCCCCGACGGCCCGGGCGGGCGGGCCGCACCTTCCCCCACCGACGAAGACGGAGACGCCTCGTGACCGCGGCCACCTACCAGTACGTCGACCTGCCCGACGCGTCCGTGGTCACCACCCGCGCCCTGCTCACCGCCCGCGAGAACATCAGCGACACGGTCGCTGCTCGCGCGATGATGTGCATCCACGGCGGTGCCGGCTTCGGCAAGACCCTCGCCGTCAACACCTGTCTGCGCGCACTCGAACCGGGCGAGGACGTCCGCAAGATCACCTTCCGGGCCCGTCCCACCGCCCGAGCGGTGCGCTACGAGCTGTTCACCGCGCTCGACCTGGCCGGCGAGCCACCGCGCCACCCCAGCGAATTCGACCGCCTGCTGAAGACCGCCTTGGCTGAACGCCCTCGTACCTTCCTCGTGGACGAGGCCCAGTGGCTCAATGGCGAGGCGTTCGAGTATTTCCGCTACCTGTGGGACGAGCCTTCCACCCAGCTGGCGATCGTCTTCGTCGGTGGAGCGGGCTGCCACACCGTGCTGCGCCGCGAACCGATGCTCTCCTCCCGCATCTTCATCTGGCAGCACTTCACCCGCCTCACCCCCAGCGAGGTCCTCGACGTCATCCCTTTGTTCCACCCGGTCTGGGCCGACGCCGACCCCGAGGACATCACCTTCGCCGACCAGCATGCCGCGCACGGCAACTTCCGCGCCTGGGCCCAGCTGACCGCCCACACCCGCACCGCTCTGGCACGCACCGGCCGCCCCCGCGCCGACCAGGAACTGCTGCGCTGGGCCTTCAGCCGCCTCGCCTGACCACCACGCCGCCATGTCTCTCGCCGTGCGGCCGCCGTCCGTCACCGTGGTCATCGACCGCCATGACGACGCGATCCACACCCACACTGCCCTGGCCGCCCACCACCCGCCGTCCGGCCGGATCACCCTGCACCCCGGCCCCGGCACAACCAGCGAAACCGGCCTCGCCCACGACCTTCTCGCCGCCCTGGGCAAACCGCCCCTGCTCCCGGGCCGCTTTCCCGGCGGCCGTCAGCCCGCCTGGGAAGCCGCCGCCGCATGGATGACGGCCCTGCCCGTGATCCGGCTGACCGTCCTGCGCGCCCACCGCCTCACCGCCCGCCGCACGATGCGCCTCCTGGAGCTGCATGCCCTCACCGGTATCCACCTGACCCTGGTCTGCCACCGCCCGCACCTTCCCGCCGCCCTGCACCAAGCCCTGCGGACAGCCGACTACTCCGTCACTGCCGACTTCGAGGCAGCCCGCCGTCACTACTACGGCACGCCTATCACCGAACCCTCGCCCGCAGACGAGCCCGCCGGGCCGACCAGCCGATGGCTCACCCTGCCCGCACTGGACCGCCTCGTCTCCTACGACAGCCCCCGTCCCTGCACCGCCCCGTGCACGCCACCGCCGATCGCCTGGCGGCACCGCCCACCGCCCCCGCCTCTCACCGCCCACACCGCCCAGAAGGTCGCCCACCGCCTGCACGCGGCGACCGCCCACCCTCGCCTGGCCGCAGCTGTCGCCGCCGCACTGTTCACCGGTGCCTCCCTCCAGCAACTCGCCACCGCCCGCCCCCGCGACTACGACACCACCGCGGCCACGCTCGCCCTGCACGACCGCACCCGCTACACCGACGGCTGCGCCGCCCACCCCGTACCGCCCTGGGCGGGCATCTTCCTGCGGGCCGCGGCCTGCTTCACCCGGCTCGTCTCCGGCGAGGACCAGGAGCTGCTCGCCGCGCCAGGAGACCGTACGCCCCTGCTGCGCGTGGCGGAGATAGCCAGGCTGCGCCCGCCCCAGCCGCCCGCAGCCCGCCGCCAAGGCCCAGTCGGCCGTGTGGAGTGGGACTGGCGCGAGCGGCAGGAAGCCGAGAGGTACGAAGCAGTACCAGCCAGGCGCGCCAAACCCTCGCGCCCCTGACCCCTGACGCGGGCGCTGGATGAGGCAGGCTCAGCCGATCGAGAATTCGGCGAACTCGACGTCGCTGAAAGCCACGTGCAGCCCGTGGGCCCGGCGGCCCCACTCGCGAAAGTAGGCGTGCCCCATCGCCCGGGCCAGGATCACCGTCTGCTGTTGCTCACCCGCGCCGGCATCCCGAGCGGCGAACAGTTCCCGAGCCACCTCTCCCGGCAGATCCTGGGTGATCCACCGCACCCGCGGATCGTCCGAGGAGCCTGCCGGAGCCGCGAACCCGAATCGCGCACGGGTATGGAAGACGAACCCCTCCGCCTCAGCCTGGGCACGCCGACAAGCCCGTACTCGCGGCTGCCACCGAGCCAGCACTGCTTCCTCGATCGCCAGACCCTGCGCCGGACCCGGGGGACGACGCGCTCCTGGCTTCTTCGTCACCCACCGCTGCACAGTGCGCTGCGACACCCCCAGCACGGTGGCCACCTTCCGGGTTGAACCGCGGTGCGTCGCCAGCAGAAACCGTAGGCGGGCCTCCGTGCTTGAGGGAACGGGGCGCGTGCGCAACGCACGCTCCAGCCCTTGTTCGATCTGTCCCACGTCCACCTCTCCCACCGGCCAACCGACAGGGCCTGCTCCCCGCAGCAATAGTTCTCCCGCACCGCTCGGCGCTGCCCGCCAGTTCCGGCATCTTCGGGGCAGGATTGGCGGACGTCGGCTATGAGAGAACTGGCGACGACTAGCAGCAGTCGACCACGGGCGGCGACGCCCAGGTCGGGAAAGGCTGTGGTGAGCGGGGTTCGCACCGGGCCCGCCAGCACACGGCCGCCCGGGCCGGTGGGCGCACGGACAGGTGAAGAGCGCCGAGAACGGAGATCACACGTGACGAGTTTCAACCCCGACTTCGAGGGAGCCGAATTCGCCGATCCGGCAGGCTACGCACACCTCCTGGCCCCTGAGAGCACGATGTGCTGGTGGTGTGAGAGTCGACCGGCCACCACCGGAGAACACAAGTTCAAACGAACCAGCCTGGCGCGCCTGATGGGCGATGGCGAGGTGCTGGTCTGGGGAGACGGAGAACAGCGACGCGAGATACGGGGAAAGGGCGGCCTCAAGCGGGACCGCTATGGTGTGGTCAAGTTTCCCAAGTCGATGTGCGCGCCGTGCAACAACGAAACTTCTAAGCCCTTCGATTTCGCCTACGACACCTACGCACAGTACGTCGAGACGCACCTGCTGAGGATCTTGCCAGGGCTCGACCTGGGGTCACTGTACGGATCCGAGTGGCGGCAGAAGTCACTGGACCTGGCTCGGTATCATGCCAAGCACTTCGGGTGCCGGATGGTCAGGGACCGTTTTCCTGTTCCGCAGTCGCTGCGCGATTTCATGAACGGTGCAGAAGACATGGCCGATGGTCACATGGTGATCATCTCCACCGACTCCGTCAGTAAATCCTATGGGCGCGGATTGTCGATCAGCCCGGTCGCGCCCTGGATATCCCGCGACATGACGAGGTTCACCTCCTGTGCCATGGCTGCCTACATTGGCCCGATCGGCATCAGATACGAATGGGTCGCCGACGGAATACCAGACCAAGAGAGAGACCAGTTCTTTCACCACTCGAGCCCGGTGATCAACTACTTCCGGAACGAGAAAGACGTGGTGATGGGGAAGACGCGAAAGCCGGGGCGCTTTGCACGTTTCCTGCAATGGGCGTATAGACCCTGAAATTCGCGTTACGCCCGCCTGGGATAGCGGGCTCACCAGGGTGCACACGACCCCTTCCAGCAGGGCACGGGCTGTCCACTGCGGCTCACGAGTGAGCGCGTGTACGAGGTCGACTGTCCGCTTATGCCCATTCGACATCCAATGCCCGTAGTGCGTCCCGTTGCTCCATGCTGAGCTTGTCGCGCCGGGCCTTGGTGTTCGAGACCCACACGCCCAACTTCACCATCACCGGCTCCGCCTCGCCCTCGACCGTGATCTCTTCGCTGTGGCCGCGTGGGACCGGCCGGTGGGCGCCTTCCCGCTCGACCCACTGCGCGAGGGCTGCCAGGCCCCGCTGGAACGGCTGCTGCGCCTTGCCCGGACCCTTCACACCACGACCGGCCGCCGGGGCCGGAGGCGGCGCCTGGGCGGGTTCCACGCCCAGCGCGGTCAGCCGATCTTGCTGCTCGGGCAGCAGCCGCGCCCAGATAGCCGGCTGCCGTTGCTGTCGGAGCCAGCGTCCGATGTCGTCGCCGTCCCACAGCACGCCGGGGGCGATGTCGGGCAGGTGTCCGTCGGCGTCGACCAGGTCGGCCAGGATGCGGTAGTGCCGCTGCCAGTCCAGGGGCCAGGGGCAGTTCCAGTCCTTGTCGATCGCGGCGAGCTGCGCCGCGCGCTCCGCCGCCCGCTTCGGGTCCTTCCCGAGACCGCCTTTGCGGCGGAGGTTGGCCATGTGCTGGCCGATGGGCACCATCTGGTCGTCTTCGCCCCAGACGGCGTCTTGTCGGGGTGCGAGGTGTCCGGTGACCCGGCGGTAGGAGCGGAGCGCGGCGAGCTTGTTCTCCCATGCCTCTTCGCCGGGCTCCCAGACCATCCCGGCCTCGGGGGCGTCGAGCAGCGTTCTGCGCCGTTCCTCCAGTTCCCCGGCCCGGAGCGCCTTCCGCTGCTGATGCACCCATCGGCCAAGCGGAAAATCCTTCGTCACCCCCATTTCGACCTCGACGTCATACGGAACGGCGTAGAGGCCGGTGATCTCGTTCTCCTTCCGCCACCGGAGCAGGGCCTGGTAGCCCTCCAGCCACACCAGGGACTCCGGCCGGTAGACCCGGGTCCGCAGGAAGGCCGCGATGGTCGCCGCGTCCCTCGGACTGGAGAAGTGCAGCAGGGCCGCTTCGGCGGCAGTCTGGGTGTCGTCGTCCTCCTGGCCGTCGCCCGCGCCGCCGGCCCCGACGATTTGCCCGTCCTCGTCCCGCCGGACGTGAACCTTGCGCTTTCCGCTCGTGAGCGCCCGGGAGGCGAGCTGCTCGACCAGACGTTCGTCATGCGAACGCAGGCCCTGGAGGACCGCTACAAGGGGGCGGAAAGAGGCGCTGGCGACCATGTCGGTGGGGTCCTCGCCGGGCTCCAGGAAGACGGGCACGATGATCCGTGCGACCTTCGTGGAGCCGTCGCGGTTCAGGCGCAGCGCCCGGCCGATGTTCTGGACGATTTCGACTTGGGAGCCGCGGGTGTCGGCGAAGCAGATCGCCTCGACTCCGCGTTCGCCGGTGATGTCGACGCCTTCTCCGAGGACGCGTACGGAGGCGAGGAAGGCGCGGTGGACCCGGCGCCCGGCCGCGTCGATGCCGTTGGCGAACTGGCGCAGGACTTCGCGGCGCTCGGTGACGAGGTGGTCGCCGCACAGCCACGCCGACCAGACCCGGTCGGGCGGGACGTGGCGGCCGGCCTCCAGCTCGTAGAACTCCGCGTCGATCGACGACGCGGGCAACTTCGCCGCCTGCGCCAGGTCCTCGTCCGAGGCATCGTTGACGTACAGCTCGGCCGCCGTCTGGGGCAGCTTCTCGGCGAACGCGGCGGCCTCCTCGACCTTCTGGTGGAAGGTCATGACGGTGCGCAGGTTCCAGGCGGCGGAGTGCTCCAGGAGTGCGGTCTGCAGCAGCGCCAGGCGCCGGCCCCGCTGCGCCTCCTCCAACTCCCCGAGCGCGGGGGAGGGGTCGCGGATCTCCAGCACGTCGATTTCGAATCCGGCGAGGATTTCGCGCTCGATCGCCTCCGAGAGCCCGAGCTCCGCGATCCACGCGCCGTAGGTGCCCTCCGGGTCGTCTGTCATGGTCGCGAGCTCCGCCTCCTGGCCGCCGGTGCCCTTCTGCGGCCGGGGAGCGGCGAGGATGCGCGGGGTCGCGGTCAGGTAGAGCCGGAAGTCCGCGGGGATCCGCTGGTTGTCGTGGATCGCCGCCCACGGACGGCCAAGATCACCAGCGGTTCCGTGCGCCTCATCCACGATGGCGAGGTCGAAGCCGTCCATGCGCTGGCCATACAGCCGCTTCCCGCCCGCCAGGGCGGCCTCCAGCGGCCCGCGGACCTTCCGCTGGCCCTCGGGTGCGTCGGTGTCCTCGCGGTCCACGAGGGAGGCGTAGGTGGCGAGCACGACCACGGGCCCGTGCCCGGCCCATAGGGCGAGCTGGATCGGGTTCGTTGTGGTGCGGACCCCCAGCGAGCCCAGGGCCGGGTCGTTCTCCAGCGAGCACACCGCGACCATCGGGGCGGTGTGGCCCACCAGCCGCCACGCCTGGGCGGTCTGCGCGAGCAGGTCCAGGGTCGGCACCGTCACGAGGATCCGGCCGTCCGAGAACGACTCCAACGCGCACGCGGCGGCCGTGATCGTCTTGCCCGAGCCGGTCGCTGACACGATCGTGCCCCGGGCACCCTGCGGGGGCACAGATGACCTTGCAGGGAATCCCACCCACCTGCGAAACGCGGAGCGCTGGTCTACCTGATGCTCCCTAAGCTGAACGGCAGTCACAATGTCCACTTCTGGTATGCATGGGGCACAGAGAACCCTCAGGCAATCAGATAAATGACAGTTGCCCTATGCTCTCTGCATGATCCGTCCTATTTCAGGTCCTCCTACGCGGAAGCACCTTCTCGCGACCCTCCTGATCATGCTGATAGTGTCGATTGGTTGGTATGGTCTGCAGCCGGTCTACCCCGACTGCGCCCTCTCCTCTTTCGGAACCCCGGATGACCCGCAGCGGCTTTATCAGCAGGCCATCGAAGACGGATATTGCGATCCAGCTCATCCCCGCTGGAAAGAGTGGCTCGAATAATCTCAACGACCGAAGACCATGTCCTGCACTTCTGCCAACGTTACATGCTGCATCTTTATGATGCACGCGCTACGCTGGAACCCACACGAACAAGCCCCACCACCGTAGCCAGCTAGGCCCGCGCCAGCGGGCCCCGGAAACTGGAGGCGCAGCCGGAAGGACCGTTGAGGCGGGGGAGCGCAGCGGACCCGCCGCCCCGGGCTGAAGCGAAGCGGAAGCCCGGGAAGTGGGCCACAGGCCCACAGCTCCGAGAGCGCAGCGAACGGAGCGTCACCCCCGGTGCGCAGCACCGGGGGTGGGTGGGACGCGCAGCGTCCCACCAGCGCTCCCGCGGAGCGGGAGCGCAACACCCGCGCGAAGCGCGGGTGTTCGCTTGCCCAGCGCGCAGCGCTGGGGTACCCGCTCCGCGGG
>NZ_JBWKCE010000013.1:0-171914 GCF_056436685.1 Streptomyces sp. NPDC043680 | reverse complement strand
ATCGAGGGGGAGGGGCCGATGAACCCGATGTCGAGAGAGCCGCCGTTGAGGGCTTCGATCTCGGAGGGGCCGGCGTTGAAGGACTGCGGCTTGATCGCGGTGGCGCCGAGCTCCTTGGCGATCAGGCCTTCCTGGAGGCCGACCAGCGCGGTGGCGTGCGTCAGGTTCGGGAAGTACCCGATACGGACCTCGGAAGCGGAGAGCTTCTTGCCCTCGGCGGCGGCGGGAGCGGCGGACGCCTTCGAGTCTTCCTTCACGGCCTCGGAACCGTAGCCGCAGGCGGTGAGGAGCAGGGGAAGCGCCGCTGTGACGGCGATGGTGCGCAGGGTGGCGAGCGGTCTTGCGGCAGACACGGGGTGGCCTTTCACGGGATGGTGTTCAGGGGGAACGGAGCTGGGCGACGCGAAGCCATCGGCACACACGGCAGCCGCTCGCGGCCTTCGGCGGCGGGACCGCGGTCTCAGGCCGAGGAACGGAGAGGTGTCGGACGCCCGTGCTCGACGGCACGCGGGCGGTGAGGTCGGCTCAAGGGCACGCCCGGCCGACGGAGACGGACCGGGACAGCGCTCAGTGGCGCACTACGCGGAGCCGGGGCCCGGCGAAGGGTGTCAGCCGGGCTGACAGATGGCGCTGGACGTACGGACCAGGTCGATGTGGCGGCGGGAGGTCAGAGGCAGCATCCGGCCTGCGTGGTGCAGTGTTCGCACGGCCACCTCCCCGATTCCTAGTTTTCCCACCTGGTTGGTAGGCATCTTGGCAGAGGCGGACACTCGCCCCAAGAGACCGATCGCATGCTGGACGACGATGTCTCGCTATGCGAGAAAGTGCAGGTGGGGCAGGGGTCAGGGATTGGTCCAGGCCCCGGGGGTATCCGCCAGTGCCGATACGACAGAGGGCAGGCGGGAAGAGGCGACGTCGGCGAGTGATACGCCGTCGAGGATCTCGCGCACGTTGGCCCGCAGTGCGATCCACAGGGGGAGGAGCGACTCGGCGGGGCCGGTGTAGGACAGGTCCGGTGGGCGGACCCCACGTACCGAGACGAGCGGCCCGTCCACGACGCGGATGACATCCGCGATGCTGATGGACTGGGCGGGCTTGGCCAGCCGGTAGCCGCCGTTGCCGCCGCGCTGGCTGAGCACGAGGCCGCCTCGGCGCATGTCGTTCAGGATGCCCTCAAGGAACTTGTGCGGGATGTCCTGAGCCTCGGCAATGGCTTCGGCCTTCACCGGCCCGCCATCCTGTGACGCGGCGAGCTGCAGCGCGGCACGTACCGCATAGTCCGCCCTGGCTGAGATCCGCATGGGGCCATTATCCGGCATGGATTCGGCCGGCGTCGGTCGTGGTGGCCGCAGGCTGCCAGGTGGGTGGCCGTGCCCGGCGGTCGAGGGGCTCAGGTCGCGGATCCGCAACCTGAGCGGTGCCCCGGCGGTCAGTGGAAGGTCGCCGCCACCGTGCGGTGGGAGCCGTTGAGGTAGTGCTCGCCGATGGAGCGCAGGCGGTGCGCGGCCGGACGGTGGGCTGTCAGGACCCGGGCGTTGCGCCAGAACCGGTCCAGGCCGGGGGCGTCGGCGAGTTCCAGCACCCGGGCGGTGATGTGCAGGGTGGCCTTCGACATCACGGCCTCGGCCGTGGCGACCAGGGCGGCGACGCCCGCGGGTACCTCGGCATCGAGCTGGGCACCCGTGGTGAGGGCCTGCGCCATCACCTCCGTCGCCCGGTCGACCACGGCGGTGGCCGTCTGGGCGGCGGAGGCGAGTTCCCCGTACGTCAGGAAGAGGTCCGGGTCCTCCCCGGGCAGCCGGTGTGCGCGGCCGCCCCTGCTGAGATCGCGGGCTTCGGTGAGGGCGCCCTCGGCGATGCCGAGGCCGACGTGGCACAGGGCGAGCCGGAGCGCCGGCTCCGCGAGCGCGGTGAAGGGAGCCGTCGACTCCTCGTCCTGCGGCCGCCGGCCCAGGACCTGCACCGGCGTGAGGGTGACCCTGTCCAGGACCACCTCGCCCGCGCCGGCGACCCGCTGTCCGAGACGATCAAGGGCGGGTACGGCGGTCACGCCCTGTGCGCCGGGTGGGATCCGTACGACCAGGACGTCGCCGGTCGCGGCACAGACGGCGTCCACCACGATCTGGTCGGCTTCGGCCACCGCGGTGTCCAGGGACCGGCGCCCGTTCAGCAGGTAACCGGCGGCGCGCGGCCTCAGTGTGAGGTCCGGTCCCTCGGTGTGGCCGTGGGGTGCGGGAGTGCGGACCGCCCCGGTCCACAGCCACCGCTCGCGCACCGACTCCTCTTCGAGGGCGGTCGCCTGCTCGTGATCCGCGTAGAAGCGTCCACCCCAGGCGTGTACGTAGTGGCGGGCGAGTAGCTCGCCGACCGAGCTGTCCGCTGCGGCGATCTCCCGTATGACGGCGCATCCGGTACGCCAGTCCGCCCCGCGGCCGGGCCCGGGTGGGGTGAGGGCCGCCGGCAGGCCGGCCTCGCGCAGCCGGGCCGTCTCGTCGGTCGGCGGCCTGCCCGCCTGATCACGGACGATGGCGTCGGCGGCCAGGTCGTCCGCCACGTCGCGGGCGGTACGCAGGAGCGCGCGGCGCCGCTCGTCGGCGGATCGGAGTCCGGAGGGGCTGGGTGTCGTCCGTGTGGGCGTCACCGGCAGGTCCCGGTGCCGCCGTGGGGCGCGGGGGCTGGGCGGACAGCGGTGCCAGGGGGCATGGCGGTGGTCATGTCGGCTACTCCGGAACGTTGTTGGGTGGCTTCGGCCGGTGCACCGAATCCCCACCTTTCCCATCGGATTGGTAGGGATACTCGCCCGAAGCGGCCTTCCCCGGCAAGAGCGTGACCGGATGGTGGACCATCCGATCTCGGGATGAAAGACGCTGCAGGTGAGCGGCCGGTCTGGGCGCGGATCGCAGGGTGAATGACCGTCAGGGAGTGCGGCAGCGCGGCAGCCTCTACCTCCTGGCCCACATCCGAAGGTGCGGGCGTGTACCCCGCGGACCCCTTCCCCCGGTTGTGCCCGGGCTGTGAACGAAAGCCCGGTTCATTTCACCGGAAGGCGTTGTGTGTACGGCGGATGAAATTGCCGCAGGATTCTTCGCATACCGATTTAAGGCCCGTTGACAGCCCTTCTCCGGGCTGTCTAGCTTACGCCGCAGATCACGACATCAGCGGCCCTCCACCCGGCATGACGGCTGCTTTTCGATTCCTCGATTCGTCGAATGCGGCTGGAGTTCCCTTGACAGAATCGCTTGTCCTCACCGCGCCCCCGAGGCCGCCGACGGCGGCGGAGCGGGCCCTCCCGCTCCGCCGGCCCGGGCGGTGGATCGCCACCGCCGTCGTGCTGGTGCTCGTCTCCCAGACCGCCCACGGGCTGCTGACCAATCCCTTCTACCAATGGGACCGCTTCGCCTACTGGTTCGTCCGGCCGGTCATCCTGGAGGGTCTGTTCATCACCCTCCAGGTGGCCGCGTACAGCGCGGTCCTGGGCCTCGCGGGAGGCATCCTGCTCGCCCTCGGCAGGCTTTCCGCGAACCCCGTACTCCGGTCGGTGAGCTGGACGTACATCTGGCTGCTGCGCTCCGTGCCGCTGATCGTGGTCCTGCTCTTCCTCTACAACCTCAGCGCCCTCTATCCCACCTTGAGCATCGGGGTGCCCTTCGGGCCCGCCTTCTTCACCTTCGACGAGTCGCGGCCGGCCACCGACATCGTGGTGGCGGTCGTGGGACTGAGCCTGAGCGAAGCGGCGTACGCGGCCGAGGTGGTTCGGGCGGGGCTGCTCTCCGTCGACCAGGGCCAGCACGAGGCGGCGGCCGCGCTGGGACTGCCCAAGCGGTACCAGTTCGCCCGGATCGTCTTCCCCCAGGCGTTGCGCTCCATCGTCCCCGCCTACGTCAACCAGCTGATCGGGCTGGTCAAAGCCACCTCGCTGGTCTTCTACGTATCGCTGCTCGACCTCTTCGGCACGGTGCAGAGCCTCGGCAGTACCTACTCCGGCGACGTGGTGCCGCTGCTGCTGGTGGCCACCTTCTGGTACGTGGTCCTCACCAGCGTCCTCTCGGTCGTCCAGTTCTACGTCGAGCGGCACTACGCGCGCGGCGCGCTGCGCACCCCGGCGCCCACCCCCCTGCAGCGGGCCCGAACGGGCCTGCGCGATCTCCGGGACCGCTTCCGGAAGGAGACGGCGCGATGACCACCGCCCTGCGGGCCGCCGCGATCGAGGTCCACGACGTGCACAAGTGGTACGGCCGACAGCAGGTACTCGACGGGGTGAGCCTGACGCTGCGACCGGGTACGGTCACCGCGATCCTCGGCCGCTCCGGTTCCGGCAAGTCCACCCTGCTGCGGGTCATCAACCACCTGGAGAAGCCCGATGCCGGCTACGTCAGCGTGGGCGGGGAGCTGATCGGCGTCACGCGGCACCGGGGGCGGCTGAGGGAGCTGAGCGAACGGGCCATCCTCACCCAGCGGGGGCGGATCGGCTTCGTCTTCCAGAACTTCAACCTCTTCCCGCACCTGACCGTGCTGGACAACGTCGCAGCGGCCCCGGTGGCCACCGGCAGGCTGCCGCAGCCGCAGGCCCGTGCCCTGGCACGCGACCTCCTGGCGTGCGTCGGGCTCGGCGACCGGACCGGCGCCTACCCGCGCCAGCTGTCCGGCGGCCAGCAGCAGCGCGTGGCCATCGCCCGCGCCCTGGCGCTGCGGCCCGGAGTCATCCTCTTCGACGAGCCCACCTCCGCGCTCGACCCCGAACTCGTCGGCGAGGTGCTGTCCGTGATCAAGGACCTGGCCACCGGCGGCACCACGCTGGTCATCGTCACGCACGAGATCGGCTTCGCCCGCGAGGTGGCCGACGAGGTCGTCTTCCTCGACGGCGGCCGCATCGTCGAACAGGGCCCGCCCGAGCACGTACTGGACCGGCCTGCCCATCCCCGTACGCGGGAGTTCCTGAGCAAGGTGCTCTGACTGCGCCCCGCCCCGCCCGCCCCACCGGCCTTCCGAACCGAAAAGGAACACCATGCAACGCCGACGCTCCCTGCGCACCAGATTCGTCCGCGGCCTCGGCGCCGCCACCGCCACCGTGGCGCTGGCCTCCGGCCTCACCGCGTGCGGGGGCGACGCCGAGGCCACCGGGCCGGACTCGGGCAAGGTCACCGTCGGCGCGGTGTCCAACGGTGCCGCCCGGCAGACCGAGCTGTCCGTCCCGGTGGTCGAGTCCCTGCGTGCCCAGCTGCCCGCGGAAGTCCGCGGGCGCGGTGAACTCCTCATCGGTGTCGGCGCGCTGCCCGCCGGTTTCCCGCCGCTGGCGTACGTCGGCACCGACCAGAAGACCCTGACCGGCACGGAACCGGACCTCGGCCGCCTGGTGGCCGCGACGCTCGGGCTCAAGCCGGTGGTGAAGAACTCCACCTGGGAGAACCTCTTCGTCGGCATCGACGGCGGCAAGGTGGACGTGGCCTTCACGAACGTCACGGTCACGGAGGAGCGCAAGAAGAAGTACGAGTTCGCCTCCTACCGGCAGGACAACCTGGCCTTCGAGGCGCTGAAGGACAACCCCTGGAACTTCGGCGGCGACTACCGCAACCTCGCCGGCAAGACGGTCGCGGTCAGCTCGGGCACCAACCAGGAGAAGATCCTGCTGGAGTGGCAGAAGAAGCTCCGGGCCGAGGGCAAGGACATCACCGTCAAGTACTTCCCCGACGCCAACAGCACCTACCTGGCCCTCAGTGGCAAGAAGATCGACCTCAGCTTCGGCCCGAACCCGTCCATCGCCTACCACATCACCCAGACGGCGAGCGGCAGTGCACCCACCCGCAACGCGGGCTCCTTCTCCGGCGCAGGCGAGTCGCTCCAGGGCCTGATCGCAGCGACCGCGAAGAAGGACAGCGGACTCGCCGAGCCGGTGGCGGAGGCGATCAACCACCTGATCAAGAACGGCCGGTACGCGCAGCTGCTCGCCGCCTGGAATTTGTCCAACGAGGCCGTCACCACCTCGGAGGTCAACCCGCCGGGCCTGCCGGTGACCAACTCCTGAAACCGGCACCGGAGGCCGGCTGTCCGCGCCGTCGCCCCGTCCTTCATGGCGGTCCGCGCGCCCGGCAACACCGCTGCCAACTCCTCTTAATATTCCGGTCATTGTATGGCACCGCTATCGGGCGTAGCGTTTCCAGGAGAAATGGTGACGGGCCTCTTCCCGGCCCTCTCGTACGCCCTCACATTCGCGACGCGCATCGGCCTCCTTTTCGCCCGGCCGATCAGGAAGGCGTAATTCGACGTGTCCTCATCCCCGTCCGCATCCGCATTCACATCAGCATCCTCCGAACCGCTGCACCTCGCCGTCGCGCTCGACGGCGCCGGCTGGCACCCTGCCGCCTGGCGCGAGCCGGGTGCCCGGCCCGGCGAACTCTTCACGGCCCGCTACTGGGCCGAGGTCGTGGCCGAGGCCGAAGCCGGACTGCTCGACTTCGTCACCTTCGAGGACTCCCTCGCCCTCCAGTCGTCCTCGGCGGACGGACCCGACCGGCGCACGGACCAGGTCCGCGGGCGGCTGGACGCGGTACTCACCGCCGCCCGCGTCGCACCGCTGACCCGGCACATCGGACTGGTCCCGAGCGTGACCGCCACCCACACCGAGCCCTTCCACATATCCAAGGCGATCGCCACCCTGGACCACGTCAGCCGCGGACGTGCGGGCCTGCGCATCCAGGTGTCGCAACTGGCCCACGAAGGGCGCCACTTCGGACGTCGGGCGGTCGCGCTCCCCGAGGCGGAGTCCTACGAGGAGGCCGCCGACCACATCGAGGTGATCCGACGGCTGTGGGACAGCTGGGACGACGACGCCGAGATCCGGGACGTGGCCACCGGCCGGTTCGTCGACCGCGACAAGCTGCACTACATCGACTTCGAGGGCCGTCACTTCAGTGTCAGGGGCCCGTCGATCACCCCCCGCCCGCCGCAGGGGCAGCCCGTCGTCACCGCGTCGGGGGCGCTCGGCGGCGGCAATGCGCACGGCGGCGGCAGCGGGGCGTACGGCCTCATCGCCCGGTCCACGGATGTCGGGTACATCGCCGCGCGTGACGCCGAGGGCGCCCGCGCCGCGGTCACGGAGATCCGGCGGGCCCGGGAGTCCGCCGGGCTCGCGGCGCAGCCGCTGCACCTCTTCGCGGACCTCACCGTGTTCCTGGACGAGGACGCCCCGGCGGCCGAAGCGCGCCGCAGCCGCCTGGACGCACGCGCGGGCGCCTCGTACAGCAGTGACACGGCGATCTTCACCGGGACCACGGCGCAGCTGGCGGACCTGCTCCAGGACTGGCGGACGGCCGGCCTGTCGGGGTTCCGGCTGCGGCCGGGCGCACTCGCCGACGACCTGCCCGCGATCACCCGCGGGCTCGTACCGGAGCTCCAGCGACGCGGGATCTTCCGCCGCGCGTACGAGGCGGACACCCTGCGCGGACTGCTGGGCCTGGAGCGCCCGGCCGGCCGCTATACCGCCCACCCCGCCGCCTGATCCCGGACCCGTAAGGACCCGTCATGAGTAGCGAACCGCTCAAGCAGATCCATCTCGCGGCCCACTTCCCGGGCGTCAACAACACCACCGTGTGGAGCGATCCGGCGGCCGGCAGCCACATCGACTTCGACTCGTTCGTCCACTTCGCGCAGACCGCCGAACGCGCCAAGTTCGACTTCCTCTTCCTCGCCGAGGGGCTGCGGCTGCGCGAACAGGGCGGAAATATATACGACTTGGATGTGGTCGGCCGTCCCGACACCTTCACGGTGCTCGCCGCTCTGGCGGCCGTCACCGAGCGTCTCGGGCTTACCGGAACGATCAACTCCACCTTCAACGAGCCCTACGAGGTGGCCCGCCAGTTCGCCTCGCTGGACCACCTGTCCGAGGGTCGGGCTGCCTGGAACGTGGTCACCTCCTGGGACGCGTTCACCGGCGAGAACTTCCGGCGCGGCGGATTCCTGCCGCGCGAGGAGCGCTACTCCCGCGCGAAGGAGTTCCTGGCCACCGCGACCGAGCTGTTCGACTCCTGGGACGGCACCGAGATCCTCGCCGACCCCGATTCGGGCGCCTTCCTGCGGGATGCGCGGGCCGGGGCCTTCGCCCACCAGGGGCAGCACTTCGACATCGAGGGCCACTTCAACGTTCCGCGCAGCCCGCAAGGCCGGCCGGTGATCTTCCAGGCGGGCGACTCCGACGAGGGCCGCGAGTTCGCCGCCTCCTCCGCCGACGCGATCTTCGGCCGGTACGGGACGCTCGACGAGGGCCGGGCGTTCTACGCCGACGTCAAGCGCCGGTTGGCCGCGTACGGGCGCAGCCACGACGAGTTGAAGATCCTGCCCGCCGCCACCTTCGTCCTCGGCGACACCGACGCCGAGGCACACGAGCTCGCCCACGAGGTGCGCCGCCTCCAGGTCAGTGGGCAGACCGCGATCAAGTACCTGGAGCACGTCTGGAACCGGGACCTGTCCGGCTACGACCCGGACGGCCCGCTGCCCGACATCGATCCGGAGACCGGTGAGAACACCGTCGCCCTCGGGCGGGCGAGCGTCCGCCAGTTCCGCGACCCGCTCGAAACCGCCCGGCAGTGGCGCGCGCTCGCCGAGGCCAAGAACCTCTCGATCCGGGAGCTGGTCATCGCCACCACCTCCGGCCAGACCTTCGTGGGCTCCGCGGCCACCGTCGCCGAGCAGATCGACGCGCTGGTGCAGGCGGACGCGGCCGACGGCTTCATCCTGGTCCCCCACATCACCCCGGGCGGCCTGGACGTCTTCGCCGACACCGTCGTCCCGCTGCTGCAGGAACGGGGGGTCTTCCGCACCGAGTACGCCGGCACCACCCTGCGCGAACACCTCGGGCTCGCGGTGCCCCAGGTGCCTTCCGACAGGCAGGCCGCGGCCTCGTGAAGTTTTTCGCCATCACCCTGATCACGGACTCCGCGGACCCGGCGACGGGCGCCCCCACACCCACCCGTGAGCGCTTCCGCGAGGTGGTCGCCGCCGCGCTGCTGGCGGAGGAGCTCGGCTTCGACGGCTTCGGGGTCGGCGAGCGCCACGAGCGGCCGTTCCTGTCGTCCTCGCCGCCCGTGGTGCTCAGCCACATCGCCGCGCTGACCCGCCGGATCCGGCTGTTCACCGCCGTGACCACCCTGAGCCTGCTGGACCCGGTGCGGGCGTACGAGGACTACGCGACGCTCGACCACCTCTCCGACGGCCGCCTGGAGCTGATGATCGGCAAGGGCAACGGCTCGGCCCAGCGCGAGCTGTTCCAGGTGACCCCCGAGGACCAGTGGGAGCGCAACGCCGAGGGCTACGAGCTGTTCCGACGGATCTGGCGCGAGGACGAAGTGAGCGCCGAGCCGCGCTTCCGCCCCCCGCTGACCGGCGCCGAGGTACTGCCGAGGCCCTTCCAGCCGGCCCTGCGGGTCTGGCACGGCAGTGCAACCAGCCGGGAGTCCGTCGATCTCGCCGCGCGCTACGGAGACCCGCTGTTCTCGGCGAACGTCACCCACCCGATCGGTCCGTACGCCGAACTGATCCGCCACTACCGGGAACGCTGGGAGCACTACGGACACGATCCGGCGCACGCCGTCGTCGGCGCGGGGTCGGCCGGCTACCACGCGGCCCCCACCTCGCAGCAGGCGGTGGCGGCGTACCGGCCTGCGTTCGCCCGGTACCTCGCCTTGCACAAGCAGCAGCGTGTGGATCCCGTCTTCCCGACGCTGGAGGACTTCGTCGAGCGGAGCTCGGCACTGATCGGCAGCCCCCAGCAGGTGATCGAGAAGGTCCACCGCTACCACGAGGCCTTCGGCCACACGGCGCTGCACCTCCAGGCAGAGCCGGGCGGGCTCGCCCCCGCGGAGCACCGCGCATCCCTCGAACTCTTCCAGTCCCGGATCGCCCCGGTGCTGCGCCGCGAGATACCCGACCCCTCCTTCCCCGACCTGTAAGGAGCCCGGCCATGTCCGGCATCCCCCTCGGGGTCCTCGACCTCGTCCCGGTCCCGTCCGGTTCGACCGCTGCCGAGGCCCTGCACCACAGCATCGACCTCGCCCGGCAGACGGAGGCGTTCGGCTACGCCCGCTACTGGTTCGCCGAGCACCACCTCAATCCGGGGGTCGCCGGGACCTCCCCGGCGGTCGTGCTCGCGCTGACCGCCTCCGCGACCTCGACCATCCGGCTCGGCTCCGGCGCCGTCCAGCTCGGGCACCGCACCGCGCTGTCCACGGTCGAGGAGTTCGGCCTGATCGACGCGCTGCACCCCGGGCGCTTGGACCTGGGACTGGGCCGTTCGGCCGGCCGTCCGCAGCATGGGACCTCACCGACCCCTCCGTTCGAGGGGTACACCCCGAACGGGTTGCTCATTCCGGCCCGGTTCTCCTTCGCGCACCTGTTGGGCCATCCGCGGGTCGCGCTCCAGCAGAGGCTGCTGAACCTGCCCGGCGCCCAGCTGCAGGACTACGCCGAACAGGTCGAGGACGTCCTCGCGCTGCTGCGGGGCGAGTACCGCTCCCCGGAGGGGGTGGAGGCCCATGCCGTCCCGGGCGAGGGGGCCGACGTACAGGTGTGGATCCTGGGCAGCAGCGGCGGAGTCAGCGCCGAGACAGCGGGCCGCAACGGGCTGCGGTTCGCGGCCAATTACCACGTCAGCCCCGCTTCGGTGCTGGAGGCGGCCGAAGGCTACCGGGCCGCCTTCAAGCCGTCCGTCGAGCTCGACCGGCCGTACCTGACGGTGTCCGCCGACATCGTCGTCGCCGAGGACGACGCGACCGCCCGCGAACTGGCCACCGGATACGCCCCCTGGGTGCGCAGCATCCGTACGGCCGAGGGCGCCATCCCCTTCCCCACGCCCGCCGAGGCGCGCGCCCTGCCCTGGACCGAGGCGGACCGGAAACTGGTCGCCGACCGGGTGGAGACCCAGTTCGTCGGCTCGCCGCGGACCGTCGCCGATCACCTGGACCGACTGCAAGAGGCCACCGGGGCCGACGAGTTGCTGATCACCACCATCACGCACGACCATGCGGACCGGGTCCGCTCCTACCGCCTGCTGGCCGAGGAATGGCAGCGCCGCTCAGGCACCGGCCGAGCCGTCACCCGCTCTTGATGCCATGTGCACGGCCATCAGCCCGGCGCTCTCCGCATGATCGAACTCCGTCCACGAGAGCCAAGGCCCCCTGACGCCCAGCCGTCGCCACTTCCTCCCCGGGTCCGCGGCCACCCTCGGCCTCGCCGCGCTCCCCGCCGCGCCGGAGGCCCGGGCGGCGGCTCAGGCAGCCCGGGTCGCGACGAATCGACGGCCTGTCGGCCGCCCCGCTGCTCGCCGGAAGGCCGGACGGAGGTCGAGTTGTACGACCTCGCCTCCGACCTCGGCGAGCAACGCAACGTCGCCGACGCCCACCCGTCCGTGGTGACCGGCCTGGTCGCCCTCATGCGCTCCTCATGGGTGGACCCGTACGTCCGCAAGCACTTCGGGGTCCGCGCGCAGATCCAGGGGCCGGCAGTGCCCGGTCAAGCCTTCACGGTCACCGCGACCCTGGGCAACGGGTCGGGCAAGCCGTGGATACGCGCACTCCTCGCGCTGCGCGCCCCGGCAGGCCGGCAGGTCCAGGCGACCACCGCGACCGGCCAAGGGCGTGCTGGCCGCCGGAGCCGTGCTGACCACGTCCTGGTGGGTCACCCCGCCGGCGACGGCCACCCCCGCCACGCAGTGGCCGCTGACCGTCGACGGCACCGCGCAGTCACCGACCGGGCCGCTGCGCTACTCCACCCCCGAACGGGTCTCCACGGTGCCGGCGGCGCCGGTCGCCGACGCCTACCTGAGCGATCTCGCGTGGGTCTCGGCCGCCAACGGCTGGGGTCCGGTGGAACCCGACCGGTCCAACGGGGGAAGCGCGGCCGGGGACGGCACGCCGATCTCGTTCGGCGGAGTGACCTACGCCAAGGGCCTCGGCGTCCACGCACCCTCCGAGATCGTCTACCACCTCGGCGGAACGACGGACCGTTTCACCGCACTCGTCGGCATCGACGACTTCTCGACGAGCCAGGCCGCCACCGGCGCGACGAAGGCCTCGGTACGGGGCGACGGCAAGGCGCTGTTCACCACCGGCAAGCTGACCGGCGCGGGTGGTCCCGTGCAGGTGGACCTCGACGTACGCGGGGTGAAGCTGCTGCACCTGGTCGTCGAGGACGCCAACGCCAATTCGGCGCTCGACCACACCCCCTGGGCGCTCGCCCGGGTGACCGTGCGCTGAGGCGGCCAGGGCGGATCCTGGTCCGCGAGCACTGCTGTGGAGGTGCCGCGGAGGTGCCGCGCGGGAGGTGCCGCGCGGGAGGTGCCGCGCGGGAGGGGCCGGGGGATGGGCCGCCCCCTCCCGCTGCGGGGACCGCCTCGTCAGGCGGGCAATGCGACGGGCCTGGGGGCCAGGCCTCCCTCGGATTCGGTGCACCGGCGCTGCGGCGGTGCGGGACGGTCCCTGTGGGTGGAAGCCTCCGTGTCCGTGAGGAGCGATACGAGTGACGTGCGGGCGCGGGCGACCCGGGAGCGGACCGTGCCCACCGGGCAGCCGATGGCCTCGGCCGCTTCGGCGTAGGGCAGGCCGAGCAGCTGGGTGAGGACGAAGGCGTCCCGGCGTTCGGCCGGGATCGTCGCGAGGAGTTCTGCGAGGGCGATGCCGTCTTCGAAGCCGGGGACTCCCTGCGGCTGGGTCTGCTCGGCTGCGGTCTGCCAGTCGTGGCGGTCCGACAGCCGGGGCCGGGCGGCCGAGCGGCGGAGGCTGTCCACGACGGTGCGGCGGGCGATGGAGAGCAGCCAGGTGCGGGCGGAGGAGCGGCCCTCGAAGCGGGGCAGGGCGGCGAGGGCCCGGAGGAAGACGTCCTGGGCGAGGTCGTCGGCCGCCTGCGCGTCGGCGCTCAGGAAGGCGACGTACCGCCAGACGTCGCGGTGGAGGGCGCGTACGAAACGGTCCGTCTTCTCGGGGTCTCCGTCGCGGGCGGCCAGCGCGAGGCGGGTCACGGCCGCATCGCTGTCGGAGGTGTGCCGGGTCGACCGTCGGTCGGAGGCGGACTGCTGGGTGGTCAGGGCAGGGGTCATCGCCACAAGGTCCTTACGGGCAAAGGGTTTCCGGCGCAGCGCGAAGCGGTTCGGTGAGCCGGTGACGGGGTGTACGGCCTGCCGGAGGGCACGGCCGATGCCCGAGGCGTCGAAGAGGCTCCGGTGCGCGCTCGGGGAACCAGCTGTCAGAGGACAGCGGTTACCGCAGGCGGACCCCTTGAGGTGATGGCGTGGTCGAGGAGCAGCTGCCGCAGCGGGTGGCTTCGGCGTGCGCGGCGTACGGGGCCGGGCGGCCGGTGCGGGACCGGTGCAGGGGCGAAGAGCAGGCGCAGGGGCGTGCAGAACCACGCGGCGAGCACGCGCAGGAGCCGGAAGGCGGCCTGCTCGCCGTAGGCGAGCCACAGACCGGCGAGCACGGCCGCCAACAAGTGGGCTGCCAGCATCCCGGACGGTGACATCCCCGACATCTCGTGGCCGCTCGGCAGGACAGCGCCGACGGTACCGGCCGAGCCGTCCGTCATACCGTGCATGCCGTGCATGCCGGCCATGTCGTGCAAGCCGTGCGTGCCGTGGTGGGCGTGCACAGCCGTGTCCGCCACGGCGGTCGTCGCCGTGGTGCCGTGGGGTGGCTGGGACGCCGTTCCGTCCGGCAGGGCGGGGTGCGCGAGGGACTGGGCCAGGGAGAAGGCCGCGTGCAGCGCGGCCTGGACGGCCACGGTCGCCGCCGTGACGGCGAGCAGGCCGCGCTCCCGGTCGGCGAGGGACCAGGCCGCTGCTCCCGCACAGGGGAAGGCGGCGGCCACGGCCCACCAGGGGACGGGCATTCCCGACATGACGATGTGGCCGAGGGACGCGAGCAGCACACAGACGGCTGCGAACATCGCAGCCCGAACGGCTCGGGAACATTGGCCTGGCGTCATGGCGGGGCTCATCCTCGCATCACCTTCGCGGGCAGAGCACGAGGGTGCGCACGATCTGAGCATTTCCGGCCGTCCCGCATGCCACGCCTGTATCGGCCGCCCCGTGTGGCGCAGAACACAGCTCGGAGCGGGGAACCGGACCGGGTCTCCGTCCGACTGACTGCTTGATCTGGCGGACGTTCAACACCAGGGGAGTGAGGGGGCGGTGGCGGCGGTGGAGCGGCCTGCGACAGGTGAGGCGACGAAGGCGGACACCCGCGCGGACCGGGGGCTGACCGCGCTGCTCACCTGCGCGATGGCGTTCTCGATGCTGCAGTTGTTCCTGCTGGGCGCGCTCGGCCCGCGTCTGGTGGGGGAGTTGGGCATCTCGCCCGCCGTGCTCGGGCTCACGACGACGATCGGCTTCGGTACGGCCGCCGTGCTCTCACCTGCCGGTGGGCGGATCGTGGACCGGATGGGCCCGCGGCGCTCGCTGGTCGTTCTACTGTTCGTGTCTGCCGCGGCGCTCGCGCTGATAGGGGCCGCGCCCGGCGCCGGGCTGCTGCTGGGTGCGGTCGCCCTGGGCGGCGTACCGCAGGCGCTGGCCAACCCGGCCACGAACAAGGCCGTCCTCACCGCCGTCCCACCGGCCCGGCGGGGCGCAGTGACCGGCATGAAGCAGTCCGGCGTGCAGCTGGGGGCGTTCGCGGCCGGGCTGCCGCTCGTGGCACTCGCGGGCCGGCTGGGTTGGCGGGGCGCCGTGTGGACGGCCGCCGGAGCGGCGCTGGCGGCCGGCTGGTGGGCGCTGCGCTCGCTGCCGGCCGACCCCCCGCCCCCGAACGGTGCCGGGCCCCGCGCCTCGTTCGTCCCGCGCGGAGCGGTGGCCTGGCTCGCGGTCTTCTCGATGTTCCTGGGCTGCGGCATCGCCTCGGTCAACACCTATCTGGCCCTGTTCGGTGCACAGGAGCTGGGGATGGGCCCGACGGCGGCCGGAGCCCTGGTGGCGGTGCTGGGTGTGACCGGCATCGTCGGCCGGGTCGGCTGGTCGAAGGCGGCCCGGCCCGGGCGCGCGGAGTGGCTGCCCGGGTGGCTCGCCTGCGGCGCCTTCGGTGCGGCGGTGCTGCTCCTGGCGGCGGTGGCGGCGAGCCCGCTGGTGTGGGCCGGTGCAGCCGCCGTCGGGGTGTTCGCCGTCTCCGGGAACGCCGTCACGATGGTGCTCGTCATGCAGCGGGCCGCGCCCGGCCGGGCGGGCCAGGACTCGGCGCTGGCCGCCGCCGGCTTCTTCGCCGGTTTCGCGGTGGGGCCGCCGCTGTTCGGACTGCCGGCGGAGAGCGGCCGGTACGGGGCCGGATGGGCGGTGGTGGCGGTGGAGTTCGCGGCGGCGGCCGCGATCGCGTTCGTCTGGGCCGTACGGGACCGCCGTGCACGGTCGGGGGCGGCGAAGTGACGTCGCAGGACTGGGCCGGCCGCGGTCTCGCGGCGGTCGTCGATCGGGTAGGAGTGACCGCGGCGGAGGTCGGCGTCCGGTATCCCTTGTACGCCGACCCCGGTGACGGGACGTGGACGACGACCGGCCGCGGCTCCTGGGCCGGAGGCTTCTGGGCCGGGCTGCTGTGGTTGCGGGCCCGGCACACCGGCGAGGAGGCGGATCGGCGGGCGGCCGCCGCGTGCACGGCCCGGCTGGCGCCGTGGGTGGAGGCGGACACCGCCGCCCGAGGCCTGATCTTCTGGTACGGCACCGCGCTGGCCGAGGACGACACCGCTGCCGCGGCCCTGCGGGAGCGCGCCGCCGGGGCCTGCCTGGCGGCCTACGAGCCCGAGCCCGGCATGGTGCCGTGGGGCGGCGCCTTCGGGGGGCCCCGCATGCTGGCCCGGGTGGACGGCGTGCCGGGGATGGTGCCCCTGCTGGCCGGAGCCGGATCCGAGGGAGCGGCTGTCGCGGCCGCCCATCTGCACCGGCACCTCGATTTCTGTCTCGGCGAGGGCCCCGTTCAGGGTCAGTGGTCGTACCCGGCCTGGAGTTTCGACAGCGCGACCGGGTGGGAGCCCCGCGCGGACCCGCCCGCGGACTGGAGCCGAGGGCATGCCTGGCTGCTGCTGGCGGTGTCCGACGGGCTGCTCCGCCCCGAAGCCCTCGTGGGGCAGGAGTGGTTCGCGGAGGCGGCTGAGCGGATGCTCGCCGAGGGGGAGTTCCTGACCGGTCCCCTGGTGGCGCCGGCCGAGACGGCCCGGCCGCAGGGGCCGCTCGACACCTCGGCCGCCGCGATCGCCGCGGTCGCCCTGCTGAAGCTCGCCCGGGTGCCCGGGCCGAGGGCGGCGGCGTGCTCGGACCGGGCCGTGGCGATCCTGCGTCGCCTGGCCGAGGCGCATCTGTCCGGCGGGGAGGCGGGCCGGCCCGCCGGGATGCTGCTGGACGGCTGCTACGACGCCGGCAAGGGTCTGGCCGTCCGGCACGAGCTCGTCTGGGGCGACTTCTTTCTCGCGCTGGGGCTGGCCGCCCTGGCCGGCGTCGTCGACCTCACCCGCGTGTAGCTGCCTGCGGACCGTACCCGCGCAGGACCCGGCGGGCCACGGAGGTGATGTGCAGCTCGTCCGGCCCGTCGAGGATGCGGGCCGCGCGCCCGGTGCGGAACAGGGCGGGCAGCGGCGTATCCGGTCCGAGTCCGGCGGCGCCGTGGACCTGGATGGCGGAGTCCGTGACCTGCTGCAGCATGCGTGCGGCGGCGACCTTGGCGAGACCGACCTCGACCCGGGCGTCCCGTCCCGCGTCGATCAGCGCGACCGCCTCGTGGACGAGGGGGCGGGTCGTTCGCAGCGCGAGCAGGGCGTCGAAGACGTGCTGCTGGACCAGCTGGTGGTCGGCGAGCGGCCCGCGGGAACCGGTTCGGGTGGCGGCTCGCTCGCCCATGATGTCGAAGGCGCGCTGGGCCTGCCCGAGCCAGCGCAGACAGCGCAGCGTCCGCCCGAGCTGCAGCCGCTCCCCGGCGATCGTGAGCGCTTGGCCCGGCTCGCCGACGATGTGGTCGGCCGGCACCGTGACCCGGTCGAGTGCGATCTCGTACTGACCCGTTGCGCCGAACACGGGGAGTGCGCGGACGACACGGAATCCGGGGGCGGAGGTGGGTACGAGCAGCAGGGACAGGCCCTCGCGGTCGCCTGCGGACCCGGAGGTCCGGGCCAGTACGGTGACCAGATCGGCGTCGGCGGCCCCCGAGGTGAACCACTTGCGGCCCGTGAGGCGCCAGCTGCCGTCCGCCTGGCGCTCGGCCCTGGTGGCGGTCAGGAACGGGTCGGTGCCGGGCGCATCCGGCTCGGTCATGGCGTAGCAGGTGCGTATCTCGCCCGCGACCAGGGCCTTCAGATATGCGTCACGTATGCGCGGGGTGCCGTGGCGGGCCAGCATCGTCACGTCGAGCAGGGGAGCCGAGCCGAGCGCGGCCGGGCCGTGTTCGCTCGCGCCCTCGGCCTCGGCCACCTCCGCGTAGGCGCGCAGCGGCAGGCCGCCGCCGCCCAGTTCGGCCGGGAGGGGGAGGGCCCACAGGCCCGCGCCCTTCGCCCCCTCGCGCAAGCCGCCGAGCGCCGCGGTCGCGGCCTCCCCGCCGGCGTCGAGGACCGTCTCGTACGGGATCACCCGGGACCGTACGAACTCCGTTACCGCTCCCCTCAACACGGTCGCGGCCGTGCCCTGTTGGGAGGTCGCCGGCTCGGTTCCGGTGTGCTGCACCACTGCTCATTCCTCCAGCTGCCCGGGAACCCGGGGGAACTCTTGTCCGACTGTCTGTCCGTAGAAGGGGTCGGGCGCCGAGGCTTCCGGGTTCCCGCCCTGTGAACACCACCCCGGCAGCGGCTACCGCCGCTCCAGGAGGAGGAGAGGCATGACGTCACCGCCCACCACACGGACGGTCCGGCCGCTCGACACGCTCCGGTTCCGCACCTCGGGACCCGAGGAGATCACCGGAGTCGTCGCCGAGCACCTGCGGCTGCTCGGCGCCGAGGCGGAGGGGCATGGTCCTGCCGACGACGGCCCCGCCGGACGCATTGCGCTGAGCGGAGGCGGTTTCCGGCCCGCGCAGGCGCACACCGCGTGGGCGGACCCGGCGAGCGCCCTCACCGACGAGGCGACCGTGCAGGCGGCCGTCGGCATCATGGCCGTCCACGGCCGCCGCGACGGCCGTCCGCGCGGACTGGCCGCGGACTACGCGGCCACCGCCACCGGCGTGCTGTCCGTACAAGGACTCCTCGCGGGCCTGGTCGGACAGGCCCGCGGCGGCCCTGCGGCGCAGGTGACGACCCGCGCCGACCGGGCCGGGCTTCTCGCCGTGTCCCAATACCTGGCAGCGGCCGGCGCCGAGGAGGCGGAGGCGGCCGAACTCGCTCCCGGCGGACCGCCCTTCACCTCCGCCGACGGCGTCCTCTTCGAACTGGAGACTCTCGATCCCGGTGCCTGGGCCGCCTTCTGGCGGGAGCTCGAAGCCCCGGTCGAGGCGATACGGGCGGGCTGGCGCCCCTTCCAGTTCCGGTACGCCACCGCCTGCGCCCCCTTCCCGCAGGCCCTGCACACGGTGACCCTCGCCCACCCCTGGGAGCGGCTCCGCCGGGCGGCCGATGCCTCCGGCGCCGAAGTCTGCGCCCTGCGTGCCCTGGCCGACCGCGCTGCGGAGCACGACGGCGCCGGCCCGTGGGCGCTGAGCCCGATGCGGCCCGGCCGCCCGGACTCCGCGCAGGCCCCGTCCGTCGACCGGCCGCTGGCCGGGCTGACCGTGTTGGAGGCCGGCCGCCGCATCCAGGCCCCGCTCGCCGCCCATCTGCTGGGGCTGCTCGGCGCCGAGGTGGTCCGGATCGAGCCGCCGGGCGGCGACCCGCTGCGCGGGATGCCGCCCGCCTGCTCCGGGATCTCCGCCCGCTGGCTGGCCCTCAACCGGGGCAAGAAGGCGGTCGAGATCGACATCAAGGCCGCCGCGGACCGCCGCAGGCTCCGGGAGCTGGCAGCCGAGGCGGACGTCTTCCTGCACAACTGGGCGCCCGGCAAGGCCGCGGAGCTGAACCTTGACGCCGACGACCTCGCCGCCGTCAACCCGGCGCTGGTGTACGCGTACACCAGCGGCTGGGCCGACCGGCTGGCCGACGCCCCTCTGGGTACGGACTTCATGGTCCAGGCCCGCACCGGCACCGGGGAGGCCGTACGCCCGGAGGGGGAGCCGCCCGCGCCGTCGCTGATGACCCTCCTCGACGTGCTCGGCGGGCTCCTCGGCGCCGAGGCCGCGCTCGCCGGGCTGCTCCTGCGCGAGCGAAGCGGGCACGGCGTACGGGTGGACTCCTCCCTGCTCGGCGCGGCGGACACCCTCACCGGGCCGGCCCTGCACAGGGTGCGCCAGGGGCGGAACCCCCGGCGGCCGGCGGGCTTCCGGCACCCGCTGCCCACCGCCGACGGCTGGATCGCCCCCAGTGATGCCTGCGCGGCGGCCGTGGGCGCGTACGACCTGCGGGACCTGCGCACCGAGGCTGCCCTCGACCTGCTGCGCGGTCACGGCCTGACGGCGACCCGCGTCACCACCGACCTCTCCGACCTGCACCACGACCCGCGCTTCGCCGGCTCGATCAGCCGCGACGCGCACGGCGCCCCCGCAGTCCCCGACCCCTGGAGCTTTGCGTGACCGTCGCCCTGCACGACCTGCTGCCCGCCGACCTCCGCCGCTCCTGGGTGGTGGACGGAACCTGCCCCGACCTCGACCTGTACAGCCTGTACCGGGCCCGGCAGATCGCCGACCTGCACCGCACGGCCGTCCTCGATGACAAGGGCACCCTCTGTTACACCGCCCTGGACCGCAAGGCCCGCTGTCTGGCCGCCGGCCTGAGAGGGCTCGGCATAGGACCGGGTGACGTGGTCGGTGTACAGCTCCCCAACAACCGGGGCGCCGTCATCGCCGACCTGGCGCTCGCCGCCCTCGGCGCGGTCGCACTGCCCTTCCCGGTCGGGCGCGGCAGCCTGGAGGCCGGGTGCCTGCTGCGCCGTGCCGAGGCCGTGGCCGTCATCGCCGCCACCGAGCACCGCGGCGCCCACCCGGCGGCCGACCTGCGCACCCTCTCGGCGGCGCTGCCCGCGCTGCGGCACGTGGTGGCCGCCGGGCCGGGCACCGCGCCCGAAGGAACGATTCCGCTCGCGCAGCTGCTCCGCACCGACCCGGTGGGATTCGTACCGGCCCGCCCCGACCCCGACTCCGCCGCCCGCATCCTGGTCTCCTCCGGTTCCGAGGCGGAGCCGAAGATGGTCGCGTACTCGCACAACGCGCTCGCCGGCGGCCGGGGCAACTTCCTCGCCTCGCTCATCCCCGACGGCACCTCGCCGCGCTGCCTGTTCCTGGTCCCACTCGCGTCGGCCTTCGGCTCGAACGGCACGGCGGTGACCCTGGCCCGGCACGGCGGAACCCTCGTCCTGCTCGACCACTTCACCCCGGAGGCGGCCATCGCCGCGATCCGCGAGCACGAGCCCACCCATGTCCTGGGTGTACCGACCATGGTCCGGATGATGCTCCAGCGAATGGAGGAGACCGGGGAGAAGCTGCCCGCACCCACCGCCCTGGTCCTCGGAGGGGCACCGCTCGACGAGACGACGGCGGCCGCGGCGGCGGAGGCGTTCGGCTGCCCGGTGGTCAACCTCTACGGCTCGGCCGACGGGGTCAACTGCCACACGGGCCTGGAGAACGTGCTTCCGCCCACGGACGCTTCGGGTGTCGTGGCCGGACGTCCGGACCCGCGGGTGGCCGAGATCCGCATCGCCGACCCGGACACGCACGAGGCCCTGCCGGACGGCGCGGTGGGGGAGATCCTCTCGCGCGGACCGATGACCCCGCTGTGCTACGTCGGCTCCCCGGACCTCGACGCCCGCTATCGGACCGTCGACGGCTGGGTGCGGACGGGCGACCTGGGGTACCTCGACGCGGACGGCATCCTGCACGTGGCCGGCCGCCTGAAGGACATCGTGATCCGCGGCGGCGCCAACATCAGCCCCGCCGAGGTGGAACGCGAACTCACCGCCCACCCGCAGATCCGGGACGTGGTCTGCGTCGGCGTCCCCGACCCGCTGATGGGCGAGCGGCTGGCCGTCTGCGTGGTACCCAGGGGCGGCGACGTACCCACCCTCGTCTCGCTCGGGCGCTTCCTCGCCGAGCGCGGGCTGGAGCCGCGCAAGCACCCCGAGCGGCTCCTGGTCGTCGACGCGCTGCCGCTCACGGCGGCGGGCAAGCCCGACCGGGCGGCCCTGGCCGAGCGGGTGACCGCGAGCCTCGCGCAGGGCGGGCCTCGACCGGCCCCGCTCGCCCAGGCCGGATGACGGACGGGGCCCGGGCAGCAGCTGCCCGGGCCCCGCAGCACGCCCCGCGGCGCCGCCCGGCTCAGGAGGCGCCCATGGCCTTCTTCAGCTCGGCGGCCGCGTTGCGGTACACCGGCAGCAGGTCGAGGTCCTCGCCCGGGTAGTTGACGATCTTCACCTGCTTCGCGCCCGCGTCGGGCAGCACGGTCCCGGTCGACATGTGGGCGTTGTCCAGGACGAACGCGGGCTTCTTCGCGGAGAGTTCGGCAAGCTGCGCCGGAGAGACGGGCTCGGGTCCGTACGCGCCCACCACCGTGGCGCCGGCCAGCTTCGCCGACCAGGCGGTGAAGACCTGGGTCACCACGGAGGGGCTCTTGCCCCCGGGCCAGGCCGCCTGGAGCTCCTTGTTCAGCTTCGCGTACTCGGCGTCGAAGCCGGTCTTCCACTGCGCGGCGGCGTCCTCGGTGCCGAAGAGTTTGCCCAGCTTCGCGATCTCGGCGCCCACCTTCTCGGGGTCGTTGTCGAGGCTCACCTCGACCAGCTCGGCCTTGGATCCCGCGGCCTCCTTGATCTTGGCCGCGTACGGCTCGAAGGGCGCGTAGAGCACGAAGTCCGCTTTGGCCACGGCCGCGAGGTCGGAGGGCTTCGGGTCGTAGTCGGGAGCGTGGTGCACGGACTGCGGCACGATGACCTTGACGTCCTCGGCGCCGGCTGCCTTGGCGAAGGCGCCTTCCCAGGTCGTGGTCACGACCACGACGGGCTTTCCGTCGTGCGGCTGCTTGCGGTCGTGGCCGTCCTTGCCGGCGCCGGTCGGCGCGTCGTTCCCGCAGCCGGCGGTCAGGAGCAGAGCCGCGCTCAGTGTGAAGAGGGAAGGGATGCGGACGCGGGTGCGCGCCATGAGCTGGTTCTCCGTTCGGGTGTGAAGTGCACGGCGAGGACAACGAGCCCCGCCGTCAGGACGAGGACCGGGCCGGGCGGCCAGTCCAGCCACAGGGCCAGGAGGAACCCCGTCAGGTTGACGGTGATGCCGATGCCGACCGCCCAGAGGGTGATCGACTTCAGCGAGCTGCCGAGCCTGCGGGCCGCGAGCGCGGGCAGCAGGGTCAGGGCGTCGACCAGCAGGGCGCCGGTCAGCTTGATCGCCCCGGCGACCGCGATCGCGACCAGCACCAGGAGCGCTGCGGTCAGGGCCCGCACCGGCACCCCCGAGCACTGGGCCAGCTCGCGGTCGTACAGCAGCAGACCGATCTCGCGCCGCTGCCACCAGAACAGGCCCGGTACGACGGCGGCAAGGACCCCGAGGACGACCAGGTCCGCGGTGCCGACCGACAGGATCGACCCCCACAGCAGCGCGAAGGCGCCGGAGGCGTTGACCCCCGACACGGCGAGGAGGAGCAGCGCGGCCGCGATCGCCAGGCTCATCAGCAGGCCCATCGCGCCGGACAGGCCGTCCGGCGTCCGGGCCAGCGGGGCGACTCCCGCACCGGCGAGGGCGCACGCGACCAGGGCGCACAGCATCGGGTCGAGCCCGGTCAGCAGGCCGACCGCGATGCCGAGCAGGGCCACGTGCATCATCGCGAACCGCACCGGCATGATGTCCAGTCCGACGATGACCACCCCGATCACGGGCAGTCCGATCGCGGCCAGCAGCAGGGCGGTGCCGGCCCGCTGCACGGGCACGAGCTGCAGGAGTGCGCCGAGGTCGGCGGCGGCGAGCGTCATCGGACCTCCCGCAGGCGGCCCGCGGCCATTTCCAGCACGCGGTCGCAGCGCTCCGCGAGGGTGCGGTCGTGCGTCACCACCACCAGCGTCACCGGGAGCGAGGTCAGGACGTCCGCCGCCTCCGCCTGCCCGTCGAAGTCGAGGGCAGCGGTGGGCTCGTCGGCCAGCAGCACCTGCGCTCCGGCGGCCACGCAGCCGATCGCCCTGGCCAGGTACATCCGCTGCAACTGGCCACCCGAGAGGGAGTGCAGGGGCCGTCCGGTCAGTGCCCCGACGCCCAGCCGCGCCGCCGCTTCAGCGGCCTCGCCGGGTGCGGTGCTGCCGGCCAGCAGCTCGGAACCGAGGAGCGGGAACCGTCCGGCCGCCGGCTTCTGCGGGATCCAGGCGCAGGCCCGACGCCGCCAGGCCCACTCCGCCGGCGACCGGGTGTCCCGTCCGCCGACCAGGATCGAGCCCGACACCTGCCGGTGGAGTCCCAGCACGGCCCGCAACAGCGTGGTCTTGCCCGAACCGTTGGTCCCGGTCAGGGCGACCCGCTCGCCGGCCGCGATCTCCAGATCCACGCCGGCGACCGCCTCCACCCGGCCGTGCCGGCAGGCCACCTCCCGCATGCGTACGTCCAGCCCGCCCATCACACGTTCCTCAATCGTCCGTAGCAGCTCGGAGCGGGCGCCGCGCCCGCCCCCCGCGTCGCAGTAGTCGGATGACGTGCCCGACGAGTTCCCCCGGATCACGGATCGGTTCGTGCTCCCGGATTGAGTACGCGTACTCATGGCCGGCCCCAATCCGCCTTGTAGCCTGCCGAGAAGAAGATCAGCAAGCGGAGGGGCGAACGGCATGTCCACACCGATCGGTGGTCCCACACGGGGCTTCTGGATCACGCCAGGCGAAGTCCAGAAGGCCGGCGACTCGGCCCGCAAGGTGGCCAAGGACATCCCCGACGAGATCAAGACCCTGTACAAGCCGACGGACACGGCGGTGGCGGGTCTCGCCGGTTTCGAGACCGCCAAGGCGATCGACGACTGCCTGGAGGCGTGGGCGAAGGCGCTGCGCTCGCTGGCGGGCCTGGTGGAGGGGGCGGCGGACGCGGTCGGCTCGTCCGGTACGAGCTTCGCCCGGGAGGACCACGAGCGCGGGCGGTCCTTCCTGGGCCTCGTCCCGTACACGCCGTACGCGCCGGGCGTCACGGCTCCGGGGGCGCACGGCCCGTACGCCCCCTACACCCCGGGGGTGACCCTCCCCCCGGTGTCGAACGGAGGGCACTGACAGATGCGGGTCTCGGAACTCCGCGACGCCAAACCGCTCCTGCTGACGGACGCGGGTGACGCCTGGGACAAGCTGGCGGAGACGTTCGCCACGCACACCGCCGACTGCGGCAAATATCTGCACCAGCCCCTCCAGCAGGGCAACTGGGGCGGGATCGCCGCCGAGTCCGCCGCCGACCGGCTCGCCCGGATACAGCGCGACCTGATCGTGGCCAAACAGGAACTCGACGCCGTGGGCAAGGTGTTGAGGGCCTGCGGCGAGGAGTTCGCGGCGCAGCAGGGCAAGCTCGCGGACGCCGTGGCGGACGCGACGGGGGCCGGGTACCACGTCGCGGACGACGGCAAGGTCACCGCGCCGAGCGTCGACACCGGCGGGATGAAGCCCGGCGACGTGGCGATGATGCAGCGCGACCAGGCAACCCGCGCGCAGGGGTACGCCGATCGCATCGGCGACGCCCTGGCAGCGGCGCAGAAGGCGGACAAGGAGTACGCGGCCGCGATCAAGCTCTTCACCGACGCGGCCAACCGCTGCGCGAAGGGCGACTGGAGCACGGGCATGCTGGAGCTGGCCAAGGCGGACGAGGTCAACCGCGAGCTGCTGCACGAGCTCGGCATGCCGGACAAGAACGGTTCCCCCGCCGCCGTACAGGCGTGGTGGGCGCAGCTGTCCCCCAGCCTCCAGGCCGAGCTGATCCAGGACTACCCCCAGGAGATCGGCAACCGCGACGGCATCCCGGCCGCCGACCGGGACCGGGCCAACCGGACGTACCTGCCGATGCTGCTCAACAGGCTGGAGGCGGAGTACGCGGGAGCGGACGGGGACGAGGCGAAGGCGCTCAAGGACAAGATCGAAGGACTGCAGGGCATCAGGAAGCAGCTGTCGGCGGACGGCGAGCCGCGCCCGTACCTGCTGGGCATCGGCTCGGAGGGCAAGGGCCGGGCGATAGTCTCCTTCGGCAACCCGGACACCTCGAAGAACGTCTCCGCGTACGTGCCGGGGCTCAACACCAAGCTGAGCGGCCACTTCGCGTCGTCGGACGTGGACCGGGCCCGGAACGTGGCGACCATGGCGAACAAGATGTACCCCGACACCACGACCGCCTCGGTGGTGTGGCTCGGCTACGACTGCCCGCAGCTCGACAGCTTCTCGTGGTCGGCGACGGACGTGATGAGCAAGGACGACGCGAAGGCGGGAGCTCCGGCGTACGACAAGTTCCTGAGCGGCATCAGGGCCACTCACGAGTCCGGCTCGCCGCATGTGACGGCCATCGGCCACTCGTACGGCTCGCTCACGGTGGGCCAGGCGACGCAGCAGCCCGGCGGTATCCCGGCGGACGACGTGGTCCTGGTCGGCAGCCCCGGTGTGGGTGTGAACAAGGCGTCCGACCTGGGGGTGGGGGCGAACCACGTGTACGTGGGCGCGGCGGAGAACGACCAGGTCACCTACCTCCCGTCGCCGAACCTCCTGGAGTACGTGGCACCGGGAAGCGAGTACGGACCGAAGAAGAACTGGTTCGGTACGGACCCCGCGGACAACCACTTCGGCGGCCACCACTTCGCCGTGGCCCCGGGCAAGGACACGGGCCTGACGGGCCTGGCGACGGGTGACCTCCCCGCGCACTCGCTCTACTTCGACCCCGACGCGGGCGGCGACTCCCTCTCCAACATCGCGAGCGTGGTGACCGGCCACGGCGACCGCATCACGACGGCGAGGCCCCGATGAGGCGGGCACGGGTGGTGGCGTGCGCGGTGCTGATGACGGCGCTGGCGGCGTGCGGGCCTGGCGGGGCCGGGGGCGGGCAGACGAAGAGCGGCGACCAGCAGATACGGCAGACGCAGAAGGCATCGAAGATGGACATGCAGCAGGCGGGCGAGGGCTCGGAAAAGATCCTGGACGACACGCTGGCGGCGATCCAGCCGCCTGTCGAGTGGGTGTACGGCGCTCCCCTGCAGGAGGCGTGCAGCACCGACCTCAACGAGCCGACGGGCAGGACGACGGTCACCCGCAGCCGCAACATCATGACCGTGGTCTCCCCGCACCGCCGCGGCAGCCTCCTGGGCGTGGTCCAGCGCCACTGGGAGCAGCAGGGCTTCAAGGTCACGAGCGTGCGGAACGACGAGTCGATGCCATGGGTCCGCGCGAGCCGCCCGGACGGCTTCACCGTGTCGCTGCAGGTGGGGAGTGTGGGGAACGTGTTCATCAGCGCGAGTTTTGCGTGCGCGCAGGACTCGGCCATGACGTATCCGGCGGGGACGCCGGGCCGGCCCGGGGGGCCTCGGGCGGAGGAGCTCCGGCCTCGGGAGCGGTCGGAGTTCTGGTCGGCGGAGGAGTGAGGCAGCCGCGTCAGACCTCGACGTGGTGACGCGACTGCCTCACCGAGCGGCGGTGCAAGCGCGCGACGAGACGTCGGCCGGTCGGCGCCGGAACGCGCCCCGGCCCGGTGCGCGGGGCGGACCCGGTGGACGCGTCCGGGAACGCTGCGGCGCGCTCGCGCGTTGAGGGGGTAGCGGTCGACTAAGGGTGGAGGTGTCCGCAGATGTCCAAGCGCGGGAAGGTGGCGGCTGCCGGAGTCGCGGCAGCCATCGTGTTGTTCTGGGCGGTCGGGTTCTGGGCCGGTCTGCTGGTCCTCATCGGAGTGCCGCTGGGTGCCTATCTGCTGCTGGACTCCTCCCAGCGGCGCCGACTGCGGGGCATATCGAGGAAGCAGCTGGGTCAGTAGTAGTCGCGCATCAGCGCCGTCGCCCACTCCGGCTGGCGGTGTTCGCCTCGCGGGCCGAACTCGGCCATGTACGGCTTCAGGTCCAGGACCGGAGTGCCGTCGACTGCGTCCAGACCCTCCACGTGCACGTCGAGGCCGTCCACCTTCACCACTCGGCACCGCGAGAGGCCCAGCCGGTTCGGCCGGTTCTTGCCGCGCTGGGCGAAGATCCCGACCAGCGGCCATTCCTCGTTCCCGCGGGGGTGGCGGGCGCCCGTCTCGATCTTCTCCACGGGCACCCGGTCGAAGTGGTACACCACCTCGACGTGCGAGAAGTCGGCCAGCCCGTACAGTGCCTCCGGGCCGAACCGCTGCCCGTCCAGGCGGATCACGGCCGTCTCCCGTCCCCAGTCGTCGTCGACGACCTCGGCGCGCCCTCCGACCACCACACCCACCGGCTCGGATTGCACCAGCATCATGTCCCCCTCGTGTTCAGGCCGGGCGCACGGCGACGCGGTCCAGCGCCGCCAGCAGCTCCTGAAGTTCCGGCAGCCCATGATCCCCCACGCGGGGCACGGGGAGAACCTCCCCCGGCTCCTCGTCGAGCAGGACGAAGGCCGCGTCGTCGGTCCGGGCCACCAGCGACCATCCGGGCCCGTCCACCCGCAGCGTCCGCGCGCCCTCGGCCGCGAAGGAAGAACGCACCCGCCCGGGCGGCGGCGGGCTCTGCGTGTACTCCACCGCTTCCTTCAGCGCCCGCGCGAGCCCCGGGTGCGCCGCGGCCGCCGCCCCGCCGTCCGTCGCGACGCGCTCCCGCCAGTCGGACCACTCCCGGGCGATCTGATCCGCGCCCATCCGCCGCTGTACGGCACCCCACACCTCCGCGGAGGGCGGCGCCAGCGGCACCCGGCCGGTCCCGTCGGCACCCTGCTCGGGGTCGTGCGGTTCCGGGACGCCCGGCGTGGCCACCGACAGGTCCAGCGGCCAGCCCGCCAGCGAGACCACGATGGTCCGCTCGTCGGGGGACAGGTCGTAGTCCATACCGCAGTCCCAGGAGGCGATCGCCGCGGCCACGAGCGAGACGTCGTCGACGACGACCGTCCAGCGCGCCCCCTCCTCGTCCTGGCCCAGCACCAGCCCGTAGCCGTCCGGCGCCGGCGGTACGCCCAGCAGCGCGCAGGCCTCGGGGAAGTCGTCACCGAGGATGCCCGGAAACTGGGCGGGGGTCAGCAGCACGGCGGTCAGCACGTAGAGCGAGCCGCCGCCCTCATCGTCGGACACGTAGCCTCCCGGTCGCTCTGTCGTCGGCGCACCCTAACCAGCGGGTAACCCCTGCGTCGAGAGCCTGCGGGTGGCGATTTCCAAGGCCGCTACCTGCACGTAGAGTTGGGGACCCGCCACAGAAAGGGACACCCCGGTGCAGCGTTACGACCGGCTGAGGGAGATCCTCCGGCTCGATCCCGACGAGGATTTCCTCACCATCTACCGGCTCACCGCCACCTGTGAATTCCCCTGGGACTTCACCCGGGCCCTGGAACTCGCACTCTTCCGGACCTATGCCGTCCCCAGCATCGGCCGCCTGCTGGCCGAGACCGCCGAGTTCACCGACCGCCCGCAGAAGCGCTACGACGACACGGCGCTGCTGCTCGACGCCGTCGTCGAGCACGGTTTCGAGAGCGAGACCGCGCGGACGGCGATCCGCCGCATCAACCAGATGCACCGCGGCTACGACATCGGCAACGAGGACATGCGGTACGTCTTGTGCACGTTCGTGGTGATTCCGGCACGGTGGCTGGATGCGTACGGCTGGCGTCCGATGACCCACCACGAGCGCCGGGCCGCGGCGAACTACTACGCCACACTCGGCCGACACATGGGCATCAAAGACATTCCGGGCTCCTACGAGGAGTTCGAGGAGACGCTGAACGCCTACGAGCAGTCCCACTTCGGCTGGGACGAGGGCGGCCGCAAGGTCGCCGACTCCACCCTCGGCCTGATGGCCTCCTGGTACCCGGCTCCGCTCGCCCCCGCGGTCCGCGGCGCGAGCCTCGCCCTGCTCGACGAGCCGCTGCTGGACGCCTTCCGCTTCGAGCGCCCCCACCCGCAGGTTCGGCGGCTTGTCCGGGGAGCCCTGCGGCTGCGCGGCCGCGCGGTGCGGCTCCTGCCCCCGCGCAGGGCCCCGCACTACGCCCGCCAGAATCCGGAGATCAAGGGCTACCCCCACGGCTACGACGTGGGCGAGCTCGGCACCTTCCCCGTGCCCGGCCCGGGAGGATGCCCCGTGCCGCACCCTCGCCGGCCTGCCGGGGCCGAGGCTCAGCCACCGATGTGATCCGGGGGTCGGCGCGCGTCAGGCCTGACGGACCGCGAGCGCCAGGAAGCGGGTGTCCTCGTCGGCGTACGAGGTCATCCGCCAGCCCGAACGGGCCAGCAACGGGCCGAGGTTGTGCTCCGCCCGCTGGTCGTCCGGCGTCAGCGCGCGGCCGTGCCGGGCCGCCAGGGCCGCCCGCCCGATCGGATGGAACAGCGCGAGCCGGCCGCCCGGGCGCACCACGCGGGCCAGCTCCCCGAGGTTCGCCTCCGGGTCCGGCAGGTGGGCGATCAGACCCGCCGCGAACACCGCGTCGAGCACCCCGTCACGCAGCGGCAGCCGGGCCACATCGGCCAGCAGCAGCGCGCCGTCGGCGCCGCGCCCGGCCTGCTGCGCGGCGGACAGCATCTGCGCGGTGAGGTCGGCGCCGAGCACCGTACCGGTCGGGCCGACGGCGGCCCGCAGGGCGGCCAGCGCCCGTCCGGTCCCGCACCCCGCGTCGAGCACCCGGTCCCCGGGCCGCAGCCCGAACTCGGCCACGGCGCGCTGGAAGGCCGGCCCGTCGTCGGGGAACTTCCGGTCCCAGTCGGCGGCGCGCGCCCCGAAGAAGTCCTGCACGTGCGTGTGGTCCTCGCTCATGTGGACATGATCCCCCACCGCGCCGCCGCTTCACCGGGCCCGTCCGCCCCACGCGTGGGGACCGTGGGCAAGGTGGCACGCGGCGTGATCGAAGGCGAACGTATCTCTGTCATATTCCAGCAGTTCCAGCGTCTTTCGAAATGCGCCCCTTGTTCGTGGCCTCACCCGGACTAGCGTCCCGGGGCCATGGGACACCTCGACCACGCGGCCTACGGCTGGCTGACCCCCGTACTCTCCTACGTGATGGCATCGATAGGTGCCGCCCTCGGCCTGCGCTGCACCGTGCGCGCGCTCGCCGCCACCGGCTCCTCGCGCCGCAACTGGCTCCTCACGGCGGCCTCCGCCATCGGCACCGGCATCTGGACGATGCACTTCGTCGCCATGCTCGGCTTCGACGTCACCGGCACCGAGATCCACTACAACGTGCCGCTGACCATCCTCAGCCTGCTCGTCGCCGTACTGGTCGTCGGCTCCGGTGTCTTCGCCGTCGGCTACGGCAGGAACCGCGGCCGCGCCCTCGTCCTCGGCGGCCTCACCACGGGCCTCGGCGTCGCGAGCATGCACTACCTCGGCATGGCCGCCCTGCGCCTGCACGGCAGGATCACCTACGCACCGCTCACCGTCGGCCTCTCGGTCGCCATCGCGGTGGTCGCGGCCACCGCCGCCCTCTGGGCCGCGCTCAACATCAAGTCACCGGTCGCCGTCGCCGTGGCCTCCCTCGTCATGGGCGCCGCCGTCAGCAGCATGCACTACACCGGGATGATGGCCGTCGCGGTCCGCGTCACGCCGTCCGACCACGCCCTGCCCGGCGCGACCGCCATGCAGTTCATCTTCCCGCTCGCGGTCGGGCTCGGCTCCTACCTCTTCATCACCTCGGCCTTCGTCGCGCTGTCCCCGACCGCCGACGAACACGCCGCCTCCGCCTCGGCCGCCCGGCACCTGGGTGAGCAGGCCGTGCCGCCCCTGCTCGCCCGCTGACGCCCGACCAGGACCGCAGGAACGAGGAGCCCATGCGCATTCCCCGCAGACAACCGGCAGCGGCGGCGCCGCAACTGCCCGCGCCGCCGGTACGCGGGCGCCGGGCCCACGCCGGACCGCCCGCCGACGAAGCACGGGCGGCAGAGCAGGACCCCGCGGCAAGGGAGAGCGCGGTCGGGCAGGACGCGGCGCGGGGGAGCGGGCATGCGCCACCCGCGCCCGGCGGCGCCCCCGCACCCGGCCCGCGGTGGGGGCTGCGTCCCCGGACCGTCCGCGCAAAGATCGTCTCCCTGCTGATGGTGCCGGTGGTCTCGCTGCTCGCCCTCTGGGGCTTCGCCACCGTCAGCACCGCCCAGGACATCGCCCGGCTCAGCCGGGTCCAGCGGGTCGACGCCCAGGTTCGCGCCCCCGTCGCCGCCGCCGTCACCGAGCTCCAGGCCGAACGGCGCGCGGCCCTGCGCCACCTGGCCGACCCCGCCGCCGGTCAGGACGGCGCTCTGGAACAGCAGTCGCGCCGCACCGACGCCGCCGTGGCGCGGCTGCGCCTCGGCGACCGCCACACCGTGGCCGAATCCGGCGACTACGGCAGCGACGTCGTCGTCCGCCTCGACGCCTTCCTGGCCGCCGCCGAGGGGCTGGGATCCGCCCGCAAGGAGATCGCGGACCGCCGCGCCACCCCCGACGCGGCCTACGAGACGTACACGCACGTCCTCGACACCGCCCTGGCCGTCAGCGGCTCCCTCGCCGGCGGTGAGCGGGCCGAACTCGGCCCCGATGCCCGTGTCCTGCTCGAATTCACCCGCGCCGGCGAACTGCTCGCGCGGGAGGACGCGCTGCTGACGGTACCGGGCCCGCGCACCGCCGAAACGCTTCGGCGTCTCACCGCGGTCATCGAGACCCGCCGCGCCCTCATCGCGAGCTCCACCGCCGACCTGCCCACCGCTCAGCAGGACGCCTGGCAGTCCGTCGCCAAGAGCGCCGCCTATGCCGAACTCACCGCCGCCGAGGACCGGGTGCAGACCACCGGAGCCGCCAAGGACGTCCGCGGTGCACCCGCGGGATGGGACGCCGCGTACACCGGCATCAGCAGCTCGATCCGGGAGATCGAGCAGGCGGCGCACGCCGCGGCGGTCTCCCGCAGCGACCCCTTCGCCCGCGGCGCGCTCAGCCCGGCCGGAGCCGCCGTGCTGCTGGGCCTGGCCGCCGTCGCCGCCTCCCTCGTCATCTCCGTACGGATCGGGCGCGCCCTCGTCGTCGAGCTCGTCTCGCTGCGCAACACCGCGCTGGAGATCGCCCACCGCAAACTCCCGCACGCCATGGACCGGCTGCGCGCAGGCCAGGAGATCGACGTCGATGCCGAGACCCCGCCGGGACCGGCTGCCGGCGACGAGATCACCCAGGTCGGCGAGGCGCTGGCGACCGTCCACCGGGCGGCCCTCGGCGCCGCCGTCGAGAGGGCCGAGCTGGCCAGCGGAGTCAGCGGGGTCTTCGTCAACCTCGCCCGGCGCAGCCAGGTCCTGGTGCACAAACAGCTCACCCTGCTCGACTCGATGGAGCGGCGCGCCGACGACCCCGGCGAGCTCGGCGACCTGTTCCGCCTCGACCACCTCACGACGCGGATGCGCCGGCACGCCGAGAGCCTGATCATCCTGTCGGGCGCGGCCCCGGGGCGGGCCTGGCGGATGCCGGTGCCGCTGACCAATGTCGTACGCGCCGCCGTGTCGGAGATCGAGGACTATCCGCGGATCGAGGTCCGGCAACTGGCCGAGGCGGCGGTCATCGGCGGTGCGGTCGCCGACCTCACGCACCTGCTCGCCGAACTCATCGAGAACGCCGCCCAGTTCTCACCGCCGCACACCAAGGTCCACGTCAGCGGCGAGCCCGTCGGCGCCGGATACGTGCTGGAGGTCGAGGACCGGGGGCTCGGAATGGGCCCCGAATCCCTCCATGAGGCCAACCGGCGCATCGAACAGTCCGAGGCGCTCGACCTCTTCGACAGCGACCGGCTCGGACTGTTCGTGGTCAGCCGCCTCGCCGCCCGGCACGGGGTGAAGGTGCACCTGCGCCCGTCACCGTACGGGGGCACGACCGCGGTGGTGTTGCTGCCGAACTCCCTCCTCCAGGGCGCGCTGGCGGCCGGTTCCGCAGGCACAGCAGGCACATCGGGCGCATCCGGCATGTTCGGCACGGTGGTCACACCGGGCACAGCGGCGGCTCCGGCGCAGCCCCCTGAACCGGTCGCGACGCCGAAGCAGCAACCGCGGGCGCCGGGAGCCGTACCTGCGCCCGCGCCGGCGCCCGTGATGACGGTCGTACGGGAGGAGCAGCCCCGCCCGGCCTCCGTGGCACCGCTGCGGCCGCGCGGCTCAGGCGGCGCCGCTCCCCGTACCCCCTCGGGGCCGGCACCGGCACCGGCAGAGGCGGCGGCCGCCGAACTGCCGCGCCGCGTACGGCAGGCCAGTCTGGTCCCGCAGCTGCGCGAGGCCCCCGCCGCCGAGGAGCCGGCGGGCTCACACCTTCCCGAGGCCGACGGGCCGGGGCGCAGCCCGGAACAGGCCCGGGACCGTATGGCGGCCTACCGGGCCGGCTGGGTCCGCGGGGCCCAGGAGAACTCCGCCCACGCAGGCGGCGAAGGAGAGCAGCGATGATCGAACACCACAGAAGCAGCAGCCTCGACGGCGGGCGCCGGTCCGGCGAACTGGACTGGCTGCTGGACGACCTGGTGGTCCGGGTCCGCGAGGTCCGGCACGCCGTGGTCCTGTCCAATGACGGGCTGGCGGTGGGCGCGTCCAGCGCACTCAGCCGTGAGGACGCGGAACACCTGGCGGCCGTCGCCTCCGGCTTCCACAGCCTGGCGAAGGGCGCGGGCCGGCACTTCCACGCCGGGGGCGTGCGCCAGACGATGGTGGAGATGGACGAGGGCTTCCTCTTCGTCGCGGCCGCCGGGGACGGTTCGTGCCTGGCCGTGCTCAGCGCCGCCAGCGCCGACATCGGGCTGATCGCCTATGAGATGGCCCGGCTGGTGAAGCGGGTCGGGGAGCACCTCTACACCCCGCCCCGGTTCGCGGCGCAGCCGCCGGCTGCGGGCTGAGGCGGCGGTCCGGCACATGGAAGGCCAGTGGTACGACGCCGACGCGGGCCCGCTCGTCCGCCCGTACGCGATGACGGGCGGACGGACGAAGCCGGGACCCCACGGGGTCCGGTTCGACCTGATCGCGCTGGTCGTCGTGGATCCGGGGGGCACGGACCCCGCGGCGGAGTCGCTGCTCGGCCCCGAGCACCGGGCGCTGCTCGGGCTCTGCCGGTCCGAGACCCAGTCGGTGGCGGAACTCGCCGCCGATGCGGACCTGCCCGTGGGCGTGGTGCGGGTGCTGCTCGGGGACCTGCTGGAGGCGGGGCACGTCAAGGTGAGCCGGCCGGTGCCGCCCGCCCGGTTGCCGGACGAGCGGATTCTGCGTGAAGTCATCGAGGGATTGCGAGCGCTGTGATGGGACACGAGGACGGAACCGGAGCCGCGGCGGACGGTGAACTGGCTTCTCTCGCGCTGAAGATTCTCGTGGCGGGCGGCTTCGGCGTCGGCAAGACCACGCTGGTCGGCGCGGTCAGCGAGATCCGGCCGTTGCGGACGGAGGAACTGCTCAGCGAGGCGGGCGAGACGGTCGACGACACGGACGGGGTGGCGCAGAAGACGACCACGACCGTGGCCATGGACTTCGGGCGGATCACCATCCGCTCCGGGCTGGCGCTCTACCTGTTCGGTACGCCGGGCCAGGACCGGTTCTGGTTCCTGTGGGACGAGCTGTCCCAGGGCGCGCTGGGGGCGGTCGTGCTGGCCGACACCCGGCGGCTGGAGGACTGCTTTCCGGCGGTGGACTACTTCGAGCACCGCCGGATCCCCTTCGTGGTCGCCGTCAACTGCTTCACGGGCGCGCGCGGTTACGGCGCCCACGAGGTGGCGCGGGCGCTGGACCTGGAGCACGGGACACCGGTGGTGCTGTGCGACGCACGGGACAAGGACTCGGGGAAGGAAGTGCTGATCAGGCTGGTCGAGTACGCAGGCAGGGTCCACACGGCCCGACTTCTGGAGTCGGTGGAGCCGCAGGCCGGTCAGGTGTGAACCGGGCCGCGCGCGGCTCTTGCGCCGTCTTCCTCGCCACGAGGACATCACCTTGCCCCAAAGCCGCTGGTGGGGAAGGCTGGCGGGCACTACTACGCGGGGTGGGGCGCGGCCACGGAGGCGGCGTCGACGGGGAGGGGCTCGACATGGCACTGGACAAGCAGCTCGACTGGCTCCTGGACGACCTCACGCGCCGGGTCCAGCAGGTCCGGCATGCGGTGGTGCTGTCCAACGACGGTCTGGTGACGGGCGCGAGCGCCGGGCTGGCCCGGGAGGACGCGGAGCATCTGGCGGCCGTGGCGGCGGGTCTGCAGAGCCTGGCGAAGGGATCGGGACGGCATTTCCGGGCCGGCGAGGTACGCCAGACCATGGTCGAGTACGACGAAGGCGTCCTGTTCGTCATGGCGGCGGGCGCGGGGAGCAGCCTGTGCGTCCTCAGCGCCGACGAGGCGGACATCGGGCAGGTCGCCTACGAGATGACGCTGCTGGTCAACCGGGTCGGCGAGCATCTGGGCGTGGCGGAACGGCGGATCACCGGAGGCTGAGTCCAGGGTGCCCGGCAGAGTTGTCCACAGGCCTGGCAGGCTGTCGTAGCACTGAGTTACGGTCTTTACACAGGGTGATCGCCGGTCGCGGTCGCCACGCGTGGGGGAGGACCGTCATGAAGGTTGCAGTCGAAGCCGCTCAGGCCGTACGGGTGGACGTACCATCGCAGCGGACCGTGGGCGGGGCCCGGGCCGCCGGGGAACTGGGGCTCAGCCGGAGCGAGTTCGCCCGGGCCGTTCAGTTGGGGCTCGTACGTCCCGAGCCGTCGGTGCGCGGCGGAAGCGCGAGCTATGCGCAGGCAGAGCTGGACCGGGTCACATCGGCCGAGGGCTTCCCGCAGGCACTGCGGGCGCAGGTCGAGACCGTCGCCGGAGCGGAGGCCGCGGGAGGTGTACTGGGCATCAGCCCCGGCCGGTTCACCCGGCTGGCCCGGTGCGGACGCCTCACCCCGGTCGGCTACCGGATCAACCGGTACCGGGCGGTGGTGTGGCTCTATCTCGCCGAGGAGCTGAGGCAGTTCGCTGCCCGGGAGCCCGGGATGCTGCGGGGGAGCGCACCCCCGGGGGACCGGGAGCTGATGGAGGCCAAGGCGGATCTGCGCCCGCGGGCGTGGCGCGCCCGTCATGTGGGGCTGTTGCTGAGACGAACCGCCGATCCCTGGGAGCGGGCTGCCGTTCTGGCCTCGGTGCTCCCGGAGGACGAGGTGCGCGAGGCAGTGCCCGACCCGGCGGAGCGGACCGTGCTCGCCGCGCTCGCTCCGCCCCCGCCGTACGGGCACCCGCAGATTCCAGCCGCGGCGGCCGTGGCGGCCCGGCTGCTGCGGGCCGGGCCGCCGGACGAGATCGACTGGTACCGCACCAGCCTGGACTTCGCGCTCAGCGGGGCCCGGGGTCAGTCGAAGTCGACGGGGGAGAGGGGGCCGACGTAGACCCAGGCCCCGCCCTCCCGCGTGAAGCTGCTGTGCTCGTGCAGGGAACCGGTGTGCCCGCCCTCGCGGTAGTGCGCCCGGAACTCCACCGAACCCTCCGTGTCGAACATCCCGCCGCGCTCGGCGGCCAGGATCTCCAGTCGCAGCCAGCGCTGTCCGGGATCCAGGTCGAGCCGGCCGGGACGGGTGTCCGGGTGCCAGGAGCGCAGCAGGTAGGCGGTGTCGCCGACGGCGAAGGCGCTGAAGCGGGAGCGCATCAGCAGCTCGGCGGTGGGCGCCTGGCGCTCACCGGAGTGGAAGCGGCCGCAGCACTGCGGATAGGCGGCGGGCAGCCCGCAGGGACAGGGGAGGGCCGGGGAGGTCATGGATGCGCTCAGTTCTACGGGTTCGGCTCGGCCGACGGGGACGCGGCCGGGGAGTGGGGATACGGGCGGAAGAGGCCTTCCTGGACCACGGAGACCAGCAGCCTGCCCTCCAGGTCGTAGATGCGGCCCCGGGCCAGGCCCCGGCCGCCGTGCGCGATGGGTGACTCCTGGTCGTACAGGAACCACTCGTCCGCGCGGAACGGTCGGTGGAACCACATCGCGTGGTCCAGGGAGGCCATGTCGAAGCCGCGCACGCCCCACAGCGGTTCCACGGGGATGCGCACGGCGTCGAGGAGGGTCATGTCACTGGCGTAGGTGAGGGCGCAGGTGTGCACGAGCGGGTCGTCGCCCAGCGGCCCGACCGCTCGCATCCACACCGCGCTGCGCGGATCGGCGTCCTTGAGCTCCTCGGGGGTCCAGCGGAGCCGGTCCGCGTACCGGATGTCGAACGGCTGGCGGCGGGCCATCCGCTCCAGGGCCTCGGGCAGCGCGCCCAGGTGCTCGCGGATCTCGTCGACGACCTTCGGGAGCGTGTCCGGGTGGGGGAAGTCGAGGCGAGGAGGCAGCTGGTGCTCGATGCTGCCCTCCTCCGGATGGTGGAAGGAGGCGGTCAAATTGAAGATCGTTTTGCCCTGCTGGACCGCGGTGACGCGCCGGGTGGTGAAGGACCGCCCGTCGCGCACCCGTTCCACCTGGTACACGATCGGCACCCCGGGGATGCCGGGGCGCAGGAAGTACGCGTGCAGGGAGTGGACCGGGCGGTCGCTCTCGGTGGTGCGGCCGGCGGCCACCAGGGCCTGGCCGGCGACCTGCCCGCCGAAGACCCGCTGGAGGGATTCCTGCGGGCTGGCGCCGCGGAAGATGTTGACCTCGATCTGCTCCAGGTCGAGCAGATCGACCAGTCTCTCGGCGGGGTTCGTCATCAGGGGTTCTCCACTGTCGGGCCCGGCAGGGCGGGTCGCTGGCGGGTGGGGCGCTCTCGCGGACGGAGTCCGGGAGAGCTCAGAGCGCGCCGAGTTCGCCGACCGAGGTCAGCCGGATGACCGCCCGGCCCTCCTCGTCGGACGCGGCGAGGTCGACCTCGGCGCTGATGCCCCAGCCATGGTCCCCGGCCGGGTCCGCGAAGGTCTGGCGGACGCGCCACAGACCGTGGGCCGGGTCCTCCTCGATCTGCAGCAGCTTCGGGCCGCGCGCGTCGGGCCCGGTGCCCAGGTCGTCGTACTCGTCCCAGTAGGCGTCCATGGCCTCGCCCCACGCGTCGGCGTCCCAGCCCGACTCGCCGTCCAGCTCGCCCAGCTCGTCGATGTGGTCCAGGGCGGCCAGTTCCACCCGGCGGAACATGGCGTTGCGGACCAGGACGCGGAAGGCGCGCGCGTTCGCGGTGACCGGCTTGACCTGGTCGGCCTTCTCCTGGGCTTCCTCCGCCGTCTCCACCTCCGGGTTCGCCAGCTGCTCCCACTCGTCGAGGAGGCTGGAGTCGACCTGGCGGACGAGCTCGCCCAGCCAGGCGATGAGGTCCTGGAGGTCCTCGGACTTCAGGTCGTCCGGGATGGTGTGGTCGAGCGCCTTGTACGCACTGGCCAGGTAGCGCAGCACGATGCCCTCGGTGCGGGCGAGCTCATAGAAGGAGGTGAACTCGGTGAAGGTCATCGCGCGTTCGTACATGTCGCGGATGATCGACTTCGGGGAGACCGGGTGGTCGCCGACCCACGGGTGGCTCTTGCGGTACACGTCGTAGGCGTGCAGGAGGAGCTCTTCGAGCGGCTTGGGATAGGTGACGTCCTGGAGCCGTTCCATCCGCTCCTCGTACTCGATCCCGTCGGCCTTCATCGCGCCCACGGCGATGCCGCGTTCCTTGTTCTGCTGGGCCGCCAGGATCTGGCGAGGGTCGTCCAGCGTGGACTCCACGACCGAGACCATGTCGAGCGCGTAGGAGGGGGACTCGGGGTCGAGCAGGTCGAAGGAGGCCAGGGCGAAGGTGGACAGCGGCTGGTTCAGTGCGAAGTCCTGCTGGAGGTCGACCGTGAGCCGGATGGTGCGGCCCTCCGCGTCCGGGGTGTCGAGCTTCTCCACCACACCGCCGTCCAGCAGCGAGCGGTAGATGGCGATCGCCCGGCGGATGTGGCGCAGCTGGGCCTTGCGCGGCTCGTGGTTGTCCTCAAGCAGGTGCCGCATCGCCTGGAAGGCATCGCCCGGCCGGGCGATGACCGACAGCAGCATGATGTTGGTGACCTTGAAGCGGGAGGTGAGCGGTTCCGGGTCGGCGGCGATCAGCTTCTCGAAGGTGGTGTCCGACCAGGCGACGAAGCCCTCGGGAGCCTTCTTGCGCACCACCTTGCGGCGCTTCTTCGGGTCGTCACCCGCCTTCGCGAGCGCCTTCTCGTTCTCGATGACGTGCTCGGGTGCCTGGGCGACCACGAAGCCCGCCGTGTCGAAGCCGGCGCGTCCGGCCCGGCCGGCGATCTGGTGGAACTCACGGGCGCGCAGCGTCCGCACCCGGTTGCCGTCGTACTTGGTGAGCGCGGTGAACAGCACCGTGCGGATCGGGACGTTGACGCCGACGCCGAGTGTGTCGGTACCGCAGATCACCTTCAGCAGCCCCGCCTGGGCCAGCTTCTCCACCAGCCGCCGGTACTTGGGCAGCATGCCCGCGTGGTGCACGCCGATACCGTGCCGTACGTAGCGCGAGAGGTTCTGGCCGAACTTGGTGGTGAAGCGGAAGTTGCCGATCAGCTCCGCGATCTTGTCCTTCTCCTCGCGGGTGCACATGTTGATGCTCATCAGCGACTGCGCCCGCTCGACCGCCTGGGCCTGGGTGAAGTGCACGATGTAGACCGGAGCCTGCCGGGTCTCCAGCAGCTCGGTGATGGTGTCCGTGATGGGCGTGGTGACGTACTCGTACGACAGCGGGACGGGCCGGGTCGCGGAGCGGACCACCGAGGTCGGGCGGCCGGTGCGCCGGGTCAGGTCCTCCTCGAACCGCTTCACGTCGCCGAGGGTCGCGGACATCAGGACGAACTGTGCCTGCGGGAGCTCCAGCAGCGGGATCTGCCAGGCCCAGCCGCGGTCCGGCTCCGCATAGAAGTGGAACTCGTCCATCACGACCTGGCCGATGTCGGCGTACTTGCCGTCGCGCAGGGCGATGGAGGCCAGCACCTCCGCGGTGCAGCAGATCACCGGGGCGTCGGCGTTGACCGAGGCGTCGCCGGTCAGCATGCCGACGTTCTCCGTACCGAACAGCTTGCACAGGTCGAAGAACTTCTCCGAGACCAGCGCCTTGATCGGCGCGGTGTAGAAGGTGACCTTGTCCTGGGCGAGCGCGGTGAAGTGTGCGCCGGCCGCGACCAGGCTCTTGCCGGAGCCGGTCGGGGTGGACAGGATCACGTTCGCTCCGGAGACGACCTCGATCAGCGCCTCCTCCTGAGCCGGGTACAGGGTGATGCCCTGATCCTCCGCCCACGAGGAGAAAGCCTCGAAGAGGGCGTCGGGGTCGGCGTCGGGCGGGAGCTGATCAATGAGGGTCACACCCCCCATCTTGCCTGGCTTCCCCCCGGATGAGGGAACCGGCGGCAGGATCGAAGATCATCGCCGGTACGCTGTGCCGTTGACCGGGCCCGATCGACACCGTCAACGGGGCCCGAACACCACATGACTGGGGCGGGGAACGACCATGATGGGTCCGGCGCACTCACTGTCCGGGGCGGCAGCCTGGCTGGGGGTCGGAGCGGCCGCCGCGGCCGCCGGGCACCCGATGCCCTGGCCGGTCCTCGTCGTCGGCGCGCTCATCTGCGCCGGCGCGGCCCTCGCGCCCGACCTCGACCACAAGTCGGCGACGATCTCGCGCGCCTTCGGTCCGCTGTCCCGCGGACTGTGCGAGGTGGTCGACAAGATCTCCTACGCCGTCTACAAGGCCACCCGGGCCCCCAAGGACGCCCGCCGCAGCGGCGGCCACCGCACGCTGACGCACACCTGGCTCTGGGCCGTCCTCATCGGTACCGGCTCCTCCGTGCTCGCGGCCACCACCGACCGCTGGGGCGTGCTCGTCCTGCTCTTCGTGCACCTGGTGCTCGCCGTCGAAGGCCTGCTGTGGCGGGCCGCCCGGATGTCCAGCGACGTGCTCGTCTGGCTGCTCGGCGCCACCAGCGCCTGGATCCTGGCCGGAGTCCTCGACCAGCCGGGCAACGGCGCCGGCTGGCTCTTCACCGGTCCCGGTCAGGAGTACCTGTGGCTGGGCCTGCCCGTCGTCCTCGGCGCCCTGGTCCACGACATCGGCGACGCCCTGACGGTTTCCGGCTGCCCGATCCTGTGGCCGGTACCGATCGCGGGGAAGCGCTGGTACCCCATCGGTCCGCCGAAGGGAATGCGCTTCCGCGCGGGCAGCTGGGTGGAGCTCAAGCTCTTGATGCCCGTGTTCATGCTGCTCGGCGGCGTGGGCGGCGCCTCCGCCCTCGGGTTCATCTAGCCCGGGGGAATCCAGGTGCCGCCCACGTCCCGCCCGCCCGACCGCCGGTCCTGCCGTCAGCCGTGCCAGGACCGCCACAGGGCGGCGTACGCCCCGTCCGCGGCGACCAGCTCGTCGTGCGAGCCCAGCTCGCTGATCCGGCCGCCCTCGACGACCGCGATCACGTCGGCGTCGTGCGCCGTGTGCAGGCGGTGGGCGATGGCGACGACCGTACGGCCGTCGAGCACCCGGGCCAGCGAGCGCTCCAGGTGCCGGGCGGCGCGCGGGTCCAGCAGCGAGGTGGCCTCGTCCAGCACCAACGTGTGCGGATCGGCCAGCACCAGCCGCGCCAGCGCGATCTGCTGGGCCTGCGCCGGGGTCAGTGCCGTCCCGCCGGAGCCGACCTCGGTGTCCAGGCCCGCTTCCAGGGCCCGGGCCCAGCCGTCCGCGTCGACCGCGCCGAGCGCGGCCCACAGCTCCGCGTCCCCTGCTCCGGTACGGGCCAGCCGCAGGTTGTCCCGCAGCGTGCCCACGAACACGTGGTGCTCCTGGTTGACCAGCGCCACCTGCTCCCGGACCCGCTCCGCCGGCATGTGCGAGAGCCGGGCCCCGCCCAGGGTCACCTCGCCGGTCCGCGGCGCATAGATGCCCGCCAGCAGCCGCCCCAGGGTGGACTTGCCCGCACCCGAGGGCCCCACCAGCGCCATCCGCGTCCCCGGGGGCACCGACATCGACACCTCGTGCAGGACGTCCACGCCCTCCCGGTAGCCGAACCGGACCCCGTCGGCCCGCACCTCCCGCCCGGCCGGGGAAACTGCCGCGTCGCCCGCGTCCGGCTCGATCTCCCGTACGCCCACCAGCCGGGCCAGCGAGACCTGGGCCACCTGGAGCTCGTCGTACCAGCGCAGGATCAGGCCGATCGGGTCGACCAGCATCTGAGCCAGCAGCGCACCCGTGGTCAGCTGCCCGACCGACATCCAGCCGTGCAACACGCAGTAGCCGCCGATCATGAGCACGGCCCCGAGGATCGTCACGAAGGTGACGTTGAGGACGGGGAAGAGGACCGACCGCAGGAACAGCGTGTACCGCTCCCACGCCGTCCACTCCTTGATCCGCCGTTCCGACAGCGCGATCCGGCCCGGCCCCAGGCGGTGCGCCTCGACCGTGCGGCCCGCGTCCACCGTCTCGGTGAGCGCCGCCGCTACAGCCGCGTACCCCGCCGCCTCCGATCGGTACGCCGAGGGCGCCCGCCGGAAGTACCAGCGGCAGCCGCCCACCAGTACGGGAAGCGCCACCAGCACGGCCAGCGCCAGCTGCGGCGCCGTCACCGTGAGCGCCCCGAAGAGCAGTCCGGCCCAGACCACCCCGACGGCCAGCTGCGGCACGGCCTCCCGCATCGCGTTGGCCAGCCGGTCGATGTCGGTGGTGATCCGGGACAGCAGGTCACCGGTGCCCGCCCGCTCCAGTACGCCCGGCGGCAGCCCCACCGACCGCACGAGGAAGTCCTCGCGCAGGTCCGCGAGCATCTCCTCGCCGAGCATCGCCCCGCGCAGCCGCACCAGCCGGACGAACAGGGTCTGCACGGCGAGCGCCAGCGCGAACAGCAGCGCCACGCGGCCCAGATGCAGTTCGCGCGCCCCCGCCGCGAGCTCGTCCACGACCCGGCCCAGCAGATAGGGGCCGACCATGGAGGCGATCACCGCGACCGCGTTGACGGTCACCAGCACCGCGAAGGCCCGCCGGTGCCGCCGCAGCAGGCCGCGCACATAGCCCCGTACGGTCGCCGGCGTGCCCACGGGCAGGGTGGCGGCCGATTCGGGGGCCGCCGGATCGTGTTCCGGTGGCGCCACGCCGATCATGCTGATTCCTCGATCTCTGTGAGTTCTTCTTCCAGCCGGACGATCTCCACGCGGGCGAGCCGCTGCTTCTCGTCGGTCTCGCGGGTGACGACCGCCCGGTAGAGCGGCTCCGCCTGGAGCAGCGCCCGGTGCGTACCGCTCGCCGCGACCGCGCCCTCGTGGATCAGGACGACCCGGTCCGCGCGGTCCAGCAGCAGGGGCGAGGAGGCCAGGACCACCGTGGTGCGCCCGGCCCGCAGGGCGGCGATCCCGTCGGCGATCCGTGCCTCCGTGTGCGAGTCCACCGCCGAGGTCGGCTCGTCCAGGACCAGCACCTCCGGATCGGTCGCCAGGGACCGGGCCAGGGCCAGCCGCTGGCGTTGGCCGCCGGACAGTGACCGGCCGCGCTCGGTGATCCGTGCGTCCATCGGATCGTCCACGCCGTCCGGCGCCGACTGCAGCAGCGCGTCCAGGACGTCCGCGCACTGCGCGGCGGCGAGCGCCGCCGCGGGCTCCACCGCCCCGGACGCCGGTACGTCGAACAGCTCGCGCAGCGTCCCCGACAGCAGCACCGGATCCTTGTCCTGTACGAGGACCAGCGTGCGCGCCGTGTCCAGCGCGAGGTCGTCCAGCGCGACCCCGCCGAGCAGCACCGAGATCCCCTCGGCCGGACCGCTGCCGTCCGCGGGATGGCCGCCGAGGCGTTCGGCGAGCCGGCCCGCCAGGTCCGGGTCCCCGCACACCACGGCGGTGAACAGCCCCGACGGGGCCAGCAGCCCGGTCACCGGGTCGTACAGGTCACCGCCCGCCGCCGGGGCCTGCGCGGCCCGCGCGGGAGCCGTCGGTCGTGCGGAGGCCTCCGTCCGCGACAGCGCCAGCACCCGGGCGGCCCGCTGGGCGGAGGGCCGGGAGAAGGAGTACGCCATCGCGATCTCCTCGAAGTGCCGCAGCGGGTAGAGCATCGTGGCCACCGCGCTGAAGGCGGCGACGAGTTCACCGACCGCCAGCCGGCCGTCCCGCACGAGCGCCGAGCCGTACCAGACCACCGTGATCAGCAGCGCTCCCGGCAGCAGCACCTGGATCGCCGAGATCAGCGCCCACATCCGGGCACTGCGCACGGCGGCCTCGCGCACCTCCTGCGAGGCTTCGCGGTAGCGGCCGAGGAAGAGTTCCTCACCGCCGATGCCCCGCAGGACCCGTAGGCCCGCCACGGTGTCGGACGCCAATTCGGTGGCCTTGCCCGCCTTCTCGCGCTGCACGTCGGCACGCCGGGTGGCGCGCGGCAGCAGCGGCAGCACGGACAGGGCGAGTACGGGGACGCCGATCGCCACCACGACGCCGATCGCGGGCGCGTAGAACAGCAGGCCGACGCAGATGGCGACGACGGCGAAGGCGGCGGCTAGGAAGCGCGAGACCGCCTCGACGAACCAGCCGATCTTCTCCACGTCACCCGTGGAGACCGCCACCACCTCGCCGGCCGCCACGCGCCGGGTCAGGGCCGAGCCGAGCTCCGCGGTCTTGCGGGCGAGCAGCTGCTGCACGCGGGCCGCGGCGGTGATCCAGTTGGTGACGGCGGTCCGGTGCAGCATGGTGTCGCCCACCGAGATCGCGGTGCCGATCACGAGCAGCAGCCCGCCGACCAGCAACAGCCGGGAGGCGTCGCGCTCCACGACCGCCTCGACCCCCAGGCCCACCGTGTACGGCAGTCCGGCGACACCACAGAAGTGCACCAGCCCCCAGCACAGGCTCTTGACCTGTGCGCCGAGTTGGCCGCGCCCGAGCCACACCAGGAAGCGCGGGCCGGAGCGGGCGTCGGGTACCCCGGGATCCGGATACGGAAGATCGCTGATCTGCATGACGCCCCATGACGGTCGAGTGGTTCAAACCGTGCAAGGTTCGCCTTCCGGGCTGGTCCCCGGCAATCGGTTTTGCGTTGGCCAAGGGCTGACGCACGGGGTTTACGGCCGGCCGTCGGCGGGGCGCGGGCTCCCGTGACGGGTGGCGCGCTCCAGTGCCAGCAGCGCCGACTGGTAGGCGCGGCCGGTGGCCCGGACCATCGCGACCTCACACATCCGGTTCGCCGACAGGTGCAGGTCGAACTCCCGTTCCCCGACCTCCGCGGCCTCCTGGGCGGTCGCCGCGCGCGTCAACTCCGGGTGCAGCATGCCCCGGTCGCCCGCGAAACCGCAGCAGCCCGCGTCGAGCGGAACCACCACCTCGCCCGCGCACGCGCCGGCCACCGCCCGCAGGTCGCCCTCATCGCCCAAGTGGCGCATCGAGCAGGTGGGATGGAGCACCGCCGAGTCCGCGAGCTGCCGGATCTCCAGCTCCGGAAGCAGTTCCCGCGCCGCCCACACGACGGAGTCGACGATCCGCAGTTCGTCGTGCAGCGCCCGGTTGTCGTCGGTGAGGTACGGGACCACCTCGTGCGCGAGGCCCAGCGTGCAGGACGACGCGTCGACCACGAGCGGCAGCCGCCCGCCCGCCGTCCAGCCCCAGGCCGCCTCCACGATCCTGTTGGCCATCACCCGGTTCCCGGCCTCGTACCCCTTCGAGTGCCAGATGGTCGCGCAGCAGGTGCCGGTGACGTCCGGGGGGATCCACACCGGCTTCCCGGCCCGCTCCGAGACGGCCACCACGGCCTCCGGCAGGGAGGGTTCGCCACGGCCGCCGTGTTCGCCGGGTTCGCCGTGGCCGGCATGTCCGCCGTGTCCGCCGTGTCCGCCGAAGATCCGGTTGACGCAGGCCGGGTAGTACACGGCCGCAGCCCCCACCCGCCGCGTCACGGGCAGCCCCGCTGCGGCCGCGCCCGGGAGCTGCGGCAGCCACCGCGGAACCAGGTCGGGCCGTACGGCCCTGCGCACCGCCTCCGTCAGCGCCTCCACAGCACGGTCCCCGAGCCGATCGCGGATCCGGTCGGCGGCGGCCACGGCCAGCCGCGCGGCGCCCTCGACGGCCTTGAACCGCCGGGCGGCGAGTTCGGCGGCACGCTCCTCGCGCGCACTGTGCCGGCGGCGGCGCAGGTCCTTCACCAGTGCACCGGTGTCGATGCCGACGGGGCAGGCCAGGGAGCAGCCGCCGTCGGCCGCGCAGGTGTCCACCGCGTCGTACCCGTACGCGTCGAGCAGCCCGTCCAGCACCCGGGAGCCGGGCTGCTGGCGCATCATCTCCCGCCGCAGCACGATCCGTTGGCGGGGCGTGGTGGTCAGGTCCTTGCTGGGGCAGACCGGTTCGCAGAAGCCGCACTCGATGCAGGGGTCGGCCACCGCCTCCACCTGCGGAATGGTCTTCAGCCCGCGCAGGTGGGCCTTCGGATCCCGGTCCAGCAGGATGCGCGGGGCGAGCACCCCGTCCGGGTCGACGACCTGCTTGGTGCGCCACATCAGCCCGGTGGCCTTCGGCCCCCACTCCAGTTCAAGGAAGGGGGCGATGTTGCGCCCGGTGGAGTGCTCGCCCTTCAGCGAGCCGTCGAACCGCTCGACGGTCAGGCGGCAGAAGTCGTCCATGAAGGCCGCGTACCGCTCCACCTCGGCGGGCCGCGCCGCGTCGAAGGCGAGCAGGAAGTGCAGGTTGCCATGGGCCGCGTGCCCTGCGACGGCCGCGTCGAAGCCGTGCCCGGCCTGGAGCGCGAGCAGCGCCTCGCAGGCCTCGGCCAGCCGGGACGGCGGTACCGCGAAGTCCTCGGTGATCAGGGTGGTGCCGCGGGCGCGGGATCCGCCGACGGCGGTGACGAAGGCCTTGCGGGCCTTCCAGTAGCCCTCGATGGTGTGCGGGTCGCGGGTGAGGTCGTTGGTGACCGAGGGCACCGGAGCCACCAGGTCCAGTCGGCCGAGGATCTCGGTGGCCCGCCGCTCGTACGCGGCGCGGCCCGCCTCGTCCGCGGCGCGGAACTCGACCAGCAGGGCGGTGGTGTCCTTGGGCAGGTCCGCCCAGTCGCCGGGGACGCCCGCGACGGCGACGGAGGCGCGCAGCGTGTTGCCGTCCATCACCTCCACGGCGCGGGCTCCCGCCTCGCTGAACAGCGGTACGGCGGCGGCCGCGGCGGGCAGCGAGGGGAAGAACAGCAGGGCGCTGGTGCGTTCGCGCTCCAGCGGCAGCGTGTCGAGGACGACCTCGGCGATGAAGCCGAGGGTCCCCTCCGAGCCGACCATCAGCCCGCGCAGGATCTCCACGGGCGTGGTGCCGTCCAGGTACGCGTCCAGCCGGTAGCCGGTGGTGTTCTTGATCTCGTACTTGGTCCGGATCCGGGCCACCAGCTCCGGATCGGCCTCGATCTCCGCCTTGATCCCCATCAGGCCGCGGCACAGCGCCGGCTCCGCGCGCAGGAGTTCCTCGTCGGCGAGCGGGTCGGCGGTGTCCACGACGGTGCCGCCGGGCAGCACGAGGGTGAGGGAAGAGAGCGTGCGGTACGCGTTCCTCGCGGTCCCCGCCGTCATGCCGGACGCGTTGTTGGCGACGACACCGCCGAGGGTGCAGGCGAGGGCGCTGGCCGGGTCGGGGCCGAGCACGCGGCCGTGGCGGGCGAGCGCGGCATTGGCCCGCGCCACGGTGGTCCCGGGCCGGATCCGGGCGCGCCGGCCGTCCTCCAGGACCTCGATCCCGGCCCAGTGGCGGCGTACGTCGACCAGGATGTCCTCGCCCTGGGCCTGCCCGTTGAGGGAGGTGCCGGCGGCGCGGAAGACCACCTCGCGCCCGCGGCCGTGGGCGTACGACAGCACGGCGGAAATGTCGTCCAGGTCCTCGGCGATCACCACGGCCTGGGGGACGAACCGGTACGGGGAGGCGTCGGAGGCGTAGCGGACCAGGTCGGAGACCTGCCACAGCACCTTGTCCGCGCCGAGCAGCTGCGTGAGCTCGCTCCGCAGCGGCTCGGGGGTGCCGGCGGCCCGGTGTTCGGGGACCCGGTCGGGAGCGGGGCCGGCGACGCGGTGCGGCCGCAGCGTTCCGGGCCTCGGTTCCAGCAGCGGCATGCGCGACCCCTCGCTACTCGTTCGGCCCAGTCCGGGCGAGCCGACTCGTGGCGACGCTCAGCAGCGGCGCCCCGTCGGGGCGTCCGTGAGGGCGTCCAGCAGGCCGCCGAGCACCTCGCGCTGCCCGGCGGTCAACGGAGCCAGGATCTCCTCTGCGGCGTCCGTTCGCGCGTTGCGCAGTTGCCGCAGCGTGGCGCGGCCGGTGTCGGTGAGCTCGATCCGTATCACGCGCCGGTTCGCCGGGTCGGGGGAGCGGCGCACGCATTCGGCGGCCTCCAGGCCGTCCACCAGCGTGGTCACGGCGCGGGGGACCACTTCGAGGCGGGCGGCGAGATCCGCCATCCGGGGCGGCTGCTCCCCGTCGTAGTGCGAGACGAGGCGCAGGAGCCGACTCTGGGCAGGCGTGATGCCGAGCGGTTCCAGATGGCGCTTCTGGATCCGGTGGAGCCGGCGGGTGAGCCGCAGCAGCTGTTCGGCGAGCACGCCGTCTGTGCTGTCGGTTTCGGAAGCGGTGCTCATACTGGGAAACAGTACCAGGACCAGGCTCATTGTGAGTATAGGTAACAATGAGCTATGCTCATGCGAGTCTCGTCAGAAGGAGGCCCATGCGCCCCGAGGAACCGAACTGGACCCCATCGAAGGAATCCCTCGACCCCGATCGCCCCGCCCCGGCCGAGCAGCCCCGGCAGCTGCGCCGGATCGTGGGCCTCTTCCGCCCCTACCGCGGCCGCCTCGCCGTCGTGGGGCTGCTCGTCTGCGCCTCCTCGCTGGTCGCCGTCGCCTCGCCCTTCCTGCTGAAGGAGATCCTGGACGTCGCCATCCCCGAGGGGCGCACCGGGCTGCTCAGCCTGCTCGCGCTGGGCATGATCCTCACCGCCGTCGTCACCAGCGTCTTCGGCGTGCTCCAGACCCTGATATCCACCACCGTGGGCCAGCGCGTCATGCACGACCTGCGCACCGCGGTGTACGCCCAGCTCCAGCGGATGCCGCTGGCCTTCTTCACCCGCACCCGCACCGGCGAGGTGCAGTCCCGCATCGCCAATGACATCGGCGGCATGCAGGCCACGGTGACCTCCACCGCGACCTCCCTGGTCTCGAACCTGACGGCCGTGATCGCCTCCATCGTCGCGATGCTCGCGCTCGACTGGCGCCTCACACTCGTCTCGCTGCTCCTGCTGCCCCTGTTCGTGTGGATCAGCCGACGGGTCGGCCGCGAGCGCAAGAAGATCACCCTCCAGCGGCAGAAGCAGATGGCCGCCATGGCCGCGACGGTCACCGAGTCCCTGTCGGTGAGCGGCATCCTCCTGGGCCGCACCATGGGCCGCGCCGACTCGCTCACCCGCTCCTTCTCCGAGGAGTCCGAGAAGCTGGTCGGCCTCGAAGTGCGCTCCAGCATGGCGGGGAGGTGGCGGATGTCGACCATCGGCATCGTCATGGCCGCCATGCCCGCGCTCATCTACTGGGCCGCCGGCATCGCCCTCCAGTCCGGCGCCCCCTCGCTCTCGGTCGGCACCCTCGTCGCCTTCGTCACCCTCCAGCAGGGCCTGTTCCGGCCCGCGGTGAGTTTGCTGTCGACCGGCGTGCAGATACAGACGTCCCTCGCCCTCTTCTCGCGGATCTTCGAGTACCTCGACCTGCCGGTGGACATCACCGAGCGCCCGGACCCGGTGCGGCTGGACCGGGCCAAGGGCGAGGTGTCCTTCGAGGACGTGTACTTCGCCTACGACGCCAAGCACGGCCCGACGCTGACGGGCATCGACATCACCGTCCCGGCGGGCGGGTCCCTCGCCGTGGTCGGCCCGACGGGCTCGGGCAAGAGCACCCTGAGCTACCTGGTGCCCCGGCTCTACGACGTGACCGGCGGGCGGGTCGCCCTCGACGGGGTGGACGTGCGCGACCTCGACTTCGACTCGCTGGCCCGCTCCATCGGCGTGGTCTCCCAGGAGACCTACCTCTTCCATGCCTCCGTCGCCGACAACCTGCGCTTCGCCAAGCCGGACGCCACCGACGAGGAGATCGCCGAGGCGGCCCGCGCCGCCCAGATCCACGACCACATCGAGTCCCTGCCCGACGGGTACGACACCCTGGTCGGCGAGCGCGGCTACCGCTTCTCCGGCGGCGAGAAGCAGCGCCTCGCCATCGCCCGCACCATCCTGCGCGATCCGCCGGTACTGATCCTCGACGAGGCCACCAGCGCACTGGACACGCGCACGGAGCATGCCGTGCAGCGGGCCATCGACAACCTGTCGCAGGGCCGCACCACCATCACCATCGCGCACAGGCTGTCCACCGTCCGCGACGCCGACCAGATCGTGGTGCTGGACAAGGGCCGGATCGCCGAGCGCGGGACCCACGAGGAACTCCTCGTGGCGGACGGCCGGTACGCGGCCCTGGTGCGCCGGGACCGGGAAGCGGCGCTGACGCCGGAGGTCCCGGACGCCGGTGAAGCGACCGAACCGGCCCCGGTGAACGTGTGATCGTATGACCGACATCTGAGCCTTACGTCAGAAAGGCCGCACTTCGCGGGTTGACGTGCCCGCATGCGACATGAGCACCGGCCGCCACGGCGGCGCATCCGGCTCACTCGCCGGGGCCGTCTGGCACTCTTGCTCTGCCTACTGCTCCCGATCGGTGCAGCCGTCCTGGTCCCGCTGCTGCGCGGCGGGGACGGCGGTCAGGCACCCGAGCGGCCCCGCCCGTTGGTGATCCCGGAGGGGTGGCGGGCCCCTCAGGTCTACGCCGCGATCGACCGCGCACTGCATCTCCCCGCGGGCTCCGCGAAAGCCGCTGCCGCAGCCGCCCCGCTGGCCCTGCCCGCAGAGGCCGGGGGCAACCCGGAGGGCTTCCTCTTCCCGGCGACCTACCCGGTGACCTCCAAGACCACGCCGGCCACGCTGCTGGCGTACATGGTGGAGACGGCCAACCGGAAGCTCGCCACCCCGGCCGTCACCCAAGGCGGCAAGGAGCACGGGATGACCCCGGACCAGACCGCCACCGTGGCCAGCATCGTGGAGGCGGAGGCCGACTCCCGCGCCGACATGGGCAAGGTCGCCCGGGTGGTGCACAACCGGCTGGCGAGGTCGATGCCGCTCCAGATGGACTCCACCCTCAACTACGCGCTGCACCGCAGCACCGTCGACACCAAGCTGAGCGAGACCCGGATCGACAGCCCCTTCAACACCTACCGGCGCCAGGGACTGCCCCCGACCCCGATCGGCAACCCGGGCCTGGAGGCCATGACCGCCGCCGTCGCGCCGACCCCGGGGGACTGGCTGTACTTCGTCACGGTCAAGCCGGGGGACACCCGCCTCTCGGAGACGTACGAGGAACATAAGGAGCACGTCGCGGAGTTCAACCGCGTGCGCGCTGCCGCCACCGGACGCGCCCACGCGGGGCCCGCTAGCTGACGGCCGATCCGGCCGGTTCGCGGGCGTCTGCGGCCAGCAGGCGGCGGATTTCGCGGGCCGCCGCACCGCCCGCGCGGTTGGCGCCGATGGTCGACGCGGACGGGCCGTAGCCGACCAGGTGGATCCGCTGGTCGCGCGCCGCACGGGTGCCCTCGACCCGGATGCCGCCGCCCGGCTCCCGCAGGCGGAGCGGGGCCAGGTGGTCGATGGCGGCCCGGAAACCGGTGGCCCACAGGATCACGTCGGCCTCCACCCGCCGGCCCTGCGCCCAGGCGACGCCCTCCGGGGTGATCCGCTCGAACACGGGCAGGCGCTCCAGCACCCCCGAGGCGATCCCCGCCCGGACGGCCTCGTTCAGCGCGAGCCCGGTGACGCTGACCACGCTCTGCGGGGGCAGCCCCCGGCGTACCCGCTCGTCGACCAGGGCCACCGCCGCGCGGCCCTCCGCCTCACCGAAGGCTCCGTCGCGGAAGACCGGGGCCGCCGGGTCACCCAGGTCGTCCGCGCGGCCACCTCGGCGATCTCCAGCAGGTGCTGCACCGCCGAGGTCCCGCCGCCCACCACGACCACCCGGGCTCCCGCGAAGGCCTCCGGCCCCGGGTAGTCGGCGGTGTGCAACTGGCGGCCGCGGAAGGTCTCCTGGCCAGGGTAGCGCGGCCAGAACGGCCGGTCCCAGGTCCCCGTGGCGTTGACCAGGGCGCGCGCGGACCAGGTCCCGTCCGAGGTCTCCACCCGCAGCCGCCCCTCGCGCCCCTCGCGTACCGCGCTCACGTCCACGGGGCGCCGCACCCGCAGGTCGAAGCGGGACTCGTAGGCGGCGAAGTACTCCGCGACGACATCCGACGAGGGCCGCCGCGGGTCCGCGTCCACGAGCTCCATGCCGGGCAGCGCGTGCATCCCGTGGACCTTGCCGTAGGTCAGCGAGGGCCAGCGGAACTGCCAGGCGCCGCCCGGCCGCGGCGCGTGGTCCAGCACCACGTGGTCGATCCCCGCCCGCGCCAGGTGGTAGGCACTGGACAGCCCTGCCTGCCCGGCCCCGACGACGACCACGTCCCGCATGATTTCGTTCACGGTTCTACCAACCCGGGGCGGGGGCGGGATCTTCCCGAGCTTCGGCGTCCGGGCCTCAGGAGGTGCGCACGGCCCGTCCCACGGACTCGACCAGCGGCAGCAGCCGGTGCGGGACCCGCTCGCGCAGGGCCACCTCGGTCCGGGTGCGGACCACACCGGGGAGCTGGATGAGCCGCTGGATCACGTCCTCCAGGTGCGCGTTGTCCCGGGCCGCCACCCGGGTCAGCAGGTCCCCGCCGCCCGTGATGGAGAAGGCCTCGATGATCTCGGGTACGGCGGCCAGCGCGTCCCCGACCTCGTCGAGGTACCCCTGGGTGACCTCGATGTGCACGAAGGCCAGGACCGGATGCCCGAGCGCGGCGGGGGACAGGACGGGGCCCGTCCCGGTGATCACCCCGGTGCGCTCCAGCCTGTCCAGACGGGCCTGGAGCGTGCCGCGCGCGATCCCGAGGATCCGCGCGTACTCGCGGACGCTGGTGCGCGGCTGCTCGATCAGCAGGCGCAGGATCCGGGTGTCGAGCTCGTCCACGGCCATGCTGCGACTGTACCCACGGCCCACCGGAACCCCCGCCCCGGAGAGCCGTGGTCCACCCCGGCCCGTGTCCCCCGTACGGGTGCGGTGCGTCCGTACGGACCCTCGCGGGGGAATCCCTACCGGGAACCACGACGAGCGGAGACGGTCATGACGGGTCTGCACTGCCTGGTCACCGGGGCCACCGGTTACATCGGCGGGCGACTGGTGCCCGAACTGCTGGCAGCCGGCCACCGCGTCCGGTGCCTGGCCCGCTCCCCGGAGAAGCTCCGCGACCACCCCTGGGCCGGCCGCGTGGAGGTGGCCCGCGGGGACGCCACCGACGCCGAGTCCGTCGGCGCGGCCCTGCACGGCATCGATGTGGCCTACTACCTGGTGCACGCCCTGGGCGGCGGCTCCGGCTTCGAGGAGCGCGACCGCTCCGCCGCCCGGATCTTCGCCGAACAGGCCCGGGCCGCCGGCGTCCGCCGCATCGTCTATCTCGGCGGTCTGACGCCGGCCGGCATCCCCGTCTCCGAACTCTCCCCGCACCTGCGCTCGCGCGCGGAGGTCGGCGAGATCTTCCTCGCCTCCGAGGTGCCCGCGACCGTCCTGCGCGCCGCCGTCATCATCGGCTCCGGCTCCGCCTCCTTCGAGATGCTGCGCTACCTGACCGAGCGGCTCCCCGTCATGGTCACCCCCAGCTGGGTCGGCACTCGCGTCCAGCCCATCGCGGTCCGCGACGTCCTGCGCTACCTCGTGGGCAGCGCGACCATGCCGCCGGAGGTCGACCGCGCCTTCGACATCGGGGGTCCCGACGTCATCACGTACGAGGAGATGATGCGCCGCTACGCCGCCGTGGCCCGGCTGCCCCGACGCCGCATCCTGCGCGTCCCCATGCTCACCCCGCGGCTGTCCAGCATCTGGATCGGCCTCGTCACGCCCGTGCCGCGGGCGCTGGCCCGACCGCTCGCGGAGTCCCTGCGCCACGAGGTGGTCTGCCACGAGCACGACATCGCCCGCCACGTACCGGACCCGCCGGGTGCACCGATCGGCTTCGACCAGGCGCTGACGCTCGCCCTCCAGCGGGTGCGCGAGGCGAAGGTGACCACCCGCTGGTCCTCCGCCGCCCTGCCCGGCGCGCCCAGCGATCCGCTGCCCACCGACCCCGACTGGGCGGGCGGCAGCCTCTACACCGACCGTCGCGCACTCTCCGTCGACGCCTCGCCCGCCGCACTGTGGACGGTGGTGGAGGGCATCGGCGGAGAGAACGGCTGGTACTCGTTCCCGCTGGCCTGGGCCGTACGCGGGTGGCTGGACCGCCTCGTCGGCGGGGTCGGCCTGCGGCGCGGGCGCCGGGACGCGGCTCGCCTGCGCGTCGGGGACTCCCTGGACTTCTGGCGGGTGGAGGAGATCGAACCGGGACGGATGCTGCGCCTGCGCGCCGAATTGCGGCTGCCCGGACTGGCCTGGCTGGAGATGTACGCCGAACCGGCGCCGCAGGCCGCGGCCCCGGGAGCACCGCCCGGCCGCGCCCGCTACCGGCAGCGGGCCCTGTTCCACCCGCACGGCCTCCTCGGGCACCTCTACTGGTGGAGCGTCTCCCCCTTCCACGCCGTGGTCTTCGGCGGCATGGCCCGCAACATCGCCCTGGCCGCGCAGCGGCTCGACGGCGCAGTTCCCGCATCCGTACGGCCCGTACCGGCCGAAGTACCGGACGACAGCCCACCCACCACGCCCCCTCGGCCCTGACGCGGAGCGACACCCCCATGAACGTCGCGGTGGTTCTCTACACCTCGGACCTGCGCCTGCACGACCATCCGCCCCTGCGCGCGGCCCTGTCCTCCAGCGACCAGGTGGTCCCGCTGTTCGTGCGCGACCCCGCGGTCGACGCGGCCGGCTTCGCCGCGCCCAACCGGCTCGCCTTCCTCGCCGACTGCCTGGCCGACCTGGACGCCGCGCTGCGCGAACGCGGCGGCCGGCTGATCCTGCGCTCCGGGGACACCGTCGCCGAAGTCTGCGCGCTCGTCCACGAAGCCGACGCCGACGAGGTCCACATGGCGGCCGGGGTCAGCGGCCATGCCCGGTCCCGCGAGGAGCGGCTGCGGGCCGCGCTCGAAGCCGAAGGCCGGCGGCTCTACGTGCACGACGCGGTGATCACCGCCACCGCCCCCGGCGCGGTGGTCCCCGCAGGCTCCGACCACTTCGCCGTGTTCACCCCGTACTTCCGCCGCTGGGCCGAGTGGCCGCCGCGGCCCGCCGCCCCCGCCCCCCGCTCCGTCCGCGTGCCCGAGGCGGTCGGCTCCGATCCGCTGCCCCGGCGCTCCGCCCTCACCGGGACCTCGCCGGGCCTCGCCCGCGGCGGCGAGAGCGAGGCCCGCCGCCTCCTGACCCGCTGGCTGAGCGCGGGCCTCGCCGGCTACGAGGACGCCCACGACGACCTGGCCGGCGACGCCACCTCGCGGCTCTCCCCGCACCTGCACTTCGGCACCCTCTCGGCCGCCGAGGCCGTCCACCGGGCGCGCGCCGCGGGCGGCCCCGGCGCCGAGGCCTTCGTACGGCAGCTGTGCTGGCGCGACTTCCACCACCAGGTGCTGGCCGCCCGGCCCGAGGCCGCCGCGCACGACTACCGCGACCGCCACGACCAGTGGCGCACCGGAGCCGCCGCCGAGGAGGAGACCCGGGCCTGGAAGGAGGGCCGCACCGGCTACCCCGTGGTCGACGCGGCCATGCGCCAGCTCCGCCACGAGGGCTGGATGCACAACCGGGGCCGGCTCCTCGCCGCGAGCTTCCTCACCAAGACCCTCTACGTGGACTGGCGGGTCGGCGCCCGGCACTTCCTGGACCTCCTCGTGGACGGAGACCTCGCCAACAACCAGCTCAACTGGCAGTGGGTCGCCGGAACCGGCACCGACACCCGCCCCAACCGGGTCCTCAACCCGGTCCGCCAGGGCCTGCGCTACGACCCCGAGGGGCGCTACGTCCACCGCTGGGTGCCGGAACTCGCCGCCCTCCCCGCCCCCCAGGTCCACGAACCGTGGCGGCTGCCCGGCCTGGAACGCGCCCGCTACGACTACCCGGAGCGGGTCGTGGAACTCGCCGACGGGCTCGACCGGTTCCGGCGCGGGCGGGGCTCCGGCTGAGCGCCCGCCACGGCTCCCGCCCGGCACCCGGGGCCGCCCGGGCGCCGTATCGTGGGCGGGTGGAGAGCGTGCCCCCGACACCCCCGCAGGACCTGCCCCCGGCTGCCCTGAGCACCGGCGCGGTGGCCCGCCGCCTCGGGGTCTCGCCGACCACCCTGCGCTCCTGGGAGCGCCGGTACGCGATCGGCCCGGCCCGCCGGGAGGACGGCCGCCACCGGCGCTGGACCCCGCAGGACATCGCCCGGCTGGAACTGATGTGCAGCCTCACCGCGCGGGGCGTACCGCCCGCCGAGGCCGCCCGGGCCGCGCGCTCCGGGTCCGCCGAGCCGGCCCCCGTGCCCGCCCGCACCCCGGGCGGTCCGGTGACCCTCCCGCTCGGGACGGTCCGCCCCGAGTGCCGCGGACTCGCCCGGGCCGCCGTACGCCTGGACGCGCCGACCGTGGCCGACCTGCTGGAGGCGTCCGTCGCCGAACACGGCCTGGTCACCGCGTGGGAGGAGGTCATGGCGCCGACCCTGCACGCGGTCGGCCGCAAATGGGCGACCGCGGGGGAGCGCTACGTCGAGGTGGAGCACCTGCTCTCCTGGCAGATCTCCGCGGCCCTGCACCGGATCCGGCCCGCCGCCGAGGCCGACCGCACCCCGCCCGTACTCCTCGCCTGCGTGCCGGGCGAGCAGCACAGCCTGCCCATCGAGGCCCTGACCGCGGCGCTCGGCCAGCGGGGTGTGCCGGCCCGCATGTTCGGCGCCGCGCTGCCGGCCGAAGCCCTGCACGACGCCGTACGGCGTACCGGCCCGCGGGCCGTCGTCCTGTGGGCGCAGTCCCGTACGACCGCCGACCCCGCACTCGCCCGCTCGGTGGCCGGCCTCGAATGGGGGCTGCGGGGCGCCCGCGGGCAGGCCGCGCTGCTGCTCGCCGGGCCGGGCTGGGGCGCGGGGCTGCCCGGCCCCCACACCGAGCGGCTGCACGGCCTGCGCTCGGCCCTCGCGGTCATCGCACCGCCGCAGCCCCCGCCGGGAGCGAACGGCGCAACTGGTGCAGGGCCCGGCGCATATGGCTCTTGACGGTGCCCAACGGCAGCCCGGTGCGGTCCGCGATCTGCACCTGCGTCAGGTCCCCGTAGAAGGCCAGGCGCAGCACCTGCTGCTGCGCCGACGGCAGCCGGGCCAGTTCCCCGAGGATCAGCACCCGGTCCACGGTCCGCTCGGGCTCCGGATGCGGCAGGCTCCCCGGCCGCTCCGCGCCGGGATGCAGCGTCCTCGCGGCGGCCTCCACCGACCTGGCCCGGCGGGCCCGGGCCTCCAGCGCGTCGGCCACCTTGTGCCGGGTGATACCGGTCAGCCAGGCTCCGAGACCGCCGGGGCCGGGCCGGTAGCGGCCGCGGCCGCGCCAGGCGGCGAGGAAGACCTGCTGCGTCACGTCCTCCGCCTCCCGTTCGTCCCCCAGGCCGCGCCGGGCGAGCGAGTGGACCAGCGGGCGCCAGCGCCGGTAGACGGCCTCCGTGCAGCGCTCGTCGCCCGCGGCGAAACCGGCCGCGAGGCGCTCCTCGCGCTCCTTCTCGTCCATGGCCCGAGCCTCGCGACTCCGCACCCGCGGGGTAAAGTTGCATCGTTTTCGCATCGAATTGCGGGGTGAGGCGCGGCGGGAGCGGCCCGCGGCTATCGTCCGAAGAATGAGCGACCTGCTGCTGGTGAGGCACGGAGAGACGGCCTGGAGCGCCTCCGGGCGGCACACCGGCCGCACGGACGTACCGCTGACCCCGGCCGGAGTCGAGCAGGCGCTCTCCCTGGTCCCCTTCTTCGAGGACCGGCGTTCGGCCCGGGTGCTGACCAGCCCGCTGCGCCGGGCCGTCGCCACCGCCGAGCTCGCCGGGCTGGCCGACGGCGCCGTGGATCCCGACCTGTACGAGTGGGACTACGGCGGCTACGAGGGCGTGACCACGGCGGAGATCCAGCGCACCCGCCCCGGCTGGTCCCTGTGGACGGACGGGGTCCCGCCCGGCGACGCCGAACACCCCGGTGAGAGCGCAGCCCAGGTCGGCGCCCGGGCCGACCGGGTCCTGGCCCGTGTCGCCCCGGTCCTGCGGCAGGACGGGGGCGACGTCGTCCTGGTGGCCCACGGCCACTTCCTGCGCGTCCTGACGGCCCGCTACCTGGGGCTGCCGCCCGAGGACGGCCGCCTCTTCCTGCTCCGCACCGGCACCGTGAGCACCCTGTCCACCGAACACGACCTCCCGGTGATCGCGGCCTGGAACGCCCGCCCCTGAGCGGCTCCTGAGCGGGGCGTCGGACCGGGCCTCCAGCCCCTCCGCCCGAGCGCCTGGTGCATTGGTCCGGGCCTGGCCGCTCACCTGCCGTCACGGCTGTGCCAATGGTCCAGTGTCGGCGGCCGGACTTGAGCCAGTGGGTCGGCACGTGCTTATGTGTGTCGTATCCATGTACTTTCGGCGCCGTGCAGCGCCGGGCGGCAACGAGGCCGACCCGGAGCGCGGTGCCTTCGCCGTGCCCGCCTGCCGCCCACCACCCCCGGGCCGGCGCCGGGCCGGCGCGCACCACTGCAAGGGGGGCGGCACACCGCCGTGAAGAGGATGTTCGTGGCTCCGGATCCGGGGCGTCTGAGACTGCGCAACTCCCTGCGTGCCGTGATCGGCGTCGCCTGCGCCGTGGCCGTGGCCGAGCTCTGCGGCCTCTCCCTCACCGCCTCCATCACGGGAGGCCTCGCGGCCCTGCTCGCCCTGTTCACCGTCGCCGACTCCACCGTCCGCGCCCAGCGGGTGACCACCGCCCTGCTTCCCGTGGCGGGATTCCCCGTCCTCGCGCTGGCCACCACCCTGCACGGGATGCCCTTGGCGCGGGACGCCGCTTTCCTCGCCGTCGTCTTCGCCGGGGTCCACGCCCGCCGCTTCGGGCCCCGCGGGCATGCCCTCGGGATCTTCGGCTTCATGATGTTCTTCGTCACGCAGTTCCTGCACGCCGTGCCCGGGCAGCTGCCCGAGCTGTACGCGGCCGTCGGGCTGGCGCTGCTGTCCGCGGGAGCGGTCCGGTTCGCGGTGTGGCCCATCGAGCGCAAAACCCCTCCCGCCGCCGCTCCGCCGCCGCTGCCCGGCACCGGGCTCGCGCGGCCGACCACGCGGCAGGCCTTCCAGGCGACCGCCGCCTGCGCGTTCGCCCTGGGGATCGGCCAGGCACTCTCGGAGGACCGCTGGTACTGGGCCGTCGGCACCGCCTGGTGGATCTTCGTCAACACCGCCTCCCGTGGCGAAACCCTGGTCCGGGGCTTCCGCCGGGTCCTCGGCACCGTCCTCGGCATCGCCGCCGGACTGCTCGTCGCCGTCCCCCTGCACGGAGCGCCCGCGCCCACCGCCGCGCTGGTCGCCGTATGCGTCTTCGGCATCTTCTACACCGCGGCCCCCTCGTACTCCTGGATGATGTTCTTCGTCACCGTCATGGCCGGCCTGCTGTACGGGCTCCTCGGGGTCCTGCACCCAGGACTGCTGCTCCTGCGCTTCCAGGAGACGGCGATCGGCGCACTGGGCGCCGCCCTCGCCGTGGTGCTCGTTCTCCCGGTGACCACCCATGCCGCGAACCACGCCTGGATCCAGCGCGCCCTGCACTGCGTACGGGCTTCCACCGCCGCCTCGCTCGACCGTCTCGCGGGCAACCCGGACGCCGACCCCGCCCCGCACGTCGCCGAGCTCGAACTCCTGCTGGCGCGCGTCCGGATGGCCCTCGCTCCGCTGGTCCACCCGCTGAGCCCGCTGCGTGCCCGCAAGGCCCGCGCCCGGCAGGTCCTGGCCCTGCTCGACGACTGCGCGCGGGAGGTGCGCGGGCTGGTCGCGGTCGCCGCCGATCCGCAGGCCTCGCACGACGCCCGCCTGGCCGCCGCGTGCTGGCGGGTGGAGGCGGCGGTCGAGGCGCTGACCGCCCCGGGCGGCATGGCGGAACTCTCCGCTCCGGCCCACCCCCGGCCGGACGCCGAGGAGCCCGCCCTCGTGCACCTGCACGGCCTGGAGCACGCCCTGGTGGCCCTCCACGCCCCGCTGCGCACGGACCCCCGGGCGCCGCTCGTCATCAGCGCCTGACCTCAAGGGCCCCTACCACACGGACGCGGAAGCGGTGGATCCTACGCCCCTTTGACGCCGAGGGGCGGGCCGTTGCGCGACGATCACCCGGTGGGAGGGTTCCGCGTGCTCGGGGCGTCCACCGCTGACCTGCGGCATGTACAACCGGTGATTGTTGATTGCACATTCATGCGGCATGTACAGGGTGGATCTGTTCGGACAGGGGGTAATCGCCCGGGATGGAAATACTTCAACAGCGCTCGACCGCCACTGAGGTGGCGGAAGCGGCCGAGGAGTTCATCCGACTCTTCCACCGGGAGAATCCGGAGGCCGGTGATCCGCGGCCCCGCATCGCCGCCGTGCGGGACGAGCTCGCGGACACCGGCACGTACCGGCACACCCCGCAGGAACTCGCCCACGGGGCACGGGTCGCCTGGCGCAACAGCAACCGCTGCATAGGCAGGCTCTACTGGAACTCACTGCGCGTGCGCGACCGCCGTGAACTCACCGACGCGGACGAGATCGCCGCCGAGTGCTTCGAGCACCTGCGCGAGGCCACGAACGGCGGCCGCGTCAGACCCACCATCACGGTCTTCGCCCCCGACGCCCCCGAGCGCCCCGGCCCGCTGATCTGGAGCGAACAGCTGGTCCGGTACGCGGGCTACGGCGACCACCCCTCCGTCACGGTCGGCGACGCCCGCAACGCCCCGCTCACCCGGGCACTGCTCGACCTCGGCTGGACCGGCGGCGCCGGCAGCCCCTTCGACCTGCTCCCCCTGGTGGTACAGGGAGTCGACGACAAACCCCGCTGGTTCGACACCCCGCCGGACGCCGTGCTGGAGGTGCCGATCGAGCACCCCGACGAGCCCGGCTGGGCGGACTGGGGCCTGCGCTGGCACGCCGTGCCCGCCATCTCCAACATGTGCCTGGAGATCGGCGGGATCCACTACCCCGCCGCACCCTTCAACGGCTGGTACATGGGCACCGAGATCGGCGCCCGCAACCTCGCCGACACCGACCGGTACAACCTCCTCCCCGCCGTCGCCCGCCGACTCGGCCTCGACCTGTCCAGCGACCGCTCGCTGTGGAAGGACCGCGCGCTGGTCGAGCTCAACCGGGCCGTGCTGCACTCCTTCGACCGGGCGGGTGTCACCATCGCGGACCACCACACCGAGTCCCGGCGCTTCCTCGCCCACATGGAGCGGGAGGAACGCAAGGGGCGCGAGGTGGGGGCGGACTGGTCCTGGATCGTGCCGCCGATCTCCGGCTCCGCCACGCCGGTCTTCCACCGCACGTACGACGACAGCCCGAGCTCTACGGTGTACGTGCACCACGACGGCGCGCGGGAACGGGCCCAAGGACGGGACTTGGTCTAGACCTTCTGTTACGGTCGCCCCACGGAGCGGAACGGCGGAAGGGCGACCTGTGGACGACGTGAACGGCGGGACCGGTACGCAGGGTTCGGCGCGCAGCGCCGGACACCTGGCCTACATCGGCTCCTTCACCTCGGGGGGCGGCCGCGGGATCACCACCGCGGCCGTGGACCCGGCCACCGGGGCGCTGACCCCGCTCACGGTCACCGCCACCCCCGAGAACCCCTCCTGCCTCGCCCTCGCCCCGGACGGCCGGGTGCTCTACGCGGTGAGCGAAGCCGACCGGGGTGCCGCGCTGGCCTTCCGGACCGGACCCGAGGGGCTCGCCGCGCTCGGCGCCCCCGTTCCGGTCGGCGCCGCGGGGCCGACCCACCTCAGCACGGCCGGCGGCCGGCTGCTGACCGCCAACTACACTTCCGGCAGCGTCAGCAGCCTGCCGCTCGCCGCGGACGGCAGCCTCTCCGGGCCCGCCGCCGTCCTCGCGCACCAGGGCAGCGGCCCGGACCCCGAGCGGCAGCAGGGGCCGCACGCCCACCAGGTCCGGCCCGACCCGACCGGCCGCTGGGTGCTGAGCGTGGACCTGGGCACCGACTCGGTACGGGTCTGTGCGCCCGACCCGGCCACCGGCGGGCTGCGCGTGCACGGCGAGACGGTGCTCCGGTCCGGGTCCGGGCCCCGCCACCTCGCCTTCCACCCCGACGGCGACGTGGTCTACGTGCTGCACGAGCTGGAGCCGCAGATGACCGTCTGCCGCTGGAACGGGGCCGCCGGGCAACTGGAACCGGTCTCGGAGGTTGCGGTGGCCCCGGAGGGCGTTCCGGGCGCCCCGCGGGCCTATCCCTCGGTGGTCGCCGTGTCGGCGGACGGGCGCTTCCTGTGGGCTGCGGTGCGCGGCGCGGACACCATCGCCGCCTTCTCGCTCGCCGACGGAGCCGAGAAGCCGCAGGCCGCCGCCACGGTGGGCTGCGGGGGCAGCTGGCCGCGCGATCTCGTCGCCGATCCGTCGGGGCGCCGGCTGTATGTGGCCAACGAGTGGTCCGGAGACGTCACCTGGTTCGACCTGGACCCCGTCACCGGCGAGCCGCGCCGGGCCGGATCGGTGGCCGTGCCTGCGGCCGCCTGCGTGGTCTTCGCCCCCCTGCCCTGACCGCCGCGCACGACGGACGAGGGCCCGCTCCCGGAATCCCGGGAGCGGGCCCTCGTCCGCGGGCAGGACGGACCGGTCAGTGGGCGGCAGCGCCCAGCGAGAGCCCGAGCGCGGCGGAGTACTGGGTGACGACGAGCTTGCCGAGCGCCGGGTAGGCGCCGAGCACCTCGGCGGCCGCACAGTCGGCCTCCTTGCACGCCGTGTCCAGCAGCCCCTCGGCGGCTTCCGGGCCGATCAGGTACGGGGCAAGCGCGAGCTGCGTGGAGCCCTCGCTGCGCAGCTGCTCGGCGACCGAGGCCACCGAACCCTCCTGGTCGAGCGCGGCGGCCTTGACGGGCACGGCGAGGCGGGCGGCCAGCAGCATGCCGGTGACCGCGGCGACCTGCACCGCCTCTTCGCCACCGGTCGTGGCCACGACGATGCCGTCGGCAGCCGTGGTCACGGTGAACAGGCGGGCGCGGTCGGCGCGCGCCAGACCCGCCTCGGAGAGCCGCACGTGCAGGCCCTCGGCGAGCAGGGGGTGCGGGCCGAGCACCTCGGCCAGCTCGACGGCGGCCGAGGAGTCCATGACGGCCTGGCGGATCCGGCGCAGCAGGTCGGCGTCCGGGCCGGCCAGCAGGGGGACGACCACGGCGTCCGGGCCGGTGGGCGCGGGCACCTCGTGGCCGGCGGCGCGGGCGAACTCCGCGCGCGCGGTCCGCTCGGCCGCGACCGCGGTCAGCACGCCGGAGAGGGACGGGAACTCGGAGCCCTCCTCGTCGACGCCGTCGAGGAAGCCGATGCGGGCGTCCAGGCCGGGCAGCTCGGAGCGGCCGATGCTGGTGATCTCTTCCGCGAGCCCCCGCGAGGCGGCCGAGGGGGCACCGGGCACGGCGAGCACCAGCGCGGGCGCGCCCTCGGGCGCCACCGCGGGCTCGGGCCGGCGGTGCCGCCCGGTCTGGCGGGGTCGCGGCATTCGTACGGGCAGGCCATGTTCGGGCCCAGTGGGGGAGCTCATGGCGCCGCATGCTACTGGTTCACCGGAACCCGGTGTTCGGGCAGGGCCCAGACGGGCGGCGTTTGTCCCTATTTATCCGTTGAATGTCGTATAAGGTTCAACCGTCGGTCAACTCGCGGCCGGCAGACGCCAGTCGACCGGCTGCGCACCCTGGCGGACCAGCAGGTCGTTCGTCCGGCTGAACGGTCGGGAGCCGAAGAACCCGTTGTCGGCGGACATGGGGGAGGGGTGGACGGACTCCACCGCCGGCAGGGAGCCGAGCAGCGGCCGCAGATTGCGCGCGTCCCGGCCCCACAGGACCGAGACCAGCGGCTTGCCGCGGGCGGCGAGCGCCCGGATCGCCTGCTCGGTGACGGCCTCCCAGCCCTTGCCGCGGTGCGCGTTCGGCTTGCGCGGGGCGGTGGTCAGGGAGCGGTTGAGCAGCAGAACGCCCTGCCTGCTCCAGGGAGTCAGGTCGCCGTTGGCCGGACGAGGCACCCCGAGGTCGGAGTGGAGCTCGCGGAAGATGTTGTCCAGGCTCGGCGGTACGGGGCGCACCTCGGGGGCCACGGAGAACGACAAGCCCATCGCGTGCCCCGGGGTGGGATACGGATCCTGGCCGACGATCAGCACCTTGACCTCGTCGAAGGGCTGCTGGAAGGCGCGCAGCACGTGCGCCCCGGCCGGCAGGTACGTTCGGCCCGCGGCGATCTCGGCGCGCAGGAAGTCTCCCATCGCGGCGATCTGCCCCGCCACCGGCTCCAGAGCCCGGGCCCAGCCCGGCTCGACGATCTCGTTCAACGGTCGTGCTGCCACAGGCGGTCACTCTACTGGCTGCACCGCAACGCCCGGCCACGGCCACCGCCCTACGCGTCCAGCACCGCGGCCCGTACGCACAATACGTCCGGCAGGTGTTCGGCCAGCAGCTGCCAGCTGTCCCCGTCGTCGTGGCTGGCGTACAACTCGCCGTTGCGGTTGCCGAAGTAGACCCCCGCGGGATCGGCGTCGTCGGTGCACAGGGCGTCGCGCAGGACCGTGCCGTAGTGGTCCCCGTCCGGCAGTCCTCGGGTGAGCGGTTCCCAGGTGGCGCCCGCGTCCTGCGTACGGAAGACCCGGCACCGGTGCTCCGCGGGCACCCGGTCGGAGTCGGCGTTGAGCGGGAAGACGTAGGCGGTGTCCGGCCGGTGGGGGTGGGCCGCCACGGCGAAGCCGAAGTCGGAGGGCAGCCCGCCGCCGATGTCGGTCCACCGCGCGCCCGCGTCGTCGCTGCGGTACACGCCCCAGTGGTTCTGGAGGTACAGCCGCCCGCGGTCGCCGGCGTCCTGGGCGATCTTGTGCACGCACTGGCCGAACTCCGGTTGCGGGTCCGGCAGGAACACCGCCGAGACGCCCCGGTTGGACGGGGTCCAGCTCGCCCCGCCGTCCGCGGTCCGGAACACCCCGGCCGTGGACACCGCCACCGTCACCGCGTCGGGGTCGGCCGGATCGGTCAGCACCGTGTGCAGGCCCTCCCCGCCGCCGCCCGGCATCCAGCTCTTGCGGGTCGGGTGCTCCCACAGCGGCCGGACCAGCTCGAAGGACTGCCCGCGGTCGGCCGAGCGGAACAGCGCGGCGGGCTCCGTCCCGGCATAGACGACGTCCGGTGCCTCGGGCCCGGCCGGATGCAGCTGCCACACCCGCTCCAGCGAGGCACCGGTGTCCTTGGGGAACTTGACGGCGGGCGCGGCCGGTTCCTGCCAGCTCGCCCCCAGGTCGTCGGAGCTGAACACCGAGGGCCCCCAGTGCGCGCTGTCCCCGCCGACCAGCAGCCGCGGGGCCGGGCCGCGCCGGTCGACCGCGACGGCAGACACGGCCTGGGCGTTGAAGTGGGGGCCGCCGAACTCCCACGGGCCGCCGCCCCGCCTGCGGCCGATGAAGAGGCCTTTGCGGGTCCCCACGAGCATGAGCACATCGGACATGGCCGACACCTCCGGACTGCGTTGTCCCGGTCGTCTGCAGAGCATCTTCCGGCCAGTCTGCACCTCCCCGCCGACAGCGGCCCGGCGGGAACACGCTGCTCTGACCAGCCGATCACCATCGATCAACCGTGTGTGAAAAGGGGTGGTCTACTTGATCGTAGGAGGGCCGGAGGAGTTGACTTTCAGCCCCTGCCGCCGCACGCGAGAGGCACTACGTGGTCACCGAGCACCTGTCCCCGCTCGACCTCGCCTTCTGGCGGATCGAATCCGCCACCCATCCCATGCACCTCGGAGCCCTCGCCGTCTTCGACGCGACACCGCGGACCGACGCGCCCGTTGCCGACCGCGCCGGGACCGACCGCGCCGGCGCCGCCCGCCGTGGCAGCGCCGTCGGCCGCCCCGGCGCCGTTCCCCGTCCCGACGCGGCCGCCCGAGCCGCCGAGCTGCTCGCCGCCCGCTGCGCCGCCGTGCCCGGTCTGCGCCGCAGGATCCACGACGTGCTGCTGCCGGTCGGCGCAGCCGCCTGGTCGCCCGACCCGGACTTCGACCCGGCCCGGCACGTGTTCCTCGTACGGACCGGCGATCCGCAGCGGGCCGCCGGGCCGCTGATGGCGCGCCCGCTGGACCGGGACCGGCCGCCCTGGGAAGCGCACGTACTGGCCGGACCGGACCCGGACTCCTTCGCAGTGCTGTTCAAGTTCCACCACGCCCTCGCCGACGGGCTCGGGGCCCTGGCGCTGGCCGCCGCCCTCTTCGACGAGGGCTGCGCCTTCGCGGGTCCCGAGCGGCCCGCCCCCGCCCCGCGGCCCGCCCGCTCCCTGCTGCGCAGCCTGCCCGCAGTGCTGACCTCCCGCTTCCAGGACGTCGGCCAGGCCCTGGAGATCGGAGCCGCGGTGGCCCGGGCCGGGCTGCCCGTCGGCGTCCCGGCCGCCCTGGCCGCTCCGGTCCCGACCGGGCCCGGAACCCGGGCGGTCGCGGGCCTCGCCCTCGACCTGGACGAGGTCAACCGCATCCGGAAGGTCTCGGGGGGCACCGTCAACGACGTGCTGATCGCCGTCGTGGCCGGCGCGATGCGGCGCTGGCTCGTCGGCCGGGGCGACGGGGAGCCCACGGGCGCCGGGCCGCGCGCCCTGATACCGGTGTCCCGGCGCAGACCGGGTGGCGGCGCCAAGCCGTACGGGAACCGGCTCTCCGGCTACCTGCTGAGGCTTCCCCTCGCCGAACCGGACCCGCTGCGCCGCCTGGAGCGCGTCCGCACCGGCATGGACCGCAACAAGGAGGCCGGACCCGCCCGCGGGGCCGGGGCCGTCGCCTTGCTCGCGGACCACGTCCACCCGCTCGGCCACCGCCTCGGCGGCCCCTTCGTCGCGCAGGCCGCCCGGCTGCTCTTCGACGTCCTGGTCACGAGCGTCCCGCTGCCGAGCTTCACCTTCTCCCTCGGCGGCAGCCGTGTCCGGGAGGTGTACCCGCTGGCCCCGCTGGCCCGCGGCCACTCCCTCGCGGTGGCGGTCTCCACGTACAAGGGAACGGTCCATTACGGCCTGGTCGCCGACGCGGCGGCCGTCCCGGACCTCCCGGACCTCGCGCAGGCCCTGCGCGCCGAGCTGGACGACCTGGTACGAGTGGTGCGCTGCTAGGACGCCCCGGACGGCACCCCGGGCCTCGGGGACCAGGAGCCCGGGGCCAAGCCCGCGCGCGGCATTCCGCTAGTGCTGTGACCGGCAAGGTCCACCGGGTCGCGCCGCCCGGCACGGCACCTCGCTGCGTTGTCGGACCGCGCAAGTACGTCCAGTACGAGCCGCGGGCCTCCGCCTTGCGATGCACCGCACCGGACAACGCGACCCGGCAAACCTTCCCGGCCACAGCACTAGCCGGTCGGGCGGTCCGCGGCGGCCGCGGTCAGGAGGCCGGTCCAGTCGGGGATCTTCACCGAGCCGCGGCCCAGGGAGCGGCCGAGGGCCGCCTCGGCCGTTTCGATCGCCAGCCAGCCCGGCCACTCCACCGGCTCCAGGCCCGCCGCCCGCAGGGCGTCCAGGGGGTCGTCCGGAAGCTCCCGGCGGGCCAGCGCACCCGCGTCCTGCAGCAGCGAGGAGGCGGTCTCCTTGGCGCAGGGGCGGTTGGTGCCGATCACCCCTGTGGGGCCGCGCTTGATCCAGCCCGCCACGTACTCGCCGACCGAGACCCGGCCCCCGCGCAGCACCCGCCCGGCCGCATGCGGGACCGTGGCCGTCGCCGGGTCGAACGGGAGGCCCGGCAGCGGGACGCCCTGGTAGCCCACCGAGCGCAGCACCAACTGCGCCTCGACGTCCTCGTACTCACCCGTTCCGGTGACACCGCCCCTCCCGTCCGGAGCCGTCCGCTCGAAGCGCACCCCCGAAACCCGGCCGCCGGGGCCGTCCAGCAGCTCCACCGGGCGCAGGTAGAACCGCAGGGTGATGGCCCGCGGCGTCCCGTCGGGGTCCTGCTCCGCCCAGCCGCGCAGCACCTCAAGGTTGCGCCGGGCGACCGCGGGCAGCGCGGCGGCGGCGCCCGGGTCGGCGTAGGCGGGGTCGAGGGCGAGCTCCGCGGGGTCCACCCGCACGCCCACGCCCGGCAGAGTGCCGAGCTCCCGCAGCTCCTTGGTGGTGAACTTCCCCTGCGAGGGGCCGCGTCGGGCGACCATCGCCACCGACCGCACCCCGCTGCCCGCGAGCACGCCGAGGGCGGGCTGCGGCATGTCCGTCGGCGCCAGCTCCGGTTCGCCCCGGGCCAGCATCCGCGTCACGTCCACCGCGACGTTGCCCGCCCCGATGACCACCGCCGAGCCCACCCCGGCCAGGTCGAATGCCTCTGCCGCCGTATCGGGGTGTCCGCTGTACCAGGCGACGAACTCGGTCGCGGAATGAACCCCGGCCAGCTCCTCGCCGGGAATCCCCAGCAGCCGGTCGCGCGCCGCTCCCACGCAGTACACCACCGCGTGGTAGAGCTCCAGCAGCCGACCGGTGGACAGCAGGGGCCCGCCTACCTCCACATGGCCGAGGAAGCGGATCCGTTCGTCCTCCAACACCGTGCGCAGGCTGCCCTGGAGCGACTTGATCTTCTCGTGGTCGGGGGCGACCCCGTACCGCACGAGGCCGTACGGCGCCGGCAGCCGGTCCAGTACGTCCACGCGGACGCCCGGCACCTCGCGCTGCTGGACCAGTGTCTGAGCGGCGTAGACCCCGCTGGGGCCCGAACCGACGACGGCGACACGAAGCACGGCGGAGCTCCTCCCGCAGGTGTTCTCCAGCATGACACCAGGCCCCGCGCCCGTCAGCTCATCGCGCGCATACGGTGGATCTCGGCGCTCTGGGTGGCCACGACCTCGTTGGCCATCTCCTCCACCGCGCCGTTGTTCCCGCCGGCCAGCACCTCGGCGGCCATCTTCACGGCCCCCTCGTGGTGGGCGGTCATCAGCCGCAGGAAGAGCCGGTCGAAGTCCGTCCCCCGGGCGCCTGCCAGCTCGGCCAGCTGCTGCTCGCTCGCCATGCCGGGCATCGCGCCGTGGTCGTGGCCGGCGCCGGCCCCGGCGGAGGGCTGCGGGTAGCGCGCCAACCACTTCTGCATGGCGGAGATCTCGGGCTGCTGAGCGGCCGAGATCCGCTCGGCGAGCCGTTTGACCGGGTCCGCCGAGGCCCGCGCCGGGACCAGCGCGCTCATGGCGAGGGCCTGGCGGTGGTGTTCGATCATGTGCTGGACGTAGGCCCGGTCGGCCGCGTTCGGACTGTCGTCGGGCTGCCGTCGGGCCGCCTCCCCGGGGGAGAGGGTGCGGGCCGCCTCGCCCGGTCTGCCGGGGGCGATGACTGCCGCGCCGTCCTGTTTCCCCTCGTCCGCACCGTCCCCGCCCCGGCAGCCGGCCAGTGCGAGAAGGACCGCGGCGGCCACGGCCGCCCCGGCAGTCCGGCCGAGTAACCCTTTTGCCATGTCCATGAAAGGAACATACTGCCGGGGTCCAGGTTCCGTTCCCACCCGGGACGGAATCGACCGGACTCCGATGGGAGGGCACAGTGACCTCAGAGCGCACCACCGGCGCGCGGCGCAGGAGCCTGTCCGTGGCCGCCGCCGCGGCCGGGCTGCTCGCCACGCTGCTTGCAGCCGGCCCCGCGTCCGCCACCCCCGACCCCGGCGACTTATCGCCGGGCGGCGCCTTCCGGCAGGGCGCCGCCCCCGCCGCAGGACCGGACGCCGGCCGCGAACTCGCCCCCGGCGAGATCCCCGGCCAGGACGAGGTCGTCCACAGCGCCAACGTCAAACCCCTGGCCAACATCCCCAGCACCTATCCGGGCGTCATCAACTCCGACCTGGCCTTCCAGGGCAAGTACGCCTACGCGGGCAACTACAACGGCTTCACGATCTACGACATCGGCAATCCCAAGGCCCCGAAGGTCGTGAGCCAGGTGCTCTGCCCCGGCGGCCAGAACGACGTGTCCGTCCACGGCGACCTGCTCTTCCTCTCCACCGACTCCTCGCGCAGCGACGACTCCTGCAACAGCGTCTCGCAGCCCGCGACGGAGAAGTCATCGTGGGAGGGCATCAAGATCTTCGACATCAAGGACAAGAAGAACCCCAAGTACATCAAGTCCGTCGAGACCAACTGCGGCTCCCACACCCACACCCTGGTGCCGGGCGGCCGCGACGTCTACCTCTACGTGGCCTCGTACTCGCCGAACGAGGCCTTCCCCGACTGCCGGCCGCCGCACGACGGCATCTCCGTGGTCAAGGTCCCGAAGAAGGCCCCGACGCAGGCGGCGGTCGTCGCCTTCCCGGTCCTCTTCCCGGACGGCGGCAACCCGGGCGCGCCCACCAACCCCGGCGTCTCTAAGACCACCGGGTGCCACGACATCACGGTGCTGCCGTCCAAGAACCTGGCCGCGGGCGCCTGCATGGGCGACGGCATCCTCTTCGACATCAGCAAGCCCGAGCAGCCGAGGGTCATCGACCGCGTGCAGGACAACGTGAACTTCGCGTTCTGGCATTCGGCGACCTTCAACGAGAAGGCCGACAAGGTGGTGTTCACCGACGAGCTGGGCGGCGGTGGCGGCGCCACCTGCAACGAGGCCACCGGCCCGAACCGCGGTGCCGACGGGATCTACGACATCACCGGCAGCGGCGACCAGCGCAAACTCGTCTTCCGCAGCTACTTCAAGATCCCGCGACTCCAGGCCGACACCGAGAACTGCGTGGCCCACAACGGTTCGCTGATCCCCGCCGCCGGCCGCGACATCATGGTCCAGGCCTGGTACCAGGGCGGGGTCTCGGTCTGGGACTTCACCGACTCCGCCAGCCCCCGGGAGATCGGCTACTTCGAGCGCGGTCCGCTCACCACGGACGCGCTCGGCCTCGGCGGGTCCTGGTCGGCGTACTACTACAACGGACACATCTACTCGAACGACATCACCAAGGGCCTCGACGTGCTCCGGGTCGACGACTGGCGCACCGAGAGCGCGAAATGGGTGTACATGGACCGGCTCAACGTCCAGAGCCAGCCCGCGTATCACTGATCCGGCCGCGGGCCCTGCGCGCCGCTGAGCGGAAACGTTCCGTCGGGCGGTCCGCCGTCCGGCGGGACGCCGAGCTCCCAGTCCAGCCCGTAGCGCTGGAACAGCTCCGCCCGCAGCCGGGCCGGCGGCATGGGCGCGCCCGGCAGCAGCACCGCCACCACCGCGCCCATCAGCAGCGCCCGCAGCAGCGGGTAGTCGGTGTCCACGTCCGCCGAGCCGTACCGGGTGACGGTGTCCCGGAGCAGCTGCGCCAGCCGCTGCTGCTCCGGGCACTGCACGAAGCCCTCGGCCTGCAGGATGCCCGCCATGTGGGTCCGCATCAGCAGCGGCTGGTCGCGGGCCAGCCCGAGGATCGCGTCGATGGCGCGGGCGAGGCGCTCGCGGCCGTCGTCGGTGCGCGGCTCCCGCTCCAGGGCGGCGTCCAGCGTCAGGTGCATCAGCCGGTGCACCGCCGACTGCAGCAGCTGCCGTTTGCCCGGGAAGTAGTACGACACCAGGCCGCGGGCCGTGCCCGCCCGGTCGGCGATGTCGCCGAGCGTCGTGGCCTCGTAGCCGTGCTCGGCGACGAGTTCGACCGTGGCCTGGAGCAGCCGCTCCCGGGAACGTCTGCGCAATTCTTCATTGACCGATGCATTGCGCGGGGACATGCTTACTCCTGCGTTGACTGGCTCCCAGCCAATATACTCAGCGCACGGGGTCGCCTGCTCTGGGTGACACGGGGGATCGCCCAGAGCAGGTACGCCCACCCCCTCATGACACGCCGGTTTCCGGCCGATGTCGGTGCAGGGGCAGCGAGATCGCCAGCGCCGCCAGGGCCGCGCCGAGGAGCCAGCCTCCGACCACGTCCGACGGCCAGTGCACGCCGACGTAGACCCGGGTGAAGCCGACCCCGAGCACCGAGACGGCCGCCAGCGCCCACGCCGCACCCGCCCACGCCCTCCGCTTCGGCCCCGCCCGGGGGAGCAGCCACAGCAGCAGTCCGCACACCACCGCCGCCGTCATCGCGTGGCCCGAGGGATACGCGGCGAAGTGCGCCGTGGCGATCGGATCCGGCCACATTGGCCGCTCCCGCCCCACCAAAGCCTTCAGCGCCTGCTGCACCGCCGCCGCGGCCACCGTGGCCGCGGCGATCCGCAGGGCCCGCTCGCGCTCACCGCGGCACCACAGCCACACACAGGCTGCGGCGGTGAGGGCGCGCATGGTCCACGGGTCCCACACCCAGTCGGTCAGGATCCGCACCAGGTGGGTGACGCCGGGATGGCCGACGGCGTACGGGTGGAGCCGGAGCACGGCCTGGTCGTCGTACGACAGGAGCGGTCTCCAGCGGGCCGATACCAGCGCCGTCAGGACCACGGCGAGCACCGCGCAACCGATCCCCGTCCACCTGACCCGCTCGCTCCGCATGCGGGAGATCCTCGCACCCGGCCGACGCGCCGGACGGGCGGGCACGCGCGGGGCGGCGCAGCCTCACCCGCCGCCCCGCACGGCACCACTCCCGCAGTACCCGCTTACTCGGGCCGGCGCTCGGGCCGGCGCTCAGGCCAGCGCGCTCAGCCCCGGCACGACCGCCACGAGCAGCGGCACCGCCGGCACCAGGGTGGCCAGCGCCGCCAGCCGCAGCCGGCGCCCCGCCGAGAGCCGCGGCGCCGCGGAGAGCAGCCTGCGCACCCGCTCCGACACGTGCGGCTGCGGGTTCGTCGTCGCCGCGAAGACCCCGCGGTCCTCGTTGAGTCCGACCAGCGCCAGCGCCACCGTGAGCCGCCCGAACCGCCGCGAGGCCACGTCGTCGGCCGCCAGCTCGACGAGCCGGTGCATCTCCTCCTCGAACGCCGCGAACACCGGCACCTGCGGGAAACCGCCCGCCAGCGCCCGCGAGCAGTGCAGCAGCCAGTCGTGCCGGGCCTCCGCATGGCTCTGCTCGTGCGCCAGTACGGCGTCCAGCTGGGCGCCCTTGAGCCGGCCCAGCGCCGCCGTGGTCACCACCAGCTGGGGGGCCGCCCCGGGCAGCCACCAGGCGTCGGGCCGCGCCCCCTCCAGGACCACCAGTCGCGCCCCGGCCGGCACCTCCCCGGGCAGCAGCGGCGCCCGTACGAGGAGTTCGGCGCCCCGGGCCCGCCGCCCGGCCCGCGCCCGCAGCACCTCCCGGGTCAGCCGGGCCCCCGTCCACAGCCCGCCGCCGGCGAGCACCAGCGCCGTGCCGACGGCCCACGGGCCACCGGTCGGGCCCAGTGCGTACGCCTCGACCACCCCGTGCGGGGCGGCGGCGAAGAGCCGGCCCCGTACCGCCAGCCAGGCGGCGGCCGCACTCAGCACCATCGACAGGGCGAAACACAGCAGCACCGCGCCCACCACGCACTGCCACACCCACAGGGCGACGACGGGTTCGCGCTCGGGCCATTCGGCCCGGGCCAGGAGGCGCGGCGCGAGCACCGCGGTCAGGACGCCGAGCAACAGGAGAGCTGCGGGGACCATCATGGCCGCCAGCCTATGAGCGCGGGCCTACCTGCGGGTACGCTCCCGCGGGATTGGTGACGCAGGACACGTTTGCCCCGGCTCACATGGTCAGCAGCATCGCCAACATCCCGATCCCCATGGCCAGTCGGCAGGCGCGCGCCAGCTCCGCCGACCTCGCGGGCGGACCGCCCGCGGCCGGCTGCCCGCCCCCGCCCACCGCCACCAGGCGCGCCCCGCCGAGCAGCACGTACCCCGCGAAGTACAGGAGCAGCACTCCCGTGACGAGCGGGAGGCCGGCGCCGCTCCCGTGGCCGGCCAGGGGCGGCTCCAGGTACGCCAGGTGGGCCATGTAGGCCATCGCCAGCGAACCGACCAGGTGGTGCGCATGGTGCACCCCGGCCCGCAGCAGCCACAGCGCGTGCAGCGCCGCCCCGCAGAAGACGGCCAGCAGGAGCCGCGGACCCCAGGGCCCGATGCCCGCGGGCACCGCCATCGCCGCCATCCCGAAGCCCATCAGCGCCTCACCGGCCGCCGCGCCCCGCGCCTCCCGGTCCGGACCGCCCGCCCGGGTCACCCGCCGCAGGCAGTACGCCCCGCTCACGGCACACAGCAGCACCAGCAGCCAGGCGGAGAACACGGCGGGAAAGGACATCGGACCGTGCACGGCGGTACCCCCCGGTTGGTCGGCGTCACCGAAGGGATGCCCAGGCCCGGACGGCCGCACGCCGCCCCGGGTTAGGCTCTGGGTGCCGCACCGGGCATGTCATATGCCGCCGAGCAGAACGGAGCCCCCGATGTCGACCGCCCACCCCGCCTCCCTGAGCTTCCGCAGCGCCGTGGAGGCGGACGTACCGGAGCTGGTGGTGCTCGTCGAGTCGGCGTACCGCGGCGACGCGAGCCGCGCCGGCTGGACCACGGAGGCGGACTTCCTCGACGGGCAGCGCACCGACGAGGCCGGGGTCCGTTCGATCATCGAGGCTGAGGACGGCACCGTCCTCGCCGTCGAGCGCGCGGGCGAGCTCGTCGCCTGCTGCCAGCTCGAACACCGCGGTGACCACGCCTACTTCGGCATGTTCGCGGTCCGCCCCGGACTCCAGGGCGGCGGCCTCGGCAAGGAGATCCTGGCCGAGGCCGAGCAGTTCGCCCGCGAGACCTGGGGCGCCAAGGAGATGCGGATGACGGTGGTGAACGTACGGGAGGAGCTCATCGCCTACTACGTGCGCCGCGGCTACCGGCGCACCGGTGAGCTGAGCCCCTTCCCCTACGGCGACGAGCGCTTCGGCATTCCGCTCCGCGACGACCTGGCCTTCGAGCTGCTCGTCAAGGAGCTGTAGGCCGGCAGGGGCACGGGAGCGCCCGCCGCCGCCCTACAGCCGGAGCTCAGGCCGTGAACCGGCCGGTGCTGCGGATCTCCGGCAAATCGGTGGCGACGCCGTCCAGTTCGAGGGCGCGCGCCAGTCGCAGCTGCTCCAGGGTGTTCACCGTCCATCCGGTCACCCGCAGCCCGGCCCGGTGCGCCGCCTCCACCGTCTCCAGGGTGAGCCGCCGCAGGTTCAGCGCGACGGTACGGGCGCCCGCGGCCAGGGCCCGGTCCACGATGTCCTCGGCCTCGTCGCCGCCCAGGTCCGCGTAGAGGGCGGTCCGGGCACCGGGCACCCGGCGGGCCGTCTCGGCGAGCACCGCGTCGTGGAAGGAGGCCACCTCCACCCGCGCGCTCAGGTCCCGGCGCAGCACCAGCTCCGCCAGCACGGCGACGGCGGCCACGTCCGCGACCGACACCTGCAGCGGGGTGCGGACGGCGTCCAGGACGTCCTCGAAGACCGGCACGCGCTCGCCGTCCCCGGCATCCAGTTCGCGCAGTTCCCCCAGGGTCAGGTCGGCGACGGCCCCGGTGCCGTCGGTGGTGCGGTCCACTTCGGCGTCGTGCAGGACGACGAGGACGCCGTCCTTGCTGAGCTGCACATCCATGGAGATGACGTCCATACCGGAGCGTTCCGCGCGGACGAACGACCGCAGGGTGTTCTCCGGTTCGACACCCATGACCCCGCGGTGACCGATGGTGAGGAAAGTCAAGGTTCTCTCGCTTCCGTCGACGGCGGCTCCCCGCGCGGTCGCGGTGTCCCTGCCGGCCGCGCGCGGTGAGGACGCATGCTAGTGCGCCGCCGATGCGTTGGGACCGGCCGTGCAGAGCCTGCGGCGAAGCCGACGGCCGGTTCCCGCCGGGGTTCCGCGCCGCCGTACGTCCGTCCGGGGGCCCGCCGCGTCACCCGCGCGTGGGCGCGTCCCCACCGCCTTGACGGCGGCCGGTCCCGGCACCGGGCCCCGTCGGCGCGAGCTCCGCCAGATCCGCCAACAGGGCCTTGGCCAGGGTGAGTTCCGCCAGGTGATGGCGCTCGCTCCAGCGCAGCGCCAGGGCGGGGAAGGCCCATTGCGGCACCCCGGCCGCCTGCGCCACGGCCTCCCGTACGGCGGCCAGCTCGGCCCGCGTGCGCTCCAGGTGCTCGCCCACCAGCGTGCGCAACCGCTCCGGCTCGGCGAGGTGCCCCAGCCAGATCCGCAGCAGCAGCCCGTGCTTGAGCACCGGGGGACCGGCGTCGGCGGTGTCGCAGGCCCAGCCCGCCAGGGCCTCGCGTCCGGCGGGGGTGATGGCGTAGCGGCGCTTGGCCCGCGCCTCCTCGGGGCCGGAGCGAGCGGAAGCCGCGTACCCCAGTTCCTCCAGGCGGCGCAGTTCGGCGTAGATCTGGCTGATCGCCGGCGACCAGTAGAAGAACCGCAGCGAGGAGTCCGCCCACTTCTTCAGCTCGTAGCCGGTGCGCTCCCCGGGGAAGGAAAGCAGCCCGAGCACCGCCCACGCCGTGGCCGGCAGGTCGGGATTCCGCCCGCTGCGCTCCTGCTCGTGCCGTCGTATGTCTTGCTTCTTCGAGTTCTGACTACTAGTCATATTCCGAATTGAAGTAAGACCGGGCACGGGACGCAACCCTGGAGGCACCGTGAAATTTTCCGTGATCTTCGAAGCCCAGCTCGCCGACCCCACCGTGGAGCGCGAACACCAGGTCATCCGCGACAGCGTCGAGCAGGCCGTGCTCGCCGAGCGGATGGGCTTCGACCGGATCTGGGCCGTGGAGCACCACTCGCTGAAGTGGTACGCCCACATGAGCGCGCCGGAGATCTTCCTGACCTGGGTCGCGGCCCGGACGCGCACCATACGCATCGGCCACGGCGTCGTGTGCATGCCCTTCGGCTTCAACCATCCCGTCCGGGTCGCCGAGCGGGCCGCCATGCTCGACCTGCTCTCCGGCGGCCGGGTCGACCTGGGCGCCGGGCGCGGCGGCACCGAGCAGGAGACCTCCCTGTGCGGGGTCGACCGCGACCGCACCGCGCAGGAGGTCGAGGAGGCCCTGCGGATCATCGGCAGGGCCTGGCAGGAGGAGGAGCTGGAGTACCACGGCGCGCTGCTGGACATCGACCCCCACCCGATCCTCCCGCGGCCCCGGCAGACCCCCCACCCACCCCTCTTCCTGGCCTGCAGCCGCACCGAGACCCTGGAGCAGGCCGCCGAGCTGGGCATCGGGGCCCTGGTGATGGGCTTCGCCGGACCCGAGTCCGTCGCGGGGATGCGGGCGGCCTACGACCGGGCGCTCGCCCGGCGGGCCGGCGACCGCTTCGTCTCCACCGTCGTCAACGACCACTTCTCGGTGCTCTGCCCGACCATCGTGCTCGACGACCGCGAGGAGGCCCGGCGGATCGGCATCCGCGGGCAGCGGTTCTTCGCCCAGTCCATCGGCCACTGGTACGGGGGGTCCGGCGTCCCGGACGAGGCGGTGGTCGCGGGGGCGGACGAGGCCGCGGAGCTGCGCAGGGCAGCCGAGCAGGTGGTGGCCCGGCTGCATGAGCAGCACATCCCCGTCCGGCCGGCCTCGACCGCCACCTTCAACGCCGACCACGCGTACGGCAGCGCGGACGACGCCATCGCCCACGTCGAACGGCTCCGGCAGGCGGGCGCCGACGAGGTCATGTGCCTGGTCCAGATGGGCACCGTGCCGCAGGAGGCCTGTCTGGAGACCCTGCGGCAGTGGGGCGAGAAGGTCATCCCCCACTTCCGCGGCGCGTGAGGAGCCCTGCCGTGAGCGATCCGACCGACCGGCTCGACCCCGCCGCCCGGCCCTGGGTGGAAGCGCTGGCCGCCGCCTTCCCCGACGTCGGCGGGCGCGTCACCGATGCCGTCGAGGCCCGCCGCGTCCTCGCCGCCGCGTCCGGCGCGGCCGCCGGCGTCCCGCGGCCCGCCGTCGGCGCCGTCGAGGACCGGGAGATCCCCGGGCCGGCCGGAGCGCCGTCCCTGCCGGTGCGGGTCTACCGTCCCGATCCGCAGCGGTGGCCGGGCCCCCGGCCGACCGTCGTGTTCTGCCACGGCGGCGGCTGGGTCCTGTGCGACCTGGACAGCCATGACGCCACCGTCCGTGCGCTCTGCCGGGCCTCCGGGGCCGTCTTCGTGTCCGTCGGCTACCGGCGGGCCCCGGAGGACCCCTTCCCGGCCGCCGTCTTCGACGCCTACGCGGCGCTGCACTGGGCCGGCGCCCAGGTCGCCGGGCTGGGCGGCGATCCGGGCGCGCTGGTGGTCGCCGGGGACAGCGCCGGGGGCAACCTGGCAGCCGCCTCCCTGCTGCTGGCCAGGGCGCACGGGGGGCCGGCCGTCGCCCTCCAGGCGCTCGTCTACCCGGCCCTGGACGCCGCGCAGGACAGCGGCTCGTACCGCCGCAACGCCGAGGGCTGCTTCTTGACCGCCGCCCACCTGCGCTGGTTCTGGCAGCAGTACCTCGGACCCGGCGGTGACGGGCGCCATCCGCTGGCCTCGCCCGGGAGGGCCGACCTCGCCGGACTGCCGCCCGCCCACGTGGTCACGGCGGGCTGCGATCCGCTGTGCGACGAGGGGGCCGCGTACGTACGGCGCCTGCGCGCGGCGGGCACGGCGGCGCGCCGGGACCACCATCCGGGGATGTTCCACGGGTTCCTCGCGCTGAACGGCCTGTTGCCCGCAGCCCGTTCCGCACTCGACCGGATCGCCGAAGCCATCGCCGGGACGGTGCCCGGCGGGAAGAATTACGGTAACGATGGGGGTTGGGCAGGATAATTTCCCGATCTCCCACTTGAACAGGAGACCCTTACATGCATACGCTGCCTTGACGTGAGGTTCTCCTGTGGAGGAAGTGACATGACGGAAACTCTTGTGCCGGGTTCTGCCGGTGCGGTGATAACCGCCGGTGCGCGGGTGGTCGACCACCCCGCGTGGCCCGAGCTCAAGGCCGCCGTGGAGGAGATCCGCCCCTGGCAGGCCAAGGACGGTTCCATCGACTTCGAGGCCGTCGGCGCCCCGGCTCCGGCGCAGGTCGAGACCGCCGTCGAGCGGGTGGTCAGCGGCGTCGAGGCGCTGTCTCCGCTGCTGCCGCACGCCACCGCGTACCACAAGGCGCTGGTCGGCGACCTGCGCAAGTGGGTCGCGGACGGCTTCAAGGTGCCGGACTTCCTGGACTCCCTGATGGCCTTCCACCCGGCCGCCGAGCGCGCCGACGGGCTCCAGCACCTCGTCGTCTTCCCCATGTACACGCAGAACGGCAACCCGGACCGCAACTTCGAGGCCGTCGTCCTCAAGATGGTCTGGCCCGAGTGGCTGTCCGAGCTGGAGCGCACCCGGTACGACAACCCGCTCTTCCTCGGCATCACCTTCGAGGACTTCACCCCGGGCTACGACACCCACTCCGCCGTGCTCTTCCCGGAGACCATCGCCGTCCGCGAGGCCCCCGAACGCTTCACCTGGGGCGGCATCTTCTGCGACCGCGAGGCCGCGCGCTACCGCAAGGTCACCGAGGCCGCCGTCGACATCCTCGGCATCGAGCTGCCCGAGGACATCGCGCGGATGGTCGAGGACCAGGAGCGCTGTGAGAAGGCCTTCGTCCTGTGGGACATGGTCCACGACCGCACCCACAGCCACGGCGACCTGCCGTTCGACCCCTTCATGATCAAGCAGCGCCAGCCCTTCTGGATGTACGGCCTGGAGGAGCTGCGCTGCGACCTCACCGCCTTCAAGGAGGCCGTGAAGCTGGAGTCCGAGGGCAACGAGCACGGCCGTGACGTGCAGTACGCCGTCCTGTTCGACCGCATGTTCCGTTTCCCGGTCTCGGGCGACCGCAACCGCAACTACGACGGCCTCGGTGGCCAGCTCCTCTTCGCGTACCTCCACAAGCACGACGTCGTGCGCTGGACGGACAACACGCTGAAGATCGACTGGATGCGCGCCCCCCAGGTCACCAACCAGCTGTGCGCCGAGATCGAGGACCTCTACCGGGCCGGCATCGACCGCCCGAAGCTCGTCCACTGGTTCAAGGCGTACGAGCTCGTCTCCACCTACCTCGCCCCCCACCCGGGCTCCAAGTGGGCCAAGGGCCCCGACGCCCTCGACCTGACGCAGCCGCCGCGCAAGCTGGTGGACGACGTGCTTCCCGACGAGTTTCCGCTGAGCATGTTCTATGAGGCGCTCGCGAAGAAGCTCAAGGGAGTGATCGCCTCCACCAAGGGCATCACTGCAGTGAACGCCGAGACGGCCGAGCGAGCCGCCGCGTGAGCGTTCGCCCACAGGAGGCTGCACAGATGAACGACTCTGGGATCGCCGGGAACGGCAACGGCCCGCTGCACGGGGCCGTCGTGGCGGTGGCCGGGGCCGGCGGGCCCGCCGGCCGCGCCACCCTGCTCCGCCTCGCCGAGGCGGGCGCCGTGGTCGTGGCGTCCGACGCCGACCCGGCGCGGCTCGCCGAAGCCGTGGACGCGGCGCGCTACGCCCACGGCGGCGCCACCGTCACCGGCGACACCGTGGACCTGCTCGACCTCGACGCCACCAAGGCGTGGGCCGAGCGGACCGAGAAGGAGTTCGGCCGCGTGGACGGCCTGGTCCACCTGGTCGGCGGCTGGCGCGGCAGCACCTCCTTCACCGAGACCGACCTCGCGGACTGGGACTTCCTGGAGAAGCTCCTCATCCGCACCGTCCAGCACACCTCGATCGCCTTCCACGACGGCCTGCTGCGCAGCGACCGCGGCCGCTACGTGCTGGTGAGCCAGTCCGGCGCGCACAAGCCCGTCGCCAACAACGCCGCGTACAACGCCGGCAAGGCGGCCGCCGAGGCCTGGACGCTCGCCATGGCCGACTCCTTCCGCAAGGCGGGGGGCGAGGAGGGCCCGGGCGCCGCGGCTGCCATCCTGGTGATCAAGGCACTGGTGCACGACGCGATGCGCGCCGAGCGCCCCAATGCGAAGTTCGCGGGCTTCACCGACGTCAAGGAGCTGGCCGAGGCCATCGCCGGCGTATGGGACCGGCCCGCCACCGATGTGAACGGACAGCGTCTGTGGCTCACTCCGCAACCGTGAAGACCGATGCCCGCCGGCACCACGATCCGGCGGTCCGCGGGTTCGCGAGCGACAACTACGCGGGGGTTCATCCAGAGATCCTGGAAGCCCTCGCCCTGGCCAACGGCGGCCATCAGGTCGCCTACGGCGAGGACGAGTACACCGAAAACCTGCAGAAGATCATCCGCAGCCATTTCGGCCCGTACGCGCAGGCGTACCCCGTCTTCAACGGCACCGGCGCGAACGTCACCGCCCTCCAGGCGCTGACCGACCGCTGGGGCGCGGTGATCTGCGCCGAGACGGCGCACATCAACGTCGACGAGGGCGGGGCACCCGAGCGGATGGCGGGGCTCAAGCTGCTCACCGTCCCGACCCCGGACGGCAAGCTCACCCCCGAGCTCATCGACCGGCAGGCCTGGGGCTGGGAGGACGAGCACCGGGCGATGCCGCAGGTCGTCTCGATCACCCAGAACACCGAGCTGGGCACGGTCTACACCCCGGACGAGATCCGGGCCATCTGCGAGCACGCACACGGCAACGGCATGAAGGTGCACCTCGACGGGGCACGAATAGCCAACGCCGCGGCCTCCCTCGACGTGCCCATGCGCACCTTCACCAACGCGGTGGGCGTGGACGTGCTGTCCTACGGCGGCACGAAGAACGGCATGATGTTCGGCGAGGCCATCGTCGTGGTCAATCCCGACGCGGTCCGGCAGATGAAGCACATCCGCAAGATGTCGATGCAGCTCGCGTCCAAGATGCGGTTCGTGTCGGTGCAGTTGGAGGCGCTGCTCGCGAAGGACCTGTGGCTGCGCAATGCGCGGCACGCCAACGCGATGGCCCAGCGGCTGGCTGCGGGCGTGCGGGAGACCGACGGGGTCGAGATCCTCTACCCGGTGCAGGCCAATGCCGTGTTCGCGAAGCTGCCCCACGAGGTCTCTCGGCGGCTCCAGCAGCGGTACCGGTTCTACTTCTGGGACGAGGTCGCCGGTCACGTCCGCTGGATGTGCGGCTTCGACACCCAGGAGGAGGACGTGGACGGCTTCCTCCAGGCACTCAAGGAAGAGCTGGCCCGGTAGTCCTGTTGACCTTGGCTCCAACTGAATATTTATGCCTCCGGCTGCAAATCTATTGATTTGGGGTCGGAGGCATGCCTATGCTCGGACGTATGCAGCTGATCCAGCAGAACCCCGACATCCACGACTATCTGGGGTCTGACCAGGCCGTTGATCACTGGCATCAGCTGGTGCAGGAGACCGCGGAGACCCTGTGGTCCGCCACCGGAGATGCATACTCATACGCCAAGACCGCGTTCGAACTCGTGCGTGACACGATCCCGCACTCGGCGGACTCCGGGGATCTGCGGGTGGCCTGGCGGGCCTCCGACGTGCTGAGCACCCGCAACGGCATCTGCTACGCGAAGTCCCACGTGCTGGTGGCCCTGCTGCGGGCCCGGGGCGTCCCGGCGGGCTTCTGCTACCAGCGGCTCGCCGACGACGACGGTGCGAACCCCGCCGTGCACGGCCTGGTCGCCCTCCGGATGCCCTGCAGCAGCCGGTGGTACCGCCAGGACCCGCGCGGCAACAAGCCCGGCGTGGACGCCCAGTTCTCCCTGGACGGCGAGCAGTTGGCCTTTCCCGTACGGCCGGAGCTCGGCGAGGTCGACTACCCCGAGGTGTACGCCGCCCCGCACCCGGCCACGCTCAAGGCGCTCCAGGAGTCCGCCGACCGGCCCGAGCTGTGGCGGAACCTGCCGACGGCGCTGTAGCCGGCGCCGCGGGTACGGATCCCCGGGGGCGCGCCAGCAGGGCGTGCAGCAGGGCCGCCGCCAGGAGCAGGACGGAGATCCCGGCCAGCAGGGCCTGCGGCGGAGCTCCGGCGGTGACGCCGACCAGCGCCGCGCCGAGTGAGGCGGCGGTCAGTTTGAGGCCGGCCCCGAGGGTGAACACCTGGGTCCGGACGGCATCCGGGGCGTACTCCGAGCGGATCCGGAGCGTGGCCGTCAGCAGCGGCCCGTCGCACACGCCGGCCACCGCGAACAGCGCCGCCCCGACGGCGAGGGAGGGGCTGAAGGCGGCCGCGGCCAGGGCGGCCCCGGTCCCCGCCATGGCCCAGCGCGCCGACCGCCCCGGCTCGGCTGCCGTGATCCGGCCCAGGGTCAGCGAGCCCGCCAGCGCACCCAGGGCGAATGCGGTCATCAGCACGCCCCCGCCGCCCGGGCTGCCGAGCCGGGTGGCGAGCAGGACCGCGGTGGTGGTGAGCGAGCCGATGCCGAGGAAGGCCAGGGTCGTCGCGGAGGTGATCGCCCGCAGCTCCCGGATCCGCCACAGGGTCGCCAGACCGGCGCCCAGCCCGGCCCGCAGCGAAGCGGGCACCCGCTCTGCGCCGCCGTTCCCGTAGGGGAGCGTCGCGGCCAGGGCGGCCGCGAGGGCTCCGGCCAGCGCGAGCACGGCCATCGCGGGCGCGGCGGAGCCCAGCGCCGCGACCAGGCCGACCACCGCCGGAGCGGTGACCGCCGCGGCGTTGTAGGTGGCCGCGTCCCATGCATACGCCCGGTCGCGCCGGGCCCCCGCCGGGACCAGACCGGCGACCAGGCTGGACATTCCGCCCGTCACCATCGGCCCGCAGCTGCCGCCGAGCACCGCCGTGGCGAGCACCAGGGGCACCGGGGCCCGGCCGAGCAGCAGCGCGAGCGCCGCCACCGCACACGTGAACCCGGCCAGGGCGCCCACGTGGAACAGCCTCGGCCGGCGGGCCCGGGCCGCGGCCGCCCCGGCGAGCGGAGCCGCCAGCACGTGCGGGGCCAGCCAAGCCGTCAGCACGAAGGCCCCGTGCCCCGCGCTCCCGGTCCGATCCAGAGCGAGCAGGACCACCGCCAGGCCCATGCCTTCGGAGGCCAACCGCGCCGCCACTGCCGCCGCCAGGTACCGCCCGAAGCCGCCCATCCCCGAATCCCCTCCACGTTGGTAACGTGTTAGCGGTACAAGACGTTACGTCATCCGGGTGGAGTGCGGCAGGAGAGCGGCCATGACCGGTTCCGTGCAGGGCTTCTCGGCCGCCCGGCGGCTGCTCGACCTCGCCGAGGCGGTCCGGGCCGACCCCGGCCTCCCGCGCGGCGAGCTCGCGGCGCTCCTCACCCGGCACGGGGAGCGCCCGGCGGACCTCACGGAGCAGGAGTTCGGCGAGGCTGACGCGGCCGAACTGCGTTCCGCCGCCGCGCGGATGGCGGTGCTGCTCGCCGAGACCGACGAGGACCGTGCCGTCGGCGCCCTGAACGCGCTGTTCGAGCAGTACGCCACCCGGCCCCGCCTCACCCGGCACGACGGCCACCCCTGGCACCTGCACGTGGACCGGGGTGAAGAGGCCGGGTGGGGAGCCTGGTTCCTGGCCTCGGGCGCCCTGGCCCTGGCCGGGCTGCTCACCGAGCACGGGCGGATCGCCTGGGGGGCCTGCGCCGCGGAGGGGTGCGGGCGGCTCTTCCTCGGCGCCGGCCCCGGCAGCGCCCGCCGCTACTGCTCGACCGCGTGCGCCACCCGGGTGCGGGTGGCGGCGCACCGGAGGCGCAGGCGTGAGGAGCCGGGGCGCTGACGGGCCCGCGCCGGATTCCGCTGTCGTCGTCCGGTGTGGCGCCATCCGATAGGAAAGTTTCCTGTCGATAACGTTGTCACCTTGGCATGCTCATGAGTACGTTCGGTCAGGAAGTCCCGTCCCCTCACCTCCGACGGAGGCGCTTCATGCGTTACGGAGTTCCCATCGGGATCGCGGCCCTCGCCCTGGGCCTTGCCGCGGCACTCATGCCCACCCCCACCGCACAGGCCGGCCCCGCTGCCGCCGCCACCGTCCAACAGGCGGTGGTCCCGGCCGCGTTCACCCACCCCGGCGTCCTCACCAGCCGCCCCCAACTGGACTTCGTACGCGCCAGGGTGCAGGAAGGCCGGCAGCCGTGGAAGGGCGCGTTCGACGCCATGCTCGCGAGCCCGTACGCCTCGCTGTCGCGGACGCCCCGACCGCGTGCCGTCGTCGAGTGCGGCTCGTACTCCAACCCGGACATCGGCTGCTCCGACGAACGCGAGGACGCCATCGCCGCGTACACCGACGCCCTCGCCTGGTACCTCACCGGGGACACCCGGTACGCGAAGAAGTCGATCGAGCTGATGGACGCCTGGTCGGCGAAGATCAAGGACCACACCAACAGCAACGCCCCGCTGCAGAGCGGCTGGGCCGGCTCCACCTGGCCGCGCCGCCGCCGAGATCATCAAGCACGCGTACACCGGAGGCTGGCCGAACCAGGCGCGCTTCGCGGGCATGTTGCGCGAGGTCTACCTGCCCGAGGTGATCAACGGCCGGCCGAACAGCAACGGCAACTGGGAACTGATCATGATGGACGCCGCGGTCGGCATCGCGGTCCACCTCGACGACCGCACGAGCTACGACAAGGCCATGGCCGTCTACGTCGGCCGCGTCCCCGCTTACTTCTACCTGGCCTCTGACGGCGCGCAGCCCGCGTACCCGCCGCGCTCCGGCATCGACACCCGCAGCGAGCTCGTCGAGTACTGGCACGGCCAGAGCACCTTCGTGGACGGCCTGGCCCAGGAGACCTGCCGGGACTTCGGCCACACCGGCATGGGGATCGCGGCGACCATGCACGTCGCCGAGACCTCCCGGATCCAGGGCGTCGACTTGTATCCCCGGTTCAAGGACCGGTTCCGGCACGCGCTGGGCTTCCACGCGCAGTACGAACTCGGTGCGCCGGTGCCTTCCTGGCTCTGCGGCGGCAGCCTGAAGAGGGGCATCGGCCCCGCCACCGAGGTCGGCTACAACGCCCTGCACACCCGGCTGGGCATCGGCATGGAGAACACCCGCAGGCTCACCGAGGGCCGGCGTCCGGCGGGCACCGAGAACCACTTCGAGGCGTGGGAGACCCTGACCCACGCCGACAACCCGAACTGACGGCCTGACCGCGTACGGCCCCGGCGCCTGGCGGGACCGTACGCTCATCCGTCCCAGAGGTGGGGACTCAGCCCGCTTCCTTGACCTGGGCGGCCGTCGGCGCGGTTCCCCCCAGGTGGGCGGGCAGCCACCAGGCGTCCTCGGCGTCCTTCGGCGTGGCCGGGTAGGCGCGCTGCGCCGCCTCCAGCAGCTCCTGGACCCGCTCGCGCAGGCGGCGGGTGATCGCCCCGGCGTACTGGTCGGTCGGCGCCTCGATGGGCTCGCCGACCCGCATCGTCACAGGGATGTGGCTGCGCTTGAGGTTCTTCGGGCGGCCCTTGGTCCACAGCCGCTGGGTTCCCCACAGCGCCACCGGGATCAGCGGGACGCCGGCCTCCTGGGCCATCCGAGCCGCACCCGACTTGAAGCTCTTGAGCGTGAAGGACTGGGAGATCGTCGCCTCCGGGAACACGCCGATGATCTCCCCGGAGCGCAGGGAGTCGAGGGCGTGCTCGTAGGCGGTCTCACCCTGCTTGCGGTCCACCGGGATGTGCTTCATCGCGCGCATCAGCGGTCCGGAGACCCTGTGCCGGAACACCGACTCCTTCGCCATGAAGCGCACCAGGCGCTTCTGCGGCCGGGCCGTCAGGCCGGCGAAGATGAAGTCGAGGTAGCCGATGTGGTTCGACACCAGGACCGCCCCGCCCTTGCGCGGGATGTTCTCGGTGCCCTTCATGTCGATACGGATGTCCAGCGCCCGGAAGAGGGTGTGCGCGGCGCCGATCACCGGGGGATAGACGAGCTCAGCCATGCTGGGGGGACCCCGCTTTCTGCCTGGGGAGGTTCTCCCGGCCGGAAGTTACGGCTGCGTAGGTACGCAGCCCTTGGGGATCGTGCCCCAAACGCGGGCTGGTAGCCAGCCCAGACCCTTGTACCCGGAGAGATTCTTGTCACGCGGGGAATGCAGAGCGTGTCCCGGGCGCTCGGATCAGCGTACGAACGTAGGACGATGGTGCGGCAACCGGGGTCCCGTGAGAACGACGGACGCCGGCGAGGAAACGACGGACACCGGCGACGGCGGCGAGGGGAGCAGCGGTGCGCGAGGACGGGACCGGGCGCGGGCGGGGCGCCGGCGGGGGACGGCTGGGCGCCGCCGAGCTGGGCGCGGAGCCGGGGGAGCGGGCCAGCCTGGTGCAGTTCTCCAGCGCGTTCTGCCAGCCCTGCCGGGCCACCCGGCGGATCCTCACCGAGGTGGCGGAACTGGTCGACGGAGTCGAGCACATCGAGATCGACGCCGAACAGAACCTTGAGCTGGTCCGCGCCCTCGGCATCGAGAAGACACCCACCGTGCTCGTCCTGGACGCCGCGGGCCGGATCGTGCGGCGGGCGGCCGGGATGCCGCGCAAGGCCGACGTGATCGCCGCGCTGGGCGCCGCCGTATGACCGGAGCGCCGGTGCACACGCCCGCACACACCGTGACGCGCCTCGCATCTGCCCGCCGCGGCTTGACTGTGTACACGGGTGATCGCCAGGCTGGCGGCATGCGGTACGAACTCCTGCTGTACGGACGGGTCCACGTGGACCTCGTCCGCCACGCGAGCGCGCGCTGTCGGGGCCACTGAACGGATCCGACACCCGAACCGACCGCGCCCGCGTCCGCCGCCCCGTGCGGCAGAAGGAAGCCTTCCCATGACGGCCTCGACGGCCCACACCACCTCGTCCGCACTCGCCTCCCCGCCCCCGGCGCCGTCCCCGCCCTCCGGCTCGGCGCAGCCCGGTTCGCCCGACCTGCTGCGCTCCGTCTTCCGGCGGCACGCGGCGGGCGTCGCCGTGATCACCGCCGAGGACGGCGGCCGGCCGGTCGGCTTCACCGCGACCTCGCTCAACTCCGTCTCCGCCGATCCGCCCCTGCTGTCCTTCACCATCGCCACGGGGGCTTCCACATGGCCCGCGATACGCGACTCCGATTACCTGGGCGTCCACATACTCGGCGAGCACCAGCGTGACCTGGCCGGCCTGTTCGCCCGCAGCGGAGCCGACCGCTTCGGGCCGGCCACCGGGTGGGCCCCGGGCCCGCACGGGGTCCCGCTGCTGGACGGCGTCCTGGCGTGGCTGGTGTGCCGCGTCGTGGCGAGGGTTCCGGCCGGCGAGCACCGGGTGATCATCGCGGAGGCGGTTGCCGGGGACCCGGCCGGGGAAGGTCGTCCCCTGCTGTACCACCAAGGTCGCTTCAACGCGTTGCGCGACTGAATCGTCCCTGCTGGGGCGGGTTAGGGCGGCGTTGGACAGATCACAGCTCACCGGCCTTGCCTCCTGGGGGCACCCAGGGTGTACTGACGAGTAACATTCCCTTCGGAGCGCGGGCCGCCCCGACCGGGATCCGCCCGACAAGGCGCCTATGCTGCCTGCACAAGGCGGTATCAGAAAAAGACGATGCGGTAGGAGAGCCGGCGTGAGCCTGAGGATCGTTGTCTGTGTGAAGTACGTGCCCGACGCCACCGGCGACCGGCACTTCGCCGATGACCTGACCGTCGACCGCGACGACGTGGACGGTCTGCTGTCGGAGCTCGACGAGTACGCCGTCGAGCAGGCGCTGCAGATCGCCGACGAGGCCGACGACGCCGAGATCACCGTCCTGACGGTGGGCCCCGAGGACGCCAAGGACGCGCTGCGCAAGGCGCTGTCCATGGGTGCCGACAAGGCCATCCACGTCGAGGACGACGACCTGCACGGCACCGACGTCATGGGCACCTCGCTCGTGCTCGCCAAGGCGATCGAGAAGGCCGGCTACGACCTGGTCATCACCGGCATGGCCTCGACCGACGGCACCATGGGCGTCCTCCCGGCGATCCTGGCCGAGCGCCTGGGCGTCCCGCAGGTCACCCTGCTCTCCGAGGTCAAGGTCGAGGACGGCACCGTGACCGGCCGCCGCGACGGCGACACCGCGAGCGAGCAGCTGGAGGCCCCCCTCCCGGCGCTCGTCTCGGTGACGGACCAGTCGGGCGAGGCCCGCTACCCCTCCTTCAAGGGCATCATGGCCGCCAAGAAGAAGCCGGTGGAGTCCTGGGATCTGGAGGAGCTGGAGATCGAGGCCGACGAGGTCGGTCTGGAAGGCGCCTGGACCAAGGTGGACTCCGCCGCGCAGCGTCCGGCCCGCACCGCCGGCACGATCGTCAAGGACGAGGGCGAGGGCGGCAAGCAGCTGGCCGAGTTCCTGGCCGGTCAGAAGTTCATCTAAGAGCTTCAGCCGACACCCTCTCGATCGCCCCCTGACTACTTCGCATTCGCAGGAGCATTCCCATGGCTGAAGTCCTCGTCTACGTCGACCACGTGGACGGCGCCGTCCGCAAGCCCACCCTTGAGCTGCTGACCCTGGCCCGCCGCATCGGCGAGCCCGTCGCCGTCGCCCTCGGCGCCGGCGCCGAGAACACCGCCGCCGCGCTCGCCGAGCACGGCGCGGTCAAGGTCCTCACCGCCGACGCCCCCGAGTTCGCCGAGTACCTCGTCGTTCCGAAGGTGGACGCGCTGCAGGCCGCGTACGACGCCGTTTCCCCGGCCGCCGTGCTCGTCCCGTCCTCCGCCGAGGGCAAGGAGATCGCCGCGCGCCTGGCGGTCCGCATCGGCTCCGGCATCATCACCGACGCCGTCGACCTGGAGGCGGGTGACGAGGGTCCGGTCGCGACGCAGTCCGCGTTCGCCGCGTCCTTCACCACCAAGTCCCGCGTCTCCAAGGGCACCCCGGTCATCACCGTCAAGCCGAACTCGGCTCCGGTCGAGGCCGCCCCGGCCGCCGGCACCGTCGAGGCGCTCGCCGTCACCTTCGGCGCCCTGGCCACCGGCACCAAGGTCGTCTCCCGCACCCCGCGCGAGTCGACCGGCCGCCCCGAGCTGACCGAGGCCGCGATCGTGGTCTCCGGTGGCCGCGGCGTCAACGGCGCCGAGAACTTCCACATCATCGAGGAGCTCGCGGACTCCCTCGGTGCCGCCGTCGGCGCCTCGCGCGCCGCCGTCGACGCCGGCTGGTACCCGCACACCAACCAGGTCGGCCAGACCGGCAAGTCGGTCTCCCCGCAGCTGTACATCGCCTCCGGCATCTCGGGCGCGATCCAGCACCGGGCCGGCATGCAGACCTCGAAGACCATCGTGGCCATCAACAAGGACGCCGAGGCCCCGATCTTCGACCTGGTCGACTACGGCGTGGTCGGCGACCTCTTCACGGTCGTCCCGCAGCTGACCGAGGAGATCAAGGCGCGCAAGGGCTGATCTGCGCTTCTCTAGGGGCTGACCTGCCCTTCTCCGAGGCCCCGGGGCCGTGTGGTGATTCTCACCGCACGGCCCCGAGTCGTTTGCCCGGCACGGCGGAGGGACCATTGACTGAGCGGAACCACGTGACTAAATTCTGCTATACGGATCTGAGTTTCCGTGAAGCGGAAAAGAGGAGAGTGCACGATGGGTCAGCAGGAGAAGGTGGCAACGAGCCTCGCAGGCGCGGTCAGCGAGGGCATCAGCGCCTCCCTCGCCCCGGTGGACGCGGAGCTCGCGCGCCACTACCCGGGCGACCCCGGCACCCGGCAGCCCATCCACACCGTCTACGTGCCCGGCGACGTCTTCGCCGCGGACACCCTCCGCTCCTGGGGCGACCAGGCCCTCGCGGCCCTCGACGAGCACGCCCCGGACGCCGCCACCTTCGCCAAGGTCCTCGGGATCTCCGACGAGCTGGCCGTCCCCGTCTACGACCGCGTACGGGCCAAGCTCGCCTCCGAGCCGATCGAGGACCTCCGCGTCGACTTCGAGGACGGCTTCGGCGTCCGCTCCGACGAGGAGGAGGACCAGGCCGCCGCCCGCGCCGCCCGCCTCGTCTCCGAAGCCTTCGCCAACGGCACGAACGCCCCGTACATGGGCATCCGCATGAAGTGCATGGAGTCCAACGTCCGCGACCGCGGCATCCGCACCACCGACATCTTCCTCACCGGCCTGCTGGAGCACGGCGGCCTGCCCGAGGGCCTCGTCCTGACCCTGCCCAAGGTCACGTACGCCGAGCAGGTCACCGCCTTCGTCAAGCTGCTGGAGGCCTTCGAGACCGCCCGCGGCCTGCGCCCGGGCCGGATCGGCTTCGAGATCCAGATCGAGACCAGCCAGTCGATCGTCGCCTCCGACGGCACCGCCACGGTGGCCCGGATGATCGAGGCCGCCAAGGGCCGCGCCACCGGCCTGCACTACGGCACCTTCGACTACAGCGCCTGCGTGGGCGTCTCCGCCGCGTACCAGTCGAGCGACCACCCCGCAGCCGACCACGCCAAGGCGATCATGCAGGTCGCCGCCGCCGGCACCGGCGTACGCGTCTCCGACGGCTCGACGAACGTCCTGCCGATCGGCACCACCGAGCACGTCCACGAGGCCTGGAAGCTGCACTACGGCCTCACCCGCCGCGCCCTGGCCCGCGCCTACTACCAGGGCTGGGACATGCACCCGGGCCACCTCCCGACCCGCTACGCGGCGGTCTTCACCTTCTACCGCGAGGGCCTCGAAGCCGCGGCCGCGCGCCTGAAGGCGTACGTCGCCAAGATCGAGGGCGACGTGATGGACGAGCCCGCCACGGCCAAGGCCCTGGCCGGCTACCTGGTCCGCGGCCTCGACTGCGGCGCGGTGGGTACCGAGGAGGTCACCGCCCTGACCGGCCTGACCCGCGCCGAACTGGACGCCTTCGCCATCCCGCGCCGCTCGGCGACGCTGACGGCGACCGCCTGATCCGACGTGCCGGGCATCCGCTGCCCGGCACGGCCACCCGCTGCCCGGCACACGCCTCCTCGTGCGCCGGGCAGCGGCATACCCGGCGCCAGGGACGGCAGCCCGGGGGCCGGCCCGGGGCCAGGGGCGCGAGAGACCGGTCCGGATGGGAGGGGCTCGGGAGGGGGGCGGGGTGGTCGGGCCTGCCCGGATGGGTCCCGGTAGCGGGAGCGGGGCTGGAGGGGGTGGGGGCCTGCGGAGAGGAGGGGGCCCCGGTGGTGGTCGGTGGCACGGACGGCGGCGGGAGCCGGAAGGCCGCCTGTGTGTGGGGTCCTGCATGACCACCACCGGGCCCGGCCCTCCTCTTCTCGCAGGTTTCTGCCCCGGCCGGCCACAACCCGCCTACAGGGCCCGATTCCGACCGGCCGGCCCTTCTCCTGAACCCCCTCGGACACGCCGGTCACGGAGCTCGTGGGGCATCGGCCCGGACGGCGTCCGACGCACCCAACCGTCAAGCCGCCGGGGGCAGTTCGCCCGAGCCGCGGGGGACCAGGCGGGTGGGGAGTTCGATGCGGGTCGCGGGAAGGGCGGCTCCCGACAGGCGTTGGAAGAGGCGGTCCGTGGCCACCCGGCCCAGGGCCGCCGCGTCCTGGGCCACCACCGTCACGCCCGGGCGCAGCAGATCGGCCAGTTCGAAGTCGTCGAAGCCCACCAAGGCCACCGGCCGCGGATGGTGCGCAAGGACCCGTACCACCGTCACCGTGACCCGGTTGTTCCCCGCGAAGACGGCCGTGACCGGGTCCGGGCCCGTCAGCATCGTCCGCGCCGCTGCCGTGACGCGCTCCGGGGCCGTCGGCCCGAGCGAAACCCAGGCGTCCTCCACCGCCAGTCCGGCCTCCGCCATGGCCGCACGGTAGCCCCGCAGGCGTTCGGTGGCCGTGTGGATGCGCGGGTGGTCGCCGATGAAACCGATCCGGCGATGACCGCCCGCGATCAGGTGCGCGACCCCGTCCCGGGCGCCGCCGAAGTTGTCGGACAGGACCACGTCCGCCTCGATCCGGCCGGCCGGGCGGTCCACGAACACCGTGGCCACCCCCGCCCGGATCTCCGGCTCCAGATAGCGGTGGTCGTCCCCGGCCGGGATCACGATCAGCCCGTCCACCCGGCGTGCGCACAGCGCGAGCGCCAACTCCCGCTCGCGGTCCGGGTCCTCGGCACTGGAGCCGTTGATGAGCAGCGCGCCGTGGGCCCGGGCCACCTCCTCCACCGCCCGGTTCAGCGGCCCGTAGAAGGGGTCCGCGAGGTCCTCCAGGACCAGGCCCACGGTGGCGGTCCGGCCCTTGCGGAGCACCCGCGCGCTGTCGTTGCGGCGGAAGCCGAGCGCCTCGATGGCCTCCTCGACCCGTCTGACGGTGTCAGCGGTGACCCCCGGCTCGCCGTTGACCACCCGTGACACGGTCTTCAGGCCGACGCCCGCGCGGGCCGCGACGTCCTTCATGGTCGGCCGGTTGCCGTAGCGGGGATCGGACGGACGACGGGTGTGCGGCACGGTACGCAAACCTCCCAGGGCAACGGGCACGACGACGGGCACGGCTGTGACCTTGAGGATAAGCACTGGGCCGGGGAGCGGGTTTCCGTGGCAGGGTGATGCGGGCAAGCCACTGGGGGCTCCGGACGAGCCATGGGGAGAGGGGTAGACGTGATTGTCTGGATCAACGGCACATTCGGCGCCGGGAAGACCAGCACGGCCCGCGAACTGACCGGAATCCTGCCGGACAGCACCCTGTACGACCCGGAGCTCATCGGTGACACGCTGCGCCGGCTCCTGCCGCACAAACGCCTCGCGGAGGTCTCCGACTACCAGGACCTGCCGAGTTGGCGGCGCCTGGTGGTGGACACGGCCGCCGCGATGCTCTCCGAGGTGGGAGGGGTGCTCGTGGTGCCGATGACGCTGCTGCGTCAGGAGTACCGCGATGAGATCTTCGGCGGGCTCGCCGCGCGGCGGATACCGGTGCGGCATGTGCTGCTCGCCCCCGCGGAAACGATCCTGCGGGAGCGGATCGCCACCCGGGAGGAGCCGGGTGCCCCGGAGGTGGTGGACGTACGGGTGCGGCAGTGGGCGTACGACCACATCCCGGTCTACCAGCAGGCGTTGGGCGGCTGGCTGACGGCCGACGCGCACGTCGTGGACAACGGCCGCCTGACGGTGCGGGAGACGGCCGAGCGGATCGCCGAGGCCGTGCGCACGGATGCGGCCGGCGTCTGCGACATCGTGCAGACGCCGGAGCCGACGCGGGAGACGGTGGCGGCGGGCGTGCTGCTGTTCGACGACGAGGACCGGGTGCTGCTGGTCGATCCGACGTACAAGCCGGGCTGGGAGTTCCCGGGCGGAATCGTCGAGGCGGGAGAGGCACCGGCCCGTGCGGGGGTGCGGGAGGTCGCGGAGGAACTCGGCGTCGCGCTGGAGCGGACACCGGGGCTGCTGGTGGTCGACTGGGAGCCACCGGCCCCTCCGGCGTACGGGGGGCTGCGGATGCTGTTCGACGGCGGAAGGCTGTCGGAGCGGGCGGCGGCCGGGCTGCGGCTGCCGGGGCCGGAGTTGCGGGAGTGGAGGTTCGTGACGGAGGAGGAGGCGGGCGCGCTGCTGCCGCCGCAGCGGTACGAGCGCTTGCGCCGGGCGCTGCGAGCCCGTGAGGCGGGGCGCCCGGCCTACCTGGAGGCGGGCCGTCCCACGCCGTAGCACCTCGTGGCCCGGCCCGGCCCGGCCCGGGCCCGCCCGCCGTCGGTGGCTTCCGGCGGCGGGCGGCCGGCGTCAGGCGGCGGCCTCGGCGAGGGTCGTGGCGGCGTCCGCCGTGAGCGGATCGCCGTGGCCGAAGCACGCGAGGGTCGGGGACAGTGCGGCGAGGCGCCGGAAGGAGTCCTGCGCCTGGGCCCGGTCCACGTTGAAGACGCCCAGCATCACCTGCCCCACTCCCGCGATGCAGTCACCGGCGAACAGCACGCCGTGGCGCGGCAGATGGATGCCGATGCTGCCCGGGGTGTGGCCGGGGGCGTGGACCACCACCGCCCCGTCGCCGAAGGGGAGCACCTCGCCGTCCTCCAGCTCCCGGTCGACGCGGGTCGGCGGGGCCTCGGGCACGGTCTTGGCGTGCTCCCAGTAGGGCAACTCCCAGTCCAGCAGCACCGGTTCGGGCACGGGCCGGTCGCCCCGGATCACGGGCGCGTCCAGTCGGTGCGCGAGGACGCGGGCGCCGTGGCGGGCGGCGAGCTCGCCGGCGGCCCCGACATGGTCGCCGTGGCAGTGGGTCAGGACGATCCGCTCCAGCCGTTCCGGCCGCAGCCCGAGGGAACGTATCGCCTCTTCAATGGCGTCCGCCGAGCCGGCGTGGCCCGCGTCGACGAGGGTGAGGGCTTCGCCGTCCTGCCAGAGATACGCCTGGCCGATCGGGAAGCGGAGCATGTGGAGCCGGCCCGGGATGACTTCTACAAGATCCATACGGCGAGCGTACGAGCGGACGCCCGCGCGGGGCCCCCGACTTCGCCGGGAGCGGAGTACGCCCAGGGCGCACTCCGCCCCGGGCGTACATCCGGACATGCCGTGCAGCCGTGCAGCCGTGCAGCCGTACACGCCTCACGCGCGCACGCGCACCGACTGCGGGGTCAGCCCCGCTTGGACTCCGCGTAGTTGACGAGGAAGAGGGCCTCCGCGACGGAGAGGCGCTCCAGCTCCTGCGGCGAGACGCTCTCGTTCACCGCGTGGATCTGCGCCTCCGGCTCGCTCAGCCCGATGAGCAGCATCTCCGCCTGCGGGTACAGCGACGTCAGCGTGTTGCACAGGGGGATCGAGCCGCCCATGCCGCTGATCTGCATCTCCTGGCCGTCGTACGCCTCCCGCAGGGCCGCCGCCATCGACGCATACGCCGGGCTGCTCGTGTCGGCCTGGAACGGCTGGCCCTGACCCACGACTTCCAGCTCCAGGCGCGCCTTCCACGGCGTGTGCGCCAGGAGGTGGGCCTCCAGCAGCTTGATGGCCTCGGCGGTGTCCACGCCCGGCGGCACGCGCAGGCTGATCAGCGCGCCGGCGCTCGCGTGCACCGACGGGGTCGCGCCGACCACCGGCGGGCAGTCGATGCCCAGCACCGTCACCGCGGGCCGGGCCCACAGGCGGTCCGCGACCGTGCCCTCGCCGATCAGCTCGACGCCGTCCAGGACGCGTGCGTCGGAGCGGAAGTCCTCCTCCGGGTACTGGAGCCCCTCCCACACCGCATCCGAGGCCAGCCCGTCGACCGTCGTGGAGCCGTCCGCCGCCCGCAGCGAGTCCAGTACACGGATCAGCGCGGCCAGCGCGTCGGGGGCGACACCGCCGAACATGCCGGAGTGCAGGTTGCCGGCCAGCGTGTCGATCTTCACCTTGATCAGGGTCATCCCACGCAGCGTGGCCGTCACCGTCGGCAGGCCGAGGCGGAAGTTGCCCGCGTCGCCGATGACGATCGTGTCGGCGGCCAGCAGCTCCGGGTGGGCCTCGGCGTACCGCTGGAGGCCGCCGGTGCCCTGCTCCTCCGAGCCCTCGACGATCACCTTCACGCTCACCGGCACCCCGCCGTTCGCCTTCAGGGCGCGCAGCGCGAGCAGGTGCATGATGAACCCGCCCTTGCAGTCCGCCGCGCCGCGCCCGTACCAGCGGCCGTCGCGCTCGGTCAGCTCGAAGGCCGGGGAGGTCCAGGCGGCGTCGTCCAGCGGCGGCTGAACGTCGTAGTGGGCGTAGAGCAGGACGGTCGGGGCGCCCTCGGGGCCGGGCAGGAACCCGTACACCGACTGCGTGCCGTCAGGGGTGTCGAGCAGCGCCACGTCCTGGAAGCCCTCGGTGCGCAGCGCGTCCGCCACCCAGTTCGCGGCGGCCTCGCTCTCGCTGCGGGGGAACTGCGCGAAGTCCGCCACCGATTGGAAGGCCACCAGCTCGGCCAGCTCCTGCTTGGCGCGGGGCATCAGCGAGGCGATGGTCTCGGCGACCGAATTCGGCGACATGGGCACGCTCCTCATGGGTGCGACGTTGTTCTACGTGTACGCCGCCCGATCCGCGTGGTGCGCGTATACCGGGTACGGCGGGAGACGGTCCCGATCCTCGCACAGCAGGACGAGCGGAACGCGCGCCGTAGGATTTCCCCGGCATCGGAGCAACCGCATGATCAGGAGCAGCAGCACATCGTGAGCAGCGACGAAAGCACCGTCGGCGGGTCCGGCGCAGCAGAGCAGGGCGCTCAGGGGGCGGGCGAGGACAGGGCCGGGGGGACCGGCGAGGTCTGGGACGTGGTGGTGGTCGGGGCCGGCCCGGCCGGCGCCTCGGCCGCACACGCGGCGGCGACGGCGGGGCGGCGCGTCCTGCTGCTGGAGAAGGCCGAGCTGCCCCGGTACAAGACCTGCGGCGGTGGGATCATCGGCCCGTCGCGCGACGCCCTGCCGCCGGGCTTCGTGCTGCCGCTCCAGGACCGGATCCATGCGGTCACCTTCTCGCTGAACGGGAAGCTGACCCGGACCCGCCGCGCGAAGCACATGCTGTTCGGGCTCATCAACCGGCCCGAGTTCGATGCCGGTCTCGTCGCGGAGGCCGAGAAGGCCGGCGCGACGGTGCGTACGGGTACGGCCGTCGCGCGCGTCGAACAGCACGGGGCGGCGGTGCCCGACCGGCGGACCGTCGCCGTGGTTCTGTCGAGCGGGGAGACCGTGCTGGCCCGGGCCGTGGTCGGTGCGGACGGCAGCGCGAGCCGGATCGGCGCGCACGTCGGGGTCGAGATGGAGCAGGTGGATCTCGGTCTGGAGGCGGAGATCCCCGTTCCGGAGACGGTCGCCGAGGACTGGAAGGGACGGGTGCTCATCGACTGGGGCCCGCTGCCCGGCAGCTACGGCTGGGTCTTCCCCAAGGGGGACACCCTCACCGTGGGTGTCATTTCGGCCAAGGGAGAGGGCGCGGCCACCAAGCGGTACCTGGAGGACTTCATCGCCCGGCTGGGCCTGGCCGGTTTCGAGCCGTCCATCTCCTCCGGCCACCTGACGCGGTGCCGCACGCCCGAATCGCCGCTCTCGCGCGGCCGGGTGCTGGTGGCGGGCGACGCGGCCGGACTGCTGGAGCCGTGGACCCGGGAGGGCATCTCGTTCGCCCTGCGCTCGGGCCGGCTGGCGGGGGAGTGGGCCGTGAAGATCTCCGAGGCGCAGGACGCGGTGGACGCGCGGCGCCAGGCCCTGAACTACGCCTTCGCCATCAAGGCCGGCCTGGGCGTCGAGATGGGGGTCGGGCGGCGGATGCTGACCCTCTTCGAGGCGAAGCCGGGGCTCCTGCACGCGGCGATCACCGGCTTCCGCCCGGCGTGGCGGGCCTTCGCCCGGATCACCCGGGGTTCGACGACGCTGGCCGACCTGGTGCGGACGTACCCGCTGGCCCGCAAGGCGCTGCACGTGCTCGACGGCCGCCAGGCGCGCGGCCGGGCGCAGGCGGCGGACCGGGGCGCGGGTGCGGGTGCCGTCTCGGGCGAGGGCTCGGGCTCGGGCGTGGGCTCGGGCTCGGGCTCGGGTCAGGGTTCGGGGGCCGGCCGGGGCGAGGGTCAGGGCTGAGGCCGGGCGGCTGCGGGCCGGGGCCGGGGCGGGGGCTGGGGCCCGGCGGCCCAGGCCCGGCGCTGCGGCAGGGGCGCTGCGGCCAGGGGCCTTTCGGGGCGTGTGGCACAGGGGCGGGCGGCAGTCCTCTCCTCTCCGGGGTGGGTGCCGGTGGGGCCGCCTCCGGCCGGCGGTACGTGGCGTGGTCGCGGCGGGCGGTCAGTTCGACACCGTGAGGGCGAAGACGGGGTGGTCGTCGGCCACGGCCTGGAGCTCCGCGTCGGAGGACTCCGCCGAGACGCCCTGGAAGAACTGGTTGACCTGCCAGCCCCACCTCTCCAGGTAGGCGCGGATCACCGGGGCCTTCTGGGCGGGGTCGGTGAGTTCGACGACCGTGAAGGTCCGCACCTTGCGTCCCACGCGGAGCTCGCCGCCGCCCGCCGCCCGCATGTTGCGGACCCACTGGGAGTGGCCGCGCGCCGAGACCAGGTACTGCTGTCCTGCGTAGGCGTGCGGGTTCACCGGGATCCGCTGCATCTGGCCGGACTTGCGTCCGCGCACCGACAGTTCGGCGGAGCCGGCCAGGCTGACACCGAGGCGGGCGAGCTTCCCGAAGAGCGAGTTGAAACGGGTGGCGAGCGGGCCGGCCTGGACGTAGTAGGGGGAGCGGGCGGTCATGACGGCCTCCGGAAGCGATTTGGAGAGCGGTGCTCTCGCTTGAGATCAGTGTGCACGGATTGATGCACCAAAGCAAGAGCACTGCTCTCGACTTGGATCGCTGCTGCTCGTTGTGGGCGCTGCTCTCCCTGCATGGCACACTGAACGCATGAGTACCGTGCGCGGGGCCCGGGAACGGGCCCGCATCGAGGTGACCGCCGCCATCAAGGACGAGGCCCGCCGCATGCTCGCGGCCGAGGGCGCAGCCAAACTCTCGCTGCGCGCGGTGGCCAGAGAGCTGGGCATGGTCTCCTCGGCCCTCTACCGCTACTTCCCCAGCCGCGACGAGCTCCTCACGGCGCTGATCGTCGACGCCTACGACAGCGTCGGCGCCGCCGCCGAGGAGGCGGACGCCCGCGCCCTCGCCGCAGCCGCCCTGCCCCGCGCGCGCTGGGTCGCGGTCTGCGAGGCCGTACGGGCCTGGGCGCTGGAGCATCCGCACGAGTACTCCCTCATCTACGGTTCCCCGGTGCCCGGCTACAGCGCCCCCGTGGACACGGTCGGCCCCGCCTCCCGCGTCGGCAACACCCTCATCGGCGTCGTCCGGGCCGCCTACGAGGGCCGCGGGCTCGCCCTCCCGCCCCTGCCCGCCGCCCTGCGCCCCGAGGCCGTCCGCATGACCGCGGACTTCGCCCAGGGCCTGCCCCCCGAGGCCACTGCGTCCCTGGTGGCAGCCTGGGCGCAGTTGGCGGGCTTGATCTCCTTCGAGCTGTTCGGCCAGTTCAACCGCGTAGTCGAAGACCGCGACACCTTCTTCACGCACGCGGCGACCCAACTCGCCCACGCCGTCGGCCTCCCCACCACCTGACTCCAAGAGCCGACAACGCCTGCCCGCCCCCGGCGCCGTGCGTCCGGCGCACGCCGTCGCCCCCCGGAGCCCCCTCGCGGCCGGGCGCGCCCCTGCCCGTCGGCGGGTCCCGCGCCCGGGTCGCGTCCGCACGCCGCGACCCAACTCGCCCACACCGCGGCTTCCCCACCGCCTGCCCCCACCGCCTGCCCCCAACGCCGGCGGCGCCTGGCTGCCGCCCGCAGCGCACCCGCAACGCACCCGCCCCCGGCGCTCTGGGTCCGGTGCGCAGGCGCCCCCTCGCTGCCGGGCGCGCCCCGCCCGTCAGCCTGTCCTGCGCCCGGTCGCGCCTCACGCCGCCACGCAACGCGCCCACAACGTCGGCCTTCACCCGCTGACCCCCACCGCCAACGGCGCCTGCCGCCGTCGACGCCGTGAGTCGCGCCGTCGGCCCCCCGGAGCCCCCTCGCGGCCGGGCGCGCCCCCACTATTCGCCTCTGGCTTCGCTCGTGATCCGCCGGATAGTCATTAACGGAGTGACGCGCCGGGCTGGGGCGGGGGAGGTTGTGTCATCGCCGTGGACCGGGCCGGCCGCACCGCTCGCTTCCGGGGTGGCACACTCCTGCCCTGTGGCTGACATAACGACTCAAGTGGTGCCTGTGGCCTCCGCCCTTGCGGCAGTCGCCCTGACGCTCGCAGGCAACATGTACGTGGAGCGGAGCAAGTGGCGGCGGGCCCGGTACGCCGAGCAGGAAGCCAGGTCGCTCCAGTCGTACACCGACCTGCTGCAGGCGGCCACGGACATCGCACGCACGCTCCGGCAGACGGCTGAGCATCTGGACGAGGGTCGCGAGGTCGACATGCAGGAGGTTGTCGCGGTTGTCGACGGCCACATAGGCCACGTGCGGCGGCAGGGGACAGTAGTGCGCCTGGTGGGGCCGCGTAGCGCCTTCGACCTCGTCAAGTCGTTGGAAGACCAGGTCGCCCCTCTCTACCGGCTGCTCGCCGAGGTCGCACGGTCGCGCGACGGTTCTGCTCTGGTCGAGCCCGCCAGGCGGTTGATGAGGACGCGGGACGCGATCACCGATCATTTGAGGGAGGTCGGAGGCCTTACCTGAACCGACCCATCGGGCAGGTCCTGGTGGGGGAACAAGATCCGGGCGACGACCCTGCCGGCCGGTTTGCCTCTGCCCGTCGGGCGTCGGGCGTCGGGCGTCGGGCGTCGGGGCGTCGTGCACCGGCCCGTCGGGCGGTCGCATGCGGGCCCCCGCCCGCTGGCTGCCATGGCCGCCGGGCGGCCCCACGTCGGCTGCGCGGTCTCGTCCGCTGGCCGGGGGAGCCCGAGCGCCCTCGCCCGGTGCCCCACGCGTGAGGGGTGCGGGTTCCCCGAGGCGCCCCGTGGCGCCCCGGCCGCCGGGCGTTGAGGAGCCGCGTGGTCCTGCCCCTGTGGGCGGGCGGATCCGGATCCCTACCCGCCGGCTGCCGCGGCCGTCGGCCGGTCGGAGCGGTAGCGTCTCGACGTCGGCGACTGTCAGCTCCAGGGTGCTCGTACGGCTACCGCGAGTGCCCGTACGCCTCGGCGCCGGCAGCGCCTGCGGCCTGCGCCTGCGCCTGCGACTGCTGGGCCCACTCCTTGGGCACCTCCTGCTCCAAGCCGCAGAACGTGCACTGCGTCGCATACCTCGTCGAGACGGGGAACAGCGGCACGAAGAACAACGTGAACTTGGTGACGTGCTTCGTGATCGTGTGCGCGGCGGGGTTGCCGCAGTGACGGCACGTCAGCGTGAGTATCGCGAGTTGGTACAGGTATACCTTGGTGCCAAAGATGATCATGAGTTCGGCCCTTCTGGGTTCAGTGCCCACCGCCGGGCGGGAGACGCTGACCGGGATCCTCTCTCCCATTTTCCCAGGCAGCCCCCAGGACCGCCCAGGCACCCGACCGCACCGCGGATGAGCCCTGACCAGGTGTTTCGGTGCCGGAAACCCCTTGTGCCGCACGTCGCCGTGGGTGCACGTCCCACACCCACCGCCAGGTGAGTGCCCCCTGACCGGCTCGGGGGCCGCTGCCATGGCACCCCGGCACGGCCGGCCCGCCACCACCCCGGTCAAAACGATCCCGGATGGCCTCCGACCACTGAGGGCATCGGGCCCACTCGGCTAGTGCTGTGACCGGAAAGGTCCACCGGGTCTCGCCGCCCGGCACGGCACCTCGCTGCGTTGTCGGACCGCGCAAGTACGTCCGGTACGAGCCGCGGGCCTCCGCCTTGCGATGCACCGCACCGGACAACGCGACCCGGCAAACCTTCGGCCACAGCACTAGACCTTCGAGTCCTGCTTCCACTCCTGGACGAGGAGCCCGAGCAGTACCTCGTCGAGGAACTCGCCCATCACCCAGGCCGAGGAGCGCAGCACGCCCTCGCGGACGAAGCCGTTGCGCTCGGCGGAGCGCAGCATCGCGGTGTTGTCCGACAGCGTCTCGATCTGCAGCCGCTGCAGGCCGCGCACGATGAAACCGTAGTGGCACAGCACCGCGACCACGTCCGTGCCGTAGCCCTTGCCGCGGGCGGACGGCAGCAGCCCCAGTCCGACGTGCGCGGACCGGTGGTGGTTGTCGATGCCCCACAGCGTCGCGGTGCCGACGAGCGTCCCGCCGTCCAGCTCCACCACGGAGAACTGGACGCTGCCCTGCTCCTTGTCGTCCACCACCAGCCGCGGATCATTCGAGCCGGGCGTGATCGGCCGCCACGGCCTGCTCTCGGCCCGCGAGGAGTTGACCACGTCGTCGTAGAGCTCGGCCCGCAGGATCGGGATGTCTTCCTCGTGCCGGGCCCTGAGCCCGACCTTGCTGCCTCGTAGCATGCGAGCTTCCTATCCGGCCGGACTGGCCGGCGGCAAACCAATAAGCGGTCGCCTCATGAGTGTTCGGCCTCGCGCTCGTCGCGCGGCGCAGACGGTGGCATCCGGTCAGTGAGGACCCCGTCGTCCGAGGCCGGGCGCCCCCGCCCCGGAGGCGGGCCGGCCTCGGACGCCGGGGTCGGCCGGTACGGGCTCAGATGCCGGCGGTTTCGGTCCACAGGCGGCCCAGGGCCTGGTCACCGGTCACCTCGGGGCCGGACAGGGGAAGGCGGTTCCAGAGGGCCGCGTACAGCCAGGACGCCTCGCCGGTCACCTCGCAGTCCGCGGGGCCCGCGTCGCCGAGCACCGTGCGGGGCGGTTCCTGGGACAGGTGCACGGTCCACACCGCGCCGGTGTCGGCGGCGCGGATCCGCAGGACCCGCGGCTCCTCCGTCCGCACCCGGCTGCGCGGGCGGGCGTGGAAGCCGACGAGCAGCTCGTCCACCCCGTCCTCGGCGAACTCAGCGGTCACCGGCCCGTACACCGCGCCGAGCGCCGCCTCCGCGTCCATCCGGTGCACCGCGGTCTCGTGCGCCTGGCGCCGTGCCCAGAAGGCCAGCGGCGAGGGCGCGGCCGTCGGCAGGAAGGTCCAGCATTGGACGTCGGCCGGGGCGTCGGTCAGCGTGCGCACCAGCGCCCGGTGGCCCTCCCGGAACCATGCCAGCAGCTCCGCTCCGACCAGTTCCGGCGCCTGCGGGAACGGCGCGGGCTCCAAGGCCGCGTCCCGTACGAAACCGGCCGCCCACCGGTGCACCGCCCCCGTGTGCCGCAGCAGATCGGCAACACGCCACTGCGGACAGGTGGGCACGGAGTGTCCGTACCCGCCCGCTCCGCCACGTCGGCGAGCAACTCGCCTTCCCGCGTCAGGGTTTCCACATAGTCGATGATCTTCATGCGGGCAGTGTCGCAGCCGCCTACGACAATGGGGAGCATGAATGGGAAACTCTTCCCGCGCGAGCGGACCGAGATCGCCCCGGGTGCCGTGCACGTGCCGGACTGGCTCGCTCCCGAGCGCCAGCGCGAGCTGCTCGCGGCCTGCCGGGCGTGGGCCCGCCCGCCCGCCGGGCTGCGTACGGTGCACACCCCGGGCGGCGGGACGATGACCGCCCGCCAGGTGTGCCTCGGTCTGCATTGGTATCCGTACGGGTACGCCCGCACCGCCGTCGACGGCGACGGGGCGCCGGTCAAACCGATGCCCGACTGGCTCGCCCAGCTGGGGCGGGAAGCGGTGGCCTGCGCCTACGGCCGCGGCGACACGGCCCCGGCGGCCGAGGCGGCCTATGACATCGCGCTGATCAACTTCTACGGCGGTGACTCCCGCATGGGCATGCATCGCGACTCCGACGAGAAGTCCGGGGCTCCGGTCGTCTCGCTCAGCCTCGGCGACGGCTGCGTGTTCCGCTTCGGCACCACCGCCTCGCGGGGCCGCCCCTACACGGACGTGGAGCTGCGCAGCGGGGATCTGTTCGTCTTCGGAGGCCCGGCCCGCCTGGCCTACCACGGGGTGCCGAAGGTCATGCCCGGCACCGGCCCGGCCTGGCTCGGGCTCGCCGGGCGGCTGAACCTCACCCTGCGCGTCAGCGGCCTTGACCTGCCCGGAGCGCCGCCCGGCTGATCGGCGGCGCCGCGCACCCCACCGATCATGCGAGGATCGCTGTCATGAACGGCAACGGGGCCCCGCAGCGGGTGGGGGAAGTGACCACCGCGTCCACCGCGTCCACCGCGTCCACCAGGACGAAACTGGAGCGGGGCCGCGGCGCCCTCGGCCCGGCGCTGGAGCTCGTCCACACCGGCCGGGCCCCGACCCGTGCCGTCCTGACCGCCGAGCTGGGCGTCACCCGGGCGACCGCCGGGGCCGTGGCCGCCGAACTGGAGGCCCTGGGACTGATCCGCGTCGACTCCCGCCCCGGCGGGGCGGGCGGCGGGCAGGGCCGGCCCTCGCACCGGCTCTCCATCGACGAGAACGGCCCGGTGGCCCTGGCCGCGCAGGTGCACGCCGACGGGTTCCGGGCCGCGCTGGTCGGACTCGGCGGCCGGATCGTCGCCACCGCCCCCGGCAAGGTCACCGTCTCCGCCGATCCGGCACAGGTCCTCGGCGCCGTCGTCGAAGCGGGCGCGGCGCTGCTCGCCGAGACCGGTCGGCGCTGCGTCGGCGCGGGACTCGCGGTTCCGTCGGCGGTCGCGGAGCCGGAGGGCACGGCCCTCAACCCGCTGCACCTGGCCTGGCCGGCCGGTGCTCCCGTACGGGCGGTCTTCGCCGAATGCGTGAAGGCGGCCGGGATCGACGGCCCCGCGCTCACCGGGAACGACGTCAACCTGGCGGCCCTCGCCGAGCACCGCCACGGCGCGGGCCGCAGCGCCCAGCACCTGCTGTGCGTGGCCACCGGCCACCGCGGGGTGGGCGGGGCGCTGGTCCTGGACGGCCGTCTGCACAGCGGGAGTTCCGGCCTCGCCCTGGAGGTGGGCCACCTCACCGTGAACCCGGAGGGGCGGCCCTGCCACTGCGGCGGCCGCGGCTGCCTCGACGTGGAGGCGGACCCGCTGGCCTTCCTCACCGCGGCGGGCCGCACCCCCGGCCCCCGGGTCTCGCTGCTCCAGCAGGCCCGTGACCTGTTGCGCGAGGAGTACGCGCAGCCTTCGGTACGGGCCGCCGCCGAGGAGCTCATCGACCGGCTCGGCCTGGGCCTGGCGGGCCTGGTGAACATCCTGAACCCCGACCGGATCATCCTCGGCGGCCTGCACCGCGATCTCCTTCAAGCCGACCCGGAGCGGCTGCGCGCGGTGGTCGCGGACCGCAGCCTGTGGGGACGCAGCGGGGGAGTGCCGATCCTGCCCTGCACGCTCGACCACAACAGCCTGGTGGGCGCCGCGGAGCTGGCGTGGCAGCCGGTGCTCGACGACCCGCTGGGCACCCTGGGCGCGGCGGCCTGACCCAGGCCGGTGCGCTGGGGCGCCCGGCGTCGATACGAGCCGCGGTGGTACGCGGCGGTAGCGGTGCGAGCGGTGGCTGCGGGGGTCGCGGTGGCTACGGGGGCCGTGGCGGCTGCCGGCTCGTGGCGGCTGCGGCGGCGGAACCGCTACCCGGGCCCGGCACCGACCGACGCCGCCACCGACAGGCCGGTCGGGACGGCTTCCGGGTCCACGGCGACGATCGCGGTCGCCGCGGGCTCTCGTACGGGCTTGGAACCGATGCGCACCGGGCGCTGTGGCGCCGCCGGTGCGGGGGCGGCGCGGAGGGAGAACCACACCACCTTGCCCGGGCCGTCGTCCTGGTGGCGCGCGCCCCAGGCCTCGCTGACCGCCGCGACGAGCGCGAGTCCGCGCCCGCAGGTCTCCAGTGTGTCGGCGGCCGCCTCGCGCAGGACCGGAAGCCGCGGATCGCTGTCGATCACCGAGACCGTCAGGCGCCCGAGGCGGAGTTCGATCTCGACCGTGCAGGTCTTGTCCGGCTGCGCATGACGGTGGACGTTGCTGAGCAACTCCGTCACGCCGAGCGCAGCCCGGTCTATGAGCGGGTCGAGCTGCCAGTGGCGCAATTGCGCGCATACGATCCGGCGGATCTGTCCGATCCGGGACGGCAGGGCCTGCAGTTCGACGACGCAGTGCCTGCGGGAATGACTGATCACGGCTGCGACTCCCCGACATGAGTGTTACGGGTGCTGCACCCTCGGTAATACCCCAGGGTCACCCACGGTGCCCGTGTATGCAACCGAACGCGATCGAAAGCGATCCGCATGGATACCCAAAGTGACCGTTTGTGCAGGTGAGGGAGGTACATTGCGAAAGCAGGGGGCGAAGAAACGCACGAAGGAGCACGGCGCATGAGCACCACAGCTACCACCGGTACCTCCGGTACCGCGGTCACGACGGTTGACGTCGACCGCAGCGACGCGGACTACCGCGCCTGGCTGAAAGAGGCCGTCCGCAAGGTCCAGGCCGACGCCAACCGCTCCGCCGACACGCACCTGCTGCGCTTCCCGCTCCCCGAGGCGTGGGGCATCGACCTCTACCTCAAGGACGAGTCCACGCACCCGACGGGCTCCCTCAAGCACCGCCTCGCGCGCTCGCTGTTCCTCTACGCGCTGTGCAACGGCTGGGTCCGCCCCGGCCGCCCGGTCATCGAGGCCTCCTCCGGCTCGACCGCGGTCTCCGAGGCGTACTTCGCCAAGCTCATCGGCGTCCCGTTCATCGCCGTCATGCCGCGCACCACCAGCCGCGAGAAGTGCCGCCTGATCGAATTCCACGGCGGGGAATGCCACTTCGTGGACGACCCGATGAAGATGTACGAGGAGTCGGCGGACCTCGCGGCGCGCACCGGCGGTCACTACATGGACCAGTTCACGTACGCCGAGCGGGCCACGGACTGGCGCGGCAACAACAACATCGCCGAATCGATGTACCAGCAGCTCCGCTTGGAGCGGTACCCCGAGCCCGCCTGGATCGTGGCGACCGCCGGGACCGGCGGCACGTCCGCGACCATCGCGCGCTACGTGCACTACATGCAGCACGACACCCGGGTCTGCGTCCCCGACCCGGAGAACTCCTGTTTCTTCGACGGCTGGACCGGCAACGACCCCGACGCGAGCAGCGATTGCGGCTCGCGCATCGAAGGCATCGGCCGACCGCGGATGGAGCCGAGCTTCGTGCCGGGGGCCATCGACCGGATGATGAAGGTCCCGGACGCGGCGAGCGTCGCCGCGTGCCGCGCGCTGGAACAGGCCATCGGTCGCAAGGCGGGCGGCTCGACCGGCACGGGCGTGTGGAGCGCACTGAAGATCATCTCGGAGATGGTCACGGAGGGCCGCACCGGCAGCGTGGTCACCCTGCTGTGCGACGGGGGCGAGCGGTACCTCGACAAGTACTACTCGGACGAGTGGCTGGCCGCGCAGGGCCTGGACATCGCCCCGTACGCGAAGACGATCGAGACCCTGCTGACCACGGGCGTCTGGCGCGAACCCGCGGCCTGACCGCAGGCCCGGCTCCCGCCCCCCTGTGGCGCGGCGCCCGGCCGGTGATGGGGGTCCGGCCGGTGACGGGGGTCCGGCCGGCAGCGGGGCCCGTCCGGGCCCCGCGCGTCTCACCGCCCGTGCCTCATCGCCCGTCCCTCACTGCTCGTGGCCCGCCGAACGCTGGGCCGGCAGGCGGGCGTCCAGCGCGCGGACGGCCGCGCGGAAGGAGTGCCCGAGGCCAGGTCGGGCGGCGCTCAGGGCGAGACGGAACGCCGCCGAGCCGTCCGCGGCGAACGTCCAGCGGACGCGGGTGCCGGAGCCCGCGTCGGCGGGGGTGAGCCGCCACTCCTCCAACAAGGCCCGGACGCCGGGCACATTGGTCTCGTCGACGCGGTACGCGTAGCGCTGCTCGGGATCCGCGGCCATGATCGTCTCCTGGAAGCGGACACCGCCCAGCAGCCTGATCTCCCGGCCCGCCCCGCCGTGCGTCGGCCGGGCCAGGGTCACCGCCCGGAACCAGCGCGGCCAGCCCTCGACCTCCTCGGCCAGTGCCCGGTAGACGGCCTCCGGTGCGGCGGCCGTCCGGGTGGCGAAGGTCAGGCGTACCGGGGCGTCCTCGGTGAAGTCCAGCCCCACCGGGCGGAGTCGGCGAGCCATGTCGGTCCCTCCTGCGGTGTTGCGGGGTGCGGAACGCGCGTACGGAACGCCTGTGCGCCCCGTACGGGCGTGCGGGCGTGCGGGCGTGCGGGCGTGCGGGCGCACCATACCCGGCGTGTCGTCAGATGTCTGCGGCCCGGCCCCTCTTACGGGGGACACCCCCTAGGCACGCGCCCGCCTGCGCGGGATGCTGGACCTGCGCTGATCCCGCCACCGCGAGCGGAGGCCGCCGTGCCGGACATTCCCCCAGCCCCACGCCCCCTGGCCCTCGAACTCCGCGTCCACGGAGTCCACGGCTCGTCCCCCGACGAGCTGCTCGGCGATCCGCGCACCGTGCGGGTCACCGGCGACTCCACCGCCGCCGTCTTCCGCCGCGCCGAGGACGCCGATGCCGAGGCCCACCCCGAGAGGTACACCGGCCGGCCCGTGATCGAGGCCTACTGCTGGTCGCGGCTCACCTCCGGCAACGGAGCCCGAGCCCTGTGGCTGCTGCTCCTGCCCTTCATGGTGGTCAACCTCGCCCACTGGGCCCGGCCCGCCCCGCCCGCCGGGGACGCCCCGCCGCGTGCAGTGCGGGCGTACGGGGTCCTCGTCCGCATCCTCGCGCTGAGCCTCACCGTGCTGCTCATCGCCGCTGCCTGCGAGGTCGCGCTCGACCTCTTCGCCTGGCAGTGCGCGGGCTCCGCGCAGTGCACCGGCCGTCGCTCCTGGCTCGGCTTCCTGGAACCCGGCGGGTGGTGGGGGCAGCCCGGGCGGCGGCTCGCGCTCGGTGCGCTGGTGCCCGCCGCGCTGACCTGGCTGCTGTGGTTCCTTTCGAACCGCACGTGGAGCGCGTACGAGTCCCAGTCGCCCCCGGCGGAAGCCACCGCCGAAGCCCCCGCCGGCAGCACGGCCGAGGCGGCTGCCGGTTCCCCGGCCGAAGCCCCCGCCGCCTGCACGGGCGTCGCTGCCGCGGGTGCAGCCCCGGCTCCCGCCGCTCAGGTTCCCGCCGCCCCCGGTCCGCCGCCCCCGGCCCCCGCCGCCCCCGGTCCGCCGCCCGCGCTCGGCCGCTCCGGATTCTGGTACGGGCGGCGGCTCGTGGCCCGGCTGCGCGCCGCGCACACCGCCGCCGGGCTGCTGACCGTCGCGGTCGCCGTCGCCGTACCCACCGCCCGGTACGACCGCCGCGCCGGCACCCCCGCCCTCGAAGCCGTCGGCTGGGTGCTTGAACTGCTCCTCGCCGCCGGAGCGCTCGCGGTCGCCTGGGTGGTCTGCCGGCGAGGCCGTACCGAGGCACGCGCCGACCACCGCCTCGACCGCGCCGCCGTCACCGCCCTGCCCGGCGCGGCACTTGCCCTCCTGGCCGCCGTCCTCCTCCACGCCGGCTGGTCGCGCCCCGGGTGGAGCTCCGCCGGGCGGCTCCCCGGCGACCTCGCCTTCGGCGTGCTCATGCTCGGCCAGGGCTGCTGCGTGCTCGTCCTCGCCGTCGTCGCCGCCCGCCTGTACCGGCTCGCGCCCGACCCCTCGGCCGCCCTCCACGGGCTGGGCGGGCCCGCCGTCGCCGTCCTCGGCTGCGCCCTCGGCGGGGTGTTGTCCGGGGGCGTCGCCCAGCGCGTCGCCGACTGGCTCGACGGTGGCGCCACGCCCGGCCTCGCCGGGTCCCCGCTGGCCGGCCCGCCCGTACTGCTCTCCTGGCAGGCCGCCGTCCTGCCGCCGCTACTGCTCGTACTGGCCCTGCTCGCCGCCTGGTTCGCGGCGCGCGCGGCCCGCGTCCGGCGGCGGCTCGCCGCCACCGTGGCCGCCGAGTACCCGGGGGAGCAGCCCGACGCCGACCGCAGCCGCCGGATCGCCGGGGTCCGTGCCGCCGCCGCGCTCACCGACGAGGCGCCCTGGCTCGTGGCGGCCGTCGCCGGTACGACCCTGCTCCTCGGCGCGGGCGCCCTCGCCGGAGCCTGGCTCAGCGGGCAGGTCCCGGGCGAGGCGGCCCGCGGAGCGCACCCCCTGTTGGCCACCGCGGCCCGCGCCGCCCAGGACGCCGGTTCCTGGCTGGTGGGGCTCGGCTTCGTCCTCTTCGTCACCTGGGGCCGGCGCGCCTACCGCGACCCGGCCGCCCGCCGCACCATCGGCGTGCTGTGGGACGTGGGCACCTTCTGGCCCCGCGCCGCCCACCCCTTCGCACCGCCCTGCTACGCCGAGCGGGCCGTGCCCGACCTCACCTGGCGGATGGCCGGCTGGACCGGCCGCACCGGCGGCCGCCTGGTGATCTCCGGCCACTCCCAGGGCAGCGTCCTCGCGGCCGCCGCCGTGTGGCAGCTGCCTCCGCACGTCCGCCGCCGGGTCGGCCTCCTCACGTACGGATCGCCGCTCGCCCGGCTCTACGGGCGCTGGTTCCCGGCCTACTTCGGGCCCGGGCCGCTCACCGCCCTGCACGGGGAGGTCGACTGCTGGCGCAACCTGTGGCGGGCCACCGACCCCATCGGAGGCCCGGTACTCACCGCCGCCGAGTCCGTGGACCGGGGGCCGCTCGCCGACCCCGTCGCCTATGGGCGCAGCGCCCGCCACCCCCTGCCCGCTCCGATCCTCGGCCACTTCGACTACCAGGCCGACCCTGCCTTCACCGTCGAACGCGACGCCCTGCTCGCCCGTTTGGGCAAGCCCCCGCGGACCGCCGTACCGGGCCCCCGGATCAGCAAGGAGCCGGCAGTACCGGCAGATCCTCCGGAAACAGCAGAGTGAGCTCGTCCGTCCCCGGATCCGCCAGCTGTGCCACCCGGCCCGCGTGCCGCTCGACCATCGACTCGAAGGTCTGGCGCGCCGTGCGGCCGTTGCCGAAGGCCGGACCCTTGGGCAGCTCCGTGAAATACGTCAGCAGTGCCCCGGCCGTGCCCTCGCCGAGCCGGTACTCGTGCTCCTCCGCCTGCTGCTCCACGATCCGCAGCAGCTCCTGCGGCCCGTAGTCGCCGAAGGTGATGGTCCGCGAGAAGCGGGAGGCAACGCCTGGATTGACCGTCAGGAAGCGCTCCATCTCCGCCGTGTACCCGGCGACGATCACCACCACCGCGTCCCGGTGGTCCTCCATCAGCTTCACCAGGGTGTCGATCGCCTCGCGCCCGAAGTCCCGGCCCGAGTCCTCCGGCGCCAGCGCGTACGCCTCGTCGATGAACAGCACCCCGCCGCGCGCCCGCTCGAAGGCCTCCTGGGTCCGGATCGCCGTCGAGCCGATGTGCTCCCCGACCAGGTCCACCCGGGACACCTCGACCAGATGCCCGCGCTCCAGAACTCCCAGGGAGGCGAGGATCTCCCCGTAGAGCCGGGCCACCGTGGTCTTGCCGGTGCCCGGAGAGCCCGTGAACACCAGGTGCCGGCGCACCGAGGCCGCCTTGAGGCCGGCCTGCTGCCGCCGCCGCCCCACCTCGATCATGTCCGTGAGCGCGCGCACCTCGCGTTTGACGCTCTCCAGGCCCACGAGTGCATCGAGCTGGCCCAGCACCTCTCCGGAGGCCCGCGCCGCCGAGCCCCGCCCCGCCTCCTCCGCGGGGCGCGCCGCAGGCACCTGCGCCGGATGCACCGCCTGCGGTACGGCGCCTTGCGCGGCGGTGACCGTACGCACGCCCGCCCGCTCCCCGGCCGCGGCACCGCCCGCTCCCGCGTGGCCGGCCTGCCGGGAACCGGAGGCGTCGCTGGTGCAGTCCTCGGCGACCGGGCCGTCCTCCGCGAACTCGTACCCCCCGCGGGCGCAGCGCTCCGTGTGACAGCGGGTCAGCATGGTGCGGCAGCCGTCGAGGACGTGGAAGCCGAAGCCGGAGCTGTCGGTCACCCGGCAGGAGCGGAAGCTCCCGCGGCCGCCGGCCGACACGTAGAACCCGGCCTCGGCGGGGGAGCTGACGGTGCACCGCTCCAGCGTGGGATCGGCGCCCTTGGTGACGATCACCCCGGTCTGCACGCCGTCGATGGTGCAGTTGGCCAAGGTGCCGCCGCTGCCGTGGTCGCGGAACCACGCACCCGTCGCCGCCTCCCGGATCCGGCAGTCGTCCAGCTGTGCGGTCGCCCCGTCGCTCACCGACACGGCCGTGTTGCGCACCTGCGACAGATCGCTGTCGACCACGTCCGCGCGCGAACCGCGGTCCAGTACGAAGACGGCGTCCGGCACGTCGTGGACCCGGCAGGACTCCAGGGACACGGACGCCCCGTCACTGATCCACACCGCCGGATAGTCGCCCGTACTGTCATGGATCTCGCAGGACTCCGCATCGACCCGGGTACCCGGATCCCACACCGACAGACCGTTGCGGCCGAAGCGCCGGACCGTGGTGCGGCTGAGGGTGAGCACCGAACGCGAGCGGAGATCCACCGCGTTCTCCGGGATGTCGTGGATGTCGCAGCCGGACAGGGACAGCACCGCGTCCGTGTCGAGGGTGACCCCGTCGGCCGAGGTGCGGTGCACCGCACAGTCGGTGAGGCGGGCCGCCGCGCGGGCGGCGATCTGCACACCGGCACCCTGGACCTCGTACACCTCGCAGCCCAGGGCCTCCAGGCCCGAACCCTCGCCGGTGACGGCGATGCCCGCGCCGGAGGCGTGGTGGATACGGCACCGCTCCAGCCGCGGATGGCCGCCGCCGCGCACGACGACGCCGCTCTGCCCGGCGGCCACCACCTCGCACTCCTCGAACACCCCGCCGCCCCCGTCCACCACGGCGATCCCGACGCCCGCCGGGTTCTCGACGGTGCACCGCCGCACCAGCGGCCGGGCCCCGCCGCGCACCTCGATACCGGCCGCCGACCGGGTGCTCACCCGCACCTCGACGAGCTCCGGGGACCCCTCCTCGACGAGCACTGCGGGAGCCGCCCGGTCCTGCCCCTCCACATGGAGGTCCTGGATCACTGCCGACGCGCGCACGGTCAGCGCCACCCCGTCGGGCGGGGCGATCCGCACCGAACCCGCCGCGCCCTCGGGCCCGCGCAGGGTGACGGCATGGTGCAGCACCAGGTTCTCCCGGTAGGTGCCGGGAGCGATGGACAGCACGTCCCCGTCGCCCGCGACGGCGAGCGCGGCGGCCAACGTCGGATATTCACCGGAGCGGCGCCGCCACCGCGAAGACCCGCTGTGCGTCACCTGGACCGTGCCCTGTGCCATCGTGCTGCCGCGCCCCCGCCCTCGTCCTCGCACTGTCGAACCGACCGAAACCACCGAACCCGCCGAGCCGCTCACAGCGGATGAACGGGCTGCTCCGGCCGGTCCACCGTAGCGCGCGCGGAGCGTCCCGGCCGCCAGGTCAGCTGCCCGCGCCCGCCCGGCCCCAGTCCGGTCCCACCGCGGCCCAGGCGCGGTCCAGGTGCAGGTACCTCCGATGCACCAGCCGCCGTACGACCAGCCGGCGGACCGTCTCCGCCAGCGCCGCCACACCGACGCCCGCGGCCAGCCCCACGACCGCCGCATTGCTGCTGGCGGACGTCGGGTCGAGCGGACGCCCCACCAGCCGGCCCTGCGTATCGGTCCATATCCGGAACCGGTCCCCGGCCTGCGGCGGCTCCTCCGCGGCCGGCACCGTGCCCTCGTGACTGCTGCCGTCCGGAGCCGTCCACGCCGCCACGATCTGCGTGCGCTGCGGGGTCTGCCGCTGCGCCGACGGGTCGGCGCCCGCTTGCGCGATCGGATCCTGGGCGGGCCGGAGCACCACCGCCGGAACCAGATACCGCTCCTGCCGCTGCTCGCGCGCCGCCCGCTGCAGCGTCCCGTCCACCTCCAGGCCCGCGATCCAGCCGACGACCGGGGCCACCACCAGGACGCACACCAGCGCGGTGAGCGCCACCCATGCCTCGAAGAGATCGGTCGGGCGGCGCAGCGGATTGCGCCGCCAACGCCACACACCCATTGCTGTCCACACGGTCCGGCTCCCCCTACTTGTGCCAGCCTCCGCCTGCCTGCCGTCCAAGACTCCCGCAGACCCCGGCTGCGCGCATTCCGGGACGTACGGGATCACGCCACCCGATCCGGTGCCCGGTCCCGGCACCTTCTCGTCGTACGTGTCGTCTGATCCAACGGCCAGGCAGCACCGCCCGGTTCCAGAGTTTCCCCAGAGCCCCTCGAAGGTGTCATTCCGCGGGGCCTCCGCGTCGGCTCACTCCAGGACGCGGACCTCGTCGCCGACCCGCACCGTGCCCAGCCGGACCGGCACCAGCTGCCGGCCGAAGGCCAGCGACCGGCCGATCCTCCGGTGCCTGGCCAGCGTCTTGAGGGGCTCCTTGCCCCGCTCGGCCGTCCGCTGGTCCGTCGTCGTCACGATGCACCGCCCGCACTCGCGCACCCCGCGGAAGACGGCGTCGCCGATCGCGATGCGCCGCCAGCCGTCCTCCGCCCACGACTGCGCCCCGGCGACCACCACATTGGGACGGAACCGGTTCATCGGCAGCGGACCCTCCTCGGGATGGTCCCCCTGCGCGATCAGGGAGTTGAGCGCGTCCAGCGACGCGAGCGTGGTGAGGAGCACGGGATAGGCGTCGGCGAGGCTCACCGTCTCGCCCGGCCGTGCGTAATCCGGGTCCACGGGCCGCCGAGCGGCGGGGTCGTCCATGTGCACGAGGCGCACCCCGGTCCCGAGGTACGCGCTGAACCAGTCGGCCGCGGCTCCCGCCGCGACCACGGCCTCGATCTTCTTGCCGAACAGCACGACCGGCTCCAGCGGCCCCGGATCGGGAACCTCCACCACCAGATCGGCCATACCGGGCGCCCTCAGCGCCACCCCGCCGCCCCCCAGCGGCCGGGCCTGCGCCAGAGCCAGACGCGGCTGCTGGCGCTGGGTGAGGACCGTGCCCTCGGCATCCACCAGGGCCCACCGCCGGTCACCGGACAGGCCCCAGGGCTCCACGGCCACCTCGTCGGGAGCTGTCCCCGCTACCGACTTGACGGGATGTACGTGGAGTGCCTGGACATACAAGTTCGCCATGGGAGCATCCTGCCAGGCGCTCCCACCGCTGCCCCAGCGGGCGTCAGCGCCCGCTCAGTAGCCCCGCCCCTGGTACGGGCGGCCGTACGGATCCTCGTACGAGGCGGCCGGCACCGGAGCCGGAACCTGCATCGGACGCGGCGCCGCCGGGCGCATGGCCTCGTAGCCGGTGGCCGTGGCGACCGGGCGGGGCTGCTGCGGCTGGAGCTGCGGTGCATAGCCCGCCCGGGCCCCGACCGGCTGCTGCTGCGGGATGAACGGCGCGGGCGCGTTCTGCAGCGGCATCGGCTGCGCCGCCTGCTGCTGGTACGGGGGGTACCCGTACGCGGGCTGCTGTTGCGGCGAGGCCGGGGGCAGCGCAGGCAAAGCGGAAGGCAGGGCCGGGAGGTACCCACCGCTCTGATAACCGGCGCTCGGGGAGTCGTACGCGGCCGGGACGCGGATCGGGGCGATCTGCGGAGTGCCGCGTTCGGCGACGAGGGAGTCGTAGATGGGGGTGTCCGGGAAGGAGGGCGCGGAGTAGTAACCGCCGCCATAAGTGGAGCGGGGGGAGGTCATGGGACCTAAGTTAAGCCCACGACTTCACCGGGTCCATAGCGAGGTGTGACGAACACCCCGCTGACCTGCATATTCGCAGGTCAGCGCCACAGCTTTCACTTCACGTCCACGTGCACGATTCGCCACTTCCACCCCGGCTTGTTCCTACTCGTACTCAACGGTTGGCTGTTGCACCGACTTGGTGTTGACGCGCCGTCACAGCCCGGTGACCTCGGATGACGTTGGCCCGGGCGGCAGTTTGCCGTTTCGGGCGTCGCTCGGGCGGGCATAGGTGCGGCCCTTCCACGCCGCCCCCCGGCCCCGGTAGTGCTGCACGGCCGAGTCGACGGTCATCAGCAGGTACAGCAGCGCCGTGAGCGGAAGCAGCGGCGCGAGCAGCGCCGACTGCCGGTAGTACCGCAGCATCGGCAGGTACGTGCCCGCCATCAGCAGCCACGCGAGGGCGCCGGCCCAGGCGGTGCCCGGGCGGCCGGCGGCCAGCCCCGCGAACAGGGCGACGGGGGGGACGAGATAGACGAGCACGAGCCCGGTGACCGTCCCGGCCAGCAGCAGCGGCTGGTGGCGCAGTTGCGCGTAGGCGCTGCGCGAGACCATCCGCCACAGGTCGGCGAGCGCGGGATAGGGGCGCACGCTGTCCACCCGCTCCGCCAGTCCCAGCCAGATCCGGCCGCCGGAACGCTGCACGGCGCGGGCCAGGGAGACGTCGTCGATGACGGCCTGCCGGATCGAGTCGGGCACGCCCGCCCGCACGGCGGCCCCGGTCCGCAGCAGGACGCAACCGCCGGCCGCGGCGGCGGTCCGGCCGGCGGGGCGGTTGACCCGGCGGAAGGGGTAGAGCTGGGCGAAGAAGTAGACGAAGGCCGGTACGACGAGCCGTTCCCAGAAGGAGACGACACGGAGCCGGGCCATCTGCGATACGAGGTCCAGCCCGGCGGAGGTCGCGGCGCAGACCAGCTCGCGCAGGCTGTCGGGCTCGTGGGCGATGTCCGCGTCGGTCAGGAGCAGGTAGTCGGGCTCGGTCGGGTGGCAGGTGCGGGCGACCGCGATGCCGTGGCGCAGCGCCCAGAGCTTGCCGGTCCAGCCCGGGTCGGGATCGCCGGGCGAGACGACGGACAGGGGCAGCCCCGGGTACTCCCGGGCGAGCCGCAGCGCGAGGGCGGCGGTGCCGTCGGTGCTCCCGTCGTCGACCAGGATGACCTCGGCTTCGCCCGGATAGTCCTGGGTCAGGAGCGAGGGCAGGCTGCACGGCAGCACCCCGGCCTCGTCCCTGGCCGGGACCACGATGGCGACGGACGGCCAGCGGGCGGGCGCGCTGCGCGGGGGCAGTCGCACATCGGTCCGCCAGAACATCCCCTGGGCGAGCGTGAGCCAGAGCCACACGGCGAGGGAGAGGCAGGCGGCGCTGAGAAGGCCCATGCGGGCAGTGTGCCGAACCCTGCGGGGCCTGTCGCGGATTTCGGCGGGGTGGCGGGGGAGTGCGCCGCCCTCCTGCGCCCGCACGCCCCCCGGGCGGCCCGCCGGGCCCGCCGGGAGCCGCCGTCCGAGGGGCGTCGACTAAAGTGGCCGGGTGAAGATCGCGCTCATGGACTCGGGAATCGGCCTCCTCGCGGCTGCCGCCGCGATGCGGCGGCTGCGGCCGGACGCGGACCTCGTCCTGTCCTCCGACCCCGACGGAATGCCCTGGGGCCCCCGGACCCCCGCCGACCTCACCGAGCGGGCCCTCGGTGTCGCGCGGGCCGCCGCAGGGCAGCGCCCGGACGCGCTGATCGTGGCCTGCAACACCGCCTCCGTGCACGCCCTGCCCACCCTCCGGGCGGCGCTGGAACCGGTGATCCCCGTCATCGGGACCGTGCCGGCGATCAAGCCCGCCGCTGCCGCCGGGGGGCGCGTGGCGATCTGGGCCACGCCCGCCACCACCGGCAGCCCCTACCAGCGCGGGCTGATCCGGGACTTCGCCGCCGGTGTCCCCGTCACCGAGGTGCCGTGCCCGGGACTCGCCGACGCCGTCGAGGCCGCCGACGAGACGGCCGTCGCCGCGGCGGTCGCGGCCGCCGCCGCGCTGACCCCCGCCGACGTCACCGACGTGGTGCTCGGCTGCACGCACTACGAGCTGGTCGAGGAGCCCATCCGGGCCGCCCTCGCCGAGCGGATCGGGGGAGGGGCGTTCACCTTCCACGGCTCCGCCGAACCCGTCGCCCTCCAGGCGCTGCGCCGCATCGGCGCCGCGCCCGAGCCGGACCTGCCCGCGACCGGCACGCTGACCGTGCTGCTCAGCGGCCGGGAAGGGGCGCTCCTGCCCGCCGCGTTCGGGTACGCCGAAGGGCGGCTGCTGGCGGGCGCGGGACTGCCCGCCGAGGACTACCTCCCGTCAGCGAGCCGCTGAGCGAGCTCCCGCAGCCCCTCCGCGTCGAGGACCCGCCCGCCGAACCCCGGCAGCGGCACGTGCAGCGGCGCCGTCCACTCCGCCGGGATCGCCGCCTGGCCGTAGCGGGCGCCGGCCAGGGTGCCGGTGACCGCCGCCACCGTGTCGGTGTCCCCGCCCAGGTCCACGGCGGCCCGTACGGCCTCGGCGAACCCGGTGGTCGTCCGCAGCGCCCAGACCGCCGAGCCCAGGCAGGGCCACACCGCCCCGTTGAACTCGGTGGCCCGGCCGGGGTCCCAGTCGGGGGCGAGGACGCGGGCGTACCGCTCGCGGTGGCCCGGATGCACCGCCCCGAGGGCCTCGGGCAGGGCGCTGAGCGGGTCGGCACCGTCCCACGCCACCCGTACGAGCTCGTGCAGGATCGCGGTTCCCTCCCAGGCGGCCGGGTCGCCGTGGGTCAGCGCCGCGATCCGCCGGGCGGCGTCCATCGTCGCCTCCCGTCCGGCCGGGGCGAAGTACACCGCCGAGGTCGAGGCCCGCATCAGGGAACCGTTGCCCGCCGCCCGCGCGTTGAGCTGGAAGTGCAGGGCCGCGGCCAGGTCCCAGGGCTGTCCGTTCGTCAGGACGTCCTCGGTCTGGAGCCCGATGTCCTTGGGTCCGGCCGCCGCCCAGCGCCGGAAGCGGTCGAAGATGTCGGGCAGGACGTCGAGGAGTTCGAGGCCGTCGTGTTCCAGCAGGGCCTCGCCGACCAGGACCGCCATCTGTGTGTCATCGGTGGCCTCGCCCGGATCCCAGCCCCCGCCCCCGAGCATTTCCCGGCCGCGCGCGCTCAACTCCCCGGCGGGGCCGAACTCGTAGGGCGCGCCGAGCGCGTCACCGGCGGCCGAGCCCAGGACGGCGCCCACGGCGCGGTCGAGTCGGGTGGTCACCGTTCCTCCTCGGGTGGTTCGGCGCATACGACGGCCAGGACCTCACGGGTGAAGGCGTCCAGGTCGTCGAGGCCGGCGGCGGCCAGGGTCTCCGGGGCGCCGGTCAGCAGGTGCGGGATGGCGCCGTGCAGCGCGAGCGTCAGGGCGCGGGCCTGCGCCGGGCCGCCGGCCTGCCCGGCGGCGCGCAACAGGCGCCCGTACGCGGCGAAGTCGGCCGCACCGATGGGGTCGAGGAGCGCCGCGAGCCAGGGCCGCCGCGCCGCCTCGGCCTGCAGTTCCAGGTAGGCGAGGACGCGCGGCCGGCCCGGCCCGGCCACCTCGCGCAGCAGCCCCGCCAGCAGGGCCGCGAGCCCGTCCCGGTCGCCGGGTCCGGGACCTGCTCCGGCCAGGGAGGCGGCCAGCGCCCGGTACTGCTCCAGACAGCGCTCGGCCACGGCCCGCAGCAGGGCGTCGCGGCTGGGGAAGTAGTTCTTGGTGGTGCCCGGCGGTACCGCGGCCGCCGCGTCGACGGCCCGGTGGGTCAGCCCCCGCCCTCCGGCCTCCGCCAGCACGGAGATCGCCGCATCGCGCAGCCGGTCCCTGCGGTCCTGATTCACCGTGACAGCTTAACCACGTGGTACCACGGACGTTGTACCACGGTTGTGGTGGTTGTCTGGGTGTGAACGGTCATGCCCTCCGCCCTCCGCCCTGCGGGCCTACGACCGGGAACGCCGCCGCAGCGCGCAGCGCGTCGCCTTCGGGTCCCGGACCCTGCACCGGTTCATGACCGTCCGACACCCGGCCCTGCGCAACGCGCTGCTCGGACTGCTGCCGGGATGAACCGGCCCCCGCTCCCGGCCCCCGCCCCCGGCCGCCTGTCCCTGCTCCCCCTGCGCCGCGCCGTACGCCTATCCGGCCGCGCTCTCCTTGAGCCGGCGCTCCAGTTCCTCCCCGGAGAAGTCCTCCAAGTGGGTCAGGAAGACCCACAGGTGCCCGAACGGGTCCCGGAGGATGGCCGTCCGGTCGCCGTGGAACTGGTCGGCCGGGGCCTGCACCACCTCCGCGCCCTCGGCCGCGGCCGTCCGGGCCAGAGCGTCCACGTCGGGCACGAACACGTGCAGGGCGGCCGAGGTCCCGCCCAGGGCCGTCGGGGCGGTGAAGGGCCCCTCGGAGACGTCGCCGAGCATCAGCACAGCCGCGCCGATCCGTATCTCGGCGTGCATCACCCCGCCCTGCGGGTGGTCGAGCCGGAACTCCTCCACGGCCCCGAAGGCCCGCCCGTAGAAGGAGAGGGCGGCGGCCGCGTCGGCCACCATGATGTGCGGCACCACCGCGGTGCGGTAGCGCTCCGGAACCGTCTTCACTGCCTCGTCGAAAGTCATGTCCGTGACCGTAGGACCTCAAGTTCGCTTGAGGTCAAGGACGGGTAGGGGCCGAGTGGACGAGAGGTGGTGGCACGCATGCGGTACGTGAGTACGCTGCTGCACATGACGGTTCACCCCCCGGGTCCGTTGTGGACGGGCAGAGCCACCAACCGCGCGCAATGGCTGCTCGCGGCGGCCGGTGCGGCCTGCCTCGCGCTCGGCATCGAGCTCGCCGTCCACGGCTCCTGGACCGCCGGTATCGCCCCGCTCCTCATGTCCGTGATCGGCTGCCTCGCCGCCGGACTGCTGATCCTCTACGGCACCCTCGCCTTCGTGCACGTCGCCGTCACCGTCGACTCCGAGACCGTGGTGGTCCGCTGCGGCCACGTGGGGCTGCCCCGGCGGACGATCCGGCTCGCGGACGTCGCCTCCGCCCGGTTCGTCCCCCGGATCACCCCCCAGCAGTGGGGCGGCTGGGGCTACCGCTGGCGGCCCGAAAAGGGCACCGCGGTCATCGTCCGGCGCGGTGAGGGGCTGGAGCTCCGGCTCGGGGACGGCAATGCGTTCACGGTCACCGTCGACGACGCCGAGAACGCCGTCCGCGTCATCCACACCCACCTGCGTGCCCTCGCCCGCTGACCCCGGCCCCGGGTCTCGCATGTGGGGGCGCCCGGAGGGGGGACGTACACTCCGCCAGATGAGCAGCAGTGTCATCCGAGAGCCCGACGCCACCGCATCGCACGCTCCGCCGGAAGCCGCCCCGCACGCCCCGCACGCCCCGGCCGACGGCGGCGGGAAGCGTCTGCGCGGGCCCGCCGCCCGGCTCGTGCGCCCCGTGCTGGCCGTCGGCTCCGGTGTGCTGCTCTACGTCGGCTTCCCGCCCCGCACTCTGTGGTGGCTGGCCCCCCTCGCCCTCGCCGTGCTCGGCGGGGTCCTCCACGGCCGCCGGGCCCGCGCCGGCTTCGGCCTCGGCCTGCTGCACGGCCTCGGCTTCCTGCTGCCGCTGCTCGTCTGGACCGGGGAGGGCGTCGGTCCCGTGCCGTGGCTGGCCCTCGCCACCGTCGAAGCCCTCCTCGTCGGGCTGACCACCCTCGGCATCGCCCTCGTCTCCCGGCTGCCCCTGTGGCCGGTGTGGGGCGCCGCCGTCTGGATCGCCGGCGAGGCGCTGCGCGCCCGCGCGCCCTTCGGCGGCTTCCCGTGGGGCAAGCTCGCCTTCGGGCAGGCCGACGGCTTCTTCCTGCCGCTGGCCGCCCTCGGCGGGACACCGCTGCTCTCCTTCGCCGTCGCCTTGTGCGGTTTCGGGCTGTACGAGGCCCTGCGCACCGCCCTGGGCCAGCCGCGCCGGGCCGCCGCGGCTCTCGCCGCCCTCACCGTCGCCGCACCGATCGGCGCGGCCCTCGCCGCCCGGCCGCTGGTCTCCGACGCCGCCGAAGACGGCACCGCGGTCGCCGCCGTGGTGCAGGGCAACGTGCCGCGGGCCGGCTTCGACTTCAACGCCCAGCGCCGCGCAGTCCTCGACAACCACGCCAACCGCACGCTCCAGCTCGCCGAGGACGTCCGGGCCGGCCGGGTGCCCAAGCCGGACTTCGTCGTCTGGCCGGAGAACTCCTCCGACATCGACCCGTACAACGAGCCCGACGCCTACGGCGTCATCGACCACGCGGTCAAGGCCGTCGGCGTCCCCGTGGCGATCGGCTCCGTGCTGGTCCCCGAGACCGGCCCGCTGCGCAACACCATGATCCTCTGGGACCCGGCCAAGGGCCCCACCACCACGTACGACAAGCGCAAGATCCAGCCCTTCGGCGAGCGCATCCCCATGCGCTCGTTCGTCCGGATCTTCAGCTCCGACGTGGACCGGGTACGCCGCGACTTCGGCCCCGGCAAGGACCCGGGCGTCTTCGACATGGCGGGCAGCGGGGTCGGCATGGTCACCTGCTTCGAGGCCGCCTTCGACGACGCCGTCCGTTCCACCGTCCAGGACGGTGCCCAGGTGATCGCCGTACCGAGCAACAACGCCACCTTCGGCCGGACCGAGATGACCTACCAGCAGCTCGCCATGGACCGGGTCCGCGCCGTCGAGCACAGCCGCACCGTCCTCGTCCCCGTCACCAGCGGGGTCAGCGCGGTCATCCGCCCCGACGGCAGGGTCGTCGCGCAGACCGAGATGTTCACCGCGGACGCGCTGGTCGCCGAGATCCCCCTGCGCTCCACGCAGACCCCTGCGACCCGTTTCGGGGCGCTGCCGGAGTACGGGCTGCTCGCGCTCGCCGCCGCCGGGCTCGGCTGGGTGCTCGTGCGCCGGATGCGCGCCCGCCGGGCCGCCTGACGAAAGGCGCACGCCACGCCTCGTAGGGTCGGAGGATGACCACGCCTGAGTTCATCCGCGCGATCCGCGCCACGGCCGGGAACCAGCTGCTCCTGCTGCCCGGCGTCACCGCCATCGTCCTCGACGACCGTGGGCGGGTACTGCTCGGCCGCCGCTCCGACACCGGGCGGTGGTCCGTGGTCGGCGGGATCGCCGAGCCGGGGGAGCAGCCCGCCGACACCGCGGTGCGCGAGGTGTACGAGGAGACGGCGGTGCGCTGTGTCCCGGAGCGGGTGGTGCTGGTGCAGATGCTCGCGCCGATCACCTACCCGAACGGGGACGTCTGCCAGTTCCAGGACATCACCTTCCGCTGCCGGGCGATCGGCGGGGAGGCCCGGGCCAACGACCACGAGTCGCTGGAGGTGGCCTGGTTCGAGGTGGACGCGCTGCCCCCGCTGGAGCCGTTCGCCCTCGACCGGGTCCATCGGGCCCTGCGGGACGAGCCGACGTGGTTCGAGGCCCCGGCTGTGATCCCGGGCGGCGACGCGGCCGAAGCGCCGTGCCCGGTCCCGGGCCAGGGCCGGTAGCAGGCCGGAGCCCGGGACCCGGGCGGCGACGCGGCCGAAGCGCCGTGCCCGGTCCCGGGCCAGGGCCGGTAGCAGGCCGGAGCCCGGGCGCGGCGGCTCAGCCGGCCTCCGCCGCCTCGCGGTAGAGCTCCACCGCCTGGTCGTCCATCACCGCGCTGTACGAGACCTCGGGGACGCTGCCGCCGTCCTCGTAACCGCCGAGCACGCCCGCCAGGGCGCCGTCCACCAGCCACGGGCTGCCGCTCGTGCCGCTGCTGAGGTCGGGGCAGTCGATCCGGCGCTGGGCGGCGGAGAACAGCGTGGTGGTGTTGGCGCAGCGCAGCGGTGCCTCCAGGCTGCTCGGGTAGCCGAGGACGGTGACCGTCGCGTCGGCCGGCTGGGCGGCCGCCACCGGGAATCCGCCGACCGCCTCCTCGACGTAGCCAGGCTGCCCGTCGCCGACCGGGGCCACCGTCGCGAAGGCGATGTCGGCGTCCGGGTCCCGGCCGTCCGTCCAGCCCGGGGCCACGTACACGCTGGTGAGCCGCCACAGGCCGTACGGGGCCCTGCCGTCGCGGTAGCCGGGGGCGAACACCGTGTTCTGCGGGTCGCCCACGCAGTGCGCGGCGGTGGCGATCACATCGCGGCCGTCGCTGCGGACCACCGCGGCCGTGCAGAAGTGGCCGCCGTCCAGGCCGCCGGTGAAGAGGGCGCCGACCCGGTTCGCCACTGCGCCGGGCTGGGCCCGCGCGGTGACGCCCAGGGGCGGTACCGCCTCGGCGGCGGGCACGTCCACGCTCACCAGCGTGGCCATGGCGGCCACCGCCAGCAGGATCCGGGACGTGCGCCGGGCGCGGATGCGGTGCGCCGGGCGGGGTCGGGGAGGCATGGGCGGGATCATGCACCGAGCCTGCCCGCCGAAACTGTGTCCGGAGCCAGAAATTCCGTGTGAATCCGCTGTGAATCGTGGACCTGCTGTGAACCCTTCGCGGGGGCGGCCCCACCCAGCCCTCCCACCGGCCCTCCCCACCCTTGGCGGCGACCCGGAAAGTGGCCGGCGGACGACGGGCGAGGGGCGGCTCGGGCGAAGGCCGCCGGTCTATGGACGACACGGTGGGTTCCCGGCCGGCTGTTGTGCACCGCGGAGCGTGATCGCCGGGCCCCGCCGCCCCTAGCCTCGCCGCAGGAGCACGAACGAGGGGCGGTACCCGGTGAACTGGCTCATCCACGACTACCGCGAGAGCGATCTCGCCGCTGTCGTCCACCTGATCGACACCACGGCCGAACTCGGCCAGGAGTCGGTCTTCTCACTCGCCGAGTGCATCAGTGCTCTCACCGACCGGCAGCCGTGCGTGGTCGCCGTCCACCAGGGCGTCCCCATCGGCGCGGCCCTCGCCTGCGTCACCGGCGAACGGGCCTGGGTGATGCGCATCGCCATCGCCGCGGGCTGGCGCGGCCGGGGACTGGCCAGCGCGCTCCTCGTCGAACTGGAGCGGCGGCTCATCGCCGCCCGCGTCGGCCGGATCGCGTACGTGCTTCCCGAGGAGGACCTGCTCGGCGAGGGCCTGCTCAACGCCGGCTACACCCGCCAGCCCGCCGTCGCCTACTTCGAGAAGACCGAACCGCTGCACGGACCGGCGGCCGGACTCCTCGACGACCTCGGCGGCCGCTTCCTGCCCAACGACCTGTGGGCCAAGGTCGCCGGCATGGAGAAGGAGAAGGACCTCATAGAGCGGCGCGTCGTGCTGCCGCTCGCCGAGCCCGAGCGGGCCGCCTCCCACGGGGTGCGGCCGCCGCGCGCCATCACCCTCTTCGGGCCGCCCGGCACCGGCAAGACCACCTTCGCCCGCGCCATCGCCTCCCGGCTCGGCTGGCCGTTCGTGGAACTGCTGCCGTCCCGCCTCGCCGACGAGGGCAACCTCGCCGCCGCGCTGCGCGACGCGTTCGCCCGGATCGCCGAACTGGAGCGGGTGCTGGTCTTCATCGACGAGGTCGAGGAGATCGCGCCGGTGCGCACCGAGCCCGCCCAGCCCGGCGGGATCCACGGCGTGACCAATGAGCTGCTCAAGCTGATCCCCGGCTTCCGGGAGGGCGACGAACGGCTGCTGGTGTGCGCCACCAACTCCATCCGCTCCCTGGACCCGGCCTTCCTGCGGCCGGGGCGCTTCGACTACCTGATCCCGATCGGCACTCCGGACGCCGGGGCGCGTGCCGCGATCTGGTCCCGCTACACGGCGGGGCGCGCGGACGTCGACGTGGCGGCCCTGGTGGCGGCGAGCGAGCTGTTCACCCCGGCCGACATCGAGCACGCGGCGCGGATCGCGGCGCAGGTGTCCTTCGAACGGGACCTGGAGGCGGTGGGCGCGCGGGGCGTCGCAGCGGCCCAGCCGGGAGCCTCCACGGAGGACTACCTGGCGGCGACCGCACAGTGCAGGCCGACGGTGACTCCTGCGATGACGGGCCAGTTCGAGGCGGACATCACCGCCCACGCCCGCTTCTGACCGACCTGCCACGGACAGGTCGCCGCGGTGGCCCGCAGCCCCTCCCCGAAGCGGCTGCGGGCCACCCACGCGGACACGCGCCCGCTAGCGGGCACAGCGGTACGTGAACTGCGTTGCCGCCGACTGCCCGCCCGGTGAGACCACCTGGAGCTTGGCCGAGGCGTCGTAGGTGCCCGTGCCGTGGAAGGTCCACAGCAGGTGCAGCCGGGCCTCCTTCCTGCCGCGCGGCACCCGCTCGGTGAGCTCCTCCGACTGCGTACCGTCGCTGCGGATCCACCGATACCTGAGCGTCCCGGGACGCCCGTTGGTCCTTACGAGGGCCACCACGTCGGCGGTCGCGTCGCAGGCGGGACCCTTCGGGTCCGCGACGGACACGGCCACGTCCCGGACGCCGAGGGACGGGCCGTAGCGCTGCCAGCCCAGGTACGCGAGGACCGCGAGCAGCACGACCACCGCCAGGCCGTACCGGCGCCAGCCGCCCGGTCCGCGGCGCTGCGCGGCCGGCGGGGCGGTCACCGGGAACGGCGCGGGCATGGCCGCCGTGACTCCCGGCCCGAACCGCAGGACCGACCCCTCGACCCGGTCCGGTACGGCGTCCTGCGGCTGCGGGGGACCGCTGAACCAGTGGCTGCCGAGGACGGTGGCGCTGTATTCGTCTTCGCTCATCGGATCATGCACTTCGTGAGCCAGACCTGATCGGTCTGGGAGCCGTTGCCGGCGGCCGGCCTGGTGGTGACGCGCACGCCCCAGTAGCAGCCCTGGCCGGAGAAGGTGTGCCGCCGGACGAGCGCCCCGCTGCCGGGCTGGTACGTGAGGGTGTCCGCGCGGCCGTCCGCCGCGCCGAGCACGCCGGACTGGTTGCTGCTGAACCACTCCACGGTGACGGTCACCGGGGCGGTTCCCTTCGCGTCGATCGAGATGCTCGCCACGCCCACCGTGAAGTCCGCCTGCCGGAGGTCCACCTTGATCGACCCGACCACGACCGAGGGCTTCGGAGACGGCGTGGTCGGCGGCGGGGTGGTCGGCGGGGTCGCCGTGGATGTCGGCGTCGGCGAAGAGCCCGGGCTCGACGAAGGCGACGGGGACGCGCTCAGGGACGCGGACGGTGAGGCCGACGGCGACGGCGACGTCGACGCCGATACGGAAGGCGACGGCGAGACCGAGGAGCTCGGCGCGGGTGCCGGGAAGCCGCCACCCGGACCCGGGCTCGTGGTGGCGAACGCACTCACCGCCGAGCCACCGCCCGCCTGTTCACCGGCCGCCTGCGAAGCGAACACCAGCATGGCCCCGAGCACCAGCGCCAGGCCGGCGGCCACCGCGCCGCGCCGGCCCGGCAGCCAGCCCGTGGGCGGCGGCTTCAGCACCGTCGTCGCCACCGCGGTCGTTCCCGCCGCCGCGCCGCCCGAGGAGGGGAACAGCAGCGGCAGCAGCGCCGCCAGCGCCGCCAGCTTGCGCTGGCCGCGCTCCTCCCAGTCCGGCCCGTACGCGCTGCTCGCGACGCCCTCCAGCTCCGCGACGAAGGCCTCGGCGTTCTCCGGCCGTTGCTCCGGGGCCTTCGCCAGACCCCGGCGGATCAGCGGACGTACCGGCTCCGGGGCCTCGGTCTCCGGAACCGGCGCCTCGATGTGCTGCACCGCGAGCTCCGCGAAGTTCTCCCCTGCGAAGGGCTTGCGGCCCGTCAGGCACTCGAAGAAGGTCGCCGTCGCCGCGTACACGTCGGCCGCGGGCGAGGCCGGCCGGCCCTGCCACTGCTCGGGGGCCATGTACGCGGGCGTGCCGGCCACCCCGGGCGTCGTACCGCGGCGTGCCGCGATACCGAAGTCCACGAGCCGGGAGGAGCCGTCCGCGGCGACCAGGACGTTCTCCGGCTTGTAGTCGCGGTGCACGACGCCCGCCCGGTGCGCCGCGGCCAGGCCCAGCAAGGACCCCTTGAGCACCACCAGCGCGGCCTCGGGACCGGTCTGCCCGGCCTGCTTGAGCAGCGCGCGCAGGGAGATGCCGTCGACCAGCTCCATCACGATGGCGGCGCCGCCGGGCCCCGCGGTGTACTCGCAGTATTCGTACAGCCGCACCACGTACGGCGAGTCGAGCCCGCCGAGCACCCGGGCCTCGGCCCGGAACTCGCCGACGAACGCGGGGTCCTCGCGCAGGCGTTCGCCGAGGTACTTGACGGCGACCGCCGTGCCCGTCGCCTCGTGCACGGCAAGGACCACGCGGCCGCTCGCGCCCGAGCCGAGTTCCCGGACCTCCGTGTAGCCGGGCACCGCCCACGCGTTCCCCATCGCCTGCCCCCGTTCGTGGCGTCGCCGTATTCCGGGCCTCGCGGCACCGGTGCCGGTCGTCCTGCACGACCGGCCAACCCCAGGGACACGGTTTCCGCCACGGCTGGTTCCCAACCCCGGCAGGCGTCTCAGGCCGCTGCCCGCACCGCGCCGATCATGGCGTGCAGCCGGTCGGCCGCCGACCGGCCGAAGACCGGGTCGTTGATGTGGGTGTCGTACTCGTGCAGTACGGCGGCGCTGCCCCGCAGCCCCTCGCGCAGCGCCGAGAACAGCGCCCGGTCTGCAACGGGGTCATGGTACGGGGCGCCCGGCGCGCCGAGTGCGGAGAGCCCCCGCAAAGGGATGCACACCGCGGTGGGGCCGGTCGCCGGGCGGAGTTTGGCGGCGACCCGGCGGCCCAGCTCGGCGCACTCGGCCTCCGTCGTACGGATCACCGTGATGGACGGGTTGTGGACGCGGACCCGGCGGTAGCGGACCCGCTCGGGCAGGGTCTCCAGCGGCCCGAACTTCACCATGTCCAGCGCACCCAGGCTCACCACCTGCGGAACTCCGGCCCGGCCCGCCGCACTCAGCCGGTCGGGGCCCGCGGTGAGGATGCCGCCGCACAGGTCGTCGGCGAGCTCGCTGAGCGTCAGGTCGAGCACGCCCGCGAAGACCCCCTGGCCGGCGAGGGTCTCCAGGGTGCGGCCGCCGGTGCCGCTGACGTGGAAGACCAGCACCTCGTAGCCCAGTTCGGTCAGCCGCTCGCGGGCGGCGTCCACCCCGGCCGTCGTCACCCCGGCCATGCTCGCCGCGATCAGCGGGCGGGAGCCCGCGCCCAGCCGGACCGGGCGGTGCAGATCCGTCGAGGACCGCTGGAAGGCCCTGGCCATCCCGGCGATCGCCTCCACCGCGTTCGCCAGGACGGGCGCGGAGATGCTGTTGATCCCCGCGATGTCCACGACGCTGTACATCATCGTGATGTCCGAGGAGCCGACGTACCCGGCCACGTCGCCGGACGCCATCGACGAGACCATCAGTTTCGGCACGCCCAGCGGCAGGGCGCGCATCGCCCGGGTGGCGATCGAGGTGCCGCCGCTGCCCCCGATCGCGAGCACCCCGTGCAGTCTGCCCTCCGCGTGCAGCCGCACGAGGACGGCCTCCGCGCCCCGGGCCATGGCGGCGACGGCCGAGCCCCGGTCGGCGGCCGCACGCAGTGCGGACAGCTCCGCTCCCGCCGCCCGGGCCACCGCTTCCCGCGGCACGTCCGCGGGCACCCGGGGTTCGCCCATGATTCCCGTGTCGACGGTGATCACTTCGACGCCGGAGTGCAGCAGACTCTCGCGCAGCCAGCCGTACTCGACACCCTTGGTGTCCAGGGTTCCCACCAGCACGACGTTCGTCATATGTGCAATGTCCATGCAGATGGGGTTTGTTGGCAAGTCAAGGTCGGGTCAACCCCCCATCAGCCCCAACAGCCTCTCCACAAAGGGAACTTGAGCCTTGATCAGCTTGGTTTCGGCCACCTGTGGGGTGAACCAGGCCACCCGGTCCAGCTCGGGGAACTCCTGCACGTTCCCCGAGTGCGGCGGCCACTCCATGGAGAAGGTGCCCGGCACCATCAGTGCCGGGTCGAGGTCCGCCTCCACCGCCCAGATCGTCACCAGCTTGCCGCTGCTCAGCACCACCTCGCCCAGCGGCAGATAGTCGCCGTCCGGCGGCGGCAGCCCGATCTCCTCGGTGAACTCCCGGCGCGCCGCGTCCCGCGGAGACTCGCCCGGACCGTACTCGCCCTTGGGGATCCCCCAACCGCCTGCGTCCCGTGCACTCCACACGGGCCCGCCCAGGTGCCCGAGCAGGACCTCGATGCCGGGGGCGGGCCCACCCGTACGGCGGAACAGGAGCAGTCCGGCGCTGCGTTTCTGCGTCATGGGTGATCCCTGCCCCGCGGGAACGACTCCTACCGGCCCTCGGACTGCCTCGCTGTCCAGGGTGCGGCGAGCCCGGCCGCGGCGCACGCTTGAGGCACGGCACCACGACGGACAGCCCGGCCGGCACCCGGACGCACGGACCGTCGTGGAGCCGGGCCACGGGGCGGGAGCGCTGCAGGTGCCGCCTCCCATCGGGCGAGGGAGCCTTCCGCGAACGCCCACCCGCCTGTCCACGGATTCCCCCGCCGGAGCCCGGTGCAGCGGTCAGACCCCGTTCGTCGGAAGGGAGCAGCACCGGTGGTTGAAGCGGAAACCTCGGGACGCACGTCCGGTGCCATGCGCGGTGTGCTGGCCCCTCTCGCCCTCGCCCAGTTCATCTGCAGCTTCGCCGGTTCGAACATGAACGTGATGATCAGCGACATCAGCGAGGACCTGGACACGACCGTGCAGGGAGTGCAGACCGCGATCACGATCTTCCTTCTGGTCATGGCTGCGCTGATGATCCCCGGCGGTAAGCTGACCGACCGCTACGGCCGGAAGCGGTGCTTCCTCGTCGGTCTCGCCGTGTACGGCGCCGGCGCCCTGCTGAGCGCCGTCGCCCCGGGCCTGGGCGTCCTCATCCTCGGCAACTCGATCCTCGAAGGAGTCGGCACGGCGCTGCTCATCCCGCCCGTCTACATCCTCACGACGCTCCTCTTCACGGAAGTGACCTCACGTGCCCGGGCGTTCGGGGCCGTGATGGCGCTGGGAGGCATCGGCGCCGCCGCGGGGCCGCTGATCGGGGGACTCATCACCTCGGCACTCAGCTGGCGCGCGGCCTTCGTGTTCCAGGCCCTGGTGATCGCCTTGATCATCGTCCTGAGCCGGCGGATCAAGGACCCCATACCACCCGATCCCACGCGCCCCTTCGACACCGGCGCGGCCTGCCTCTCGGCCCTCGGCCTCACCCTCATCGTCATGGGGATCCTGGCAGCCGACGACAACCTCTGGCTGATGGCCGGGCTGATCGTCGCCGGCGGGCTCGTGCTGCTGTGGTTCTTCCGGGCGGCCCGCGCCAAGGAACGGGCCGGCGAGGAGCCGCTCCTGTCACCGAGCCTGTTCCGCAACCGCGTCTCCGACCTCGGCCTCGTCACACAGAACATCCAGTGGCTGATGCTCATGGGGACGTCCTTCGTCGTCGCAACCTACCTCCAGGTCGTACGCGGATACGACGCCATCCAGACCGGCGTGATCTTCACAGCTGCCACCCTCGGCCTGCTCGTGTCGTCCCTGGCTGCGGAATGGCTGGCGAAGCGGTACGCACAGCGCACCCTCATCGTGACGGGCTTCGTCGTGGCGATCGCAGGAGTCGGCGTTCTGCTGGCGATGGCGAGCGGCTCTCCCAGTGCCTGGGCCTTCGCACCCGGACTGCTGCTGATCGGCCTGGGACTCGGCCTCATGCTGACCCCCTCGGTCAACGTGGTGCAGTCGAGCTTCCCCGACGAGCAACAGGGCGAGATCTCCGGGCTGTCACGCAGCGTCTCCAACCTGGGTTCCTCGCTGGGCACCGCGGTCGCCGGCACCATCCTCGTCGCCGGACTCACCACCCATGCCTACGCCGCCGCGATGATCACGCTCGCGGCCCTCGGGCTCGTCGGCCTCGCCGCCGCGCTGTTCCTTCCCCGGGGTGCGGGGTCGAGCACCGGTTCTTCGCCGTCGCACGAGCCGTGAGCCCTCGCCGCCCGGGCCGGCGGGTGCTGTCCGGAGGGGCGCCACAGTCCGTCCCCGGCTTCACGCTCGGCTCGACGGGGGCTCGTATCCCGCCCGCGTGCACTCCCCGGAGAGGGAGCCGAGAATGAGATGGCGGGGCGGCGAGAGGACACGGCGACCGAGGCCGCGGGCGCTCGAAGCCACCATGCAGCCGCAGCGAAGAGGGGCGAGCGAGCACCGGACCTGCCGGCTGCACATCCCGCTGCCCTCGCGGGCAGCCTCCACCCACAGAGGAGGGCTGATGCACCCCTACCCGCCGATCGCCGGACACGGTCTGATCGGGGACCTGCAGACCTGTGCGCTCGTCTCGTCTGAAGGTGTACTCAACTGGTTCTGCTCACCCCGCTTCGACTCGCCCAGCATCTTCGCCGGTCTGCTCGACAACAGCCGAGGCGGCTACTTCGCCGTCACCGCCGACGCGCCCCACGCCTCCGGAGGCGAACAGGCAGGCCACGTCGACGTCGTCACCAGCCAGCTCTACCTGGCCGACACCGCCGTGCTCATCACCCGTTTCTTCACTCCCGAAGGCGTCGGCGAGGTCATCGACTTCATGCCCGTCCGTACTCCGCACACCGCCACCGACCGGCACCAGGTGGTGCGGGCCTTGCGGGGTGTTCGCGGTACCGTGCGCTTCACCCTGGAGTGCCGCCCGCGCTTCGACTACGGCCGGACGCCCCACGACCTGAGGTTCGACGGTGCCACCGCTCGCTTCGACGGACCCGGCATCACCGCACACCTGCAAGCCGCGGGCCCCCTGGCCCTGGAGGCCGATGACACGGACGTGCGGGCAACCGCGACCCTGACCGAGGGGGAACGCGCGGCCGTCCTTCTGACCGTGGGCGACGCAGGCAGCGCGCCCCCTGCCCCGGTGAGCATGGGGGACATGGAAGAAGAGTTCAACGCTGTGCGCGACTTCTGGCACGGCTGGACCGGACGCTGCACCTATCGCGGCCGCTGGCAGCAGATGGTCAACCGCTCCGCCATCACCATCAAGCTGATGACGTACGCCCCCACCGGTGCGCCGATCGCCGCCGCCACCATGGGCCTGCCCGAGCAGGAGGGCGGCGAGCGCAACTGGGACTACCGCTACACCTGGGTCCGCGACGCCTCACTGTCGGTGCGCGCCATGCGCGACCTCGGCTTCACGGAGGAAGCACACGCCTTCCGCAGCTGGCTCCTCCAGCGGCTGAGGGACGGTGGAGCTCCCAACGGCGAACCCCTGCAGATCATGTACCGCGTCGACGGGGACCCGTACCTGACCGAGGAGACCCTGGACCATCTGGAAGGGTGGCGGGGCTCGGTACCGGTGCGTTCGGGCAACGGCGCCGCGGATCAGCTGCAGATGGACATCTACGGCGAGGCCGTCTACGCCCTCGCCCAGACCGGCCGGATCGGCGTCATCGGCTACGACGACTGGCAGCGCTGCGCAGCCCTGCTGGACTGGCTCTGCGAGCACTGGGACCGCCCCGACGAAGGCATCTGGGAAACCCGCGGCGGTCAGAAAGACTTCACCTACAGCCGCCTCATGTGCTGGGTCGCCCTCGACCGCGGCATCCGCCAGGCCATCGCCACCGCCCGTCCCGGCGCCCTGACCCGCTGGACCGCCGCGCGGGACGCCATACTCCACCAGATCATGACCCGCGGCTGGAGCGAAGAACGTCAGGCGTTCATCCAGGAGTACGACAACACCGACCTGGACGCGTCCCTGTTGCTCATGCCCATGGTCGACTTCATCACCCCCGAGGATCCGCGCTGGCTTTCCACCCTCGACGCCATGGACGCCGAACTCGTCTCCGACAGCCTCGTCTACCGTTACGACCCCGCTGCCTCCCCGGACGGTCTGCGGGGCTCCGAGGGCACCTTCTCCCTCTGCAGCTTCCTGTACGTCTACGCCCTCGCCCGGGCCGGCCGCGTCACTCAGGCCCGCTACGCCTTCGACAAGATGCTCACCTACGCCAACCACGTCGGGCTCTTCGCCGAGGAAGTCGGCCTCAACGGCGAACAGCTCGGCAACTTTCCGCAGGCCTTCACCCACCTCGCCCTCATCACCGCCGCACTCGCTCTCGACACCGAACTCGACCTGGAGGCAAGGGGTGCTGCTTAACGCTCGCATGCCGAGGCCGTCCCGGTCCTGCGGGAAGAGGCACGGAGGCCGGGTGCGCTGCCATGGTGCTTGACGTGTCTCTCATCGCCTGGCCGTGACGCTGTATCCGCTGCCGATCACCGCCTTTGTGCTGGGGGTCTCGGCACCCGCGGGCTGTGCGTCAGCGCTCACCCGGGACCGTGGACGTGATGCGGCGAGTGGCGGAGCGCAGGGCGAAGGCCATCACCACTTCGAATACGCCGAGCAGGACGAGCCAGAGCCCCAGGAGCCGCGTCAAGGCGACCGCGGACTCCACCGGGAAGCAGAGCACGACGATTCCGGCGACGGCGCCGAGGACGCCCCAGCCGAAGAGCAGGCCGCGGTGCAGGAGCTCGCGGTCGGCGATCGCGACGTACGCCGTGAGCACTCCGGTCAGCAGCCAGAAGACCCCGACGATCAGGGACAACGCGCCGATCGTCTGCATGGGGTGCCGCAGCACGAGGACGCCCGCCAGGAACGCCAGCATGGCGATGAGGACGCCCGCCAGTCTGCTGCCGCCACGGTCGCTGGTGTGTGCGAACGCCGTGACGAAACGAAAGCCACCCGCCACCAGGAGCTGCAGACCGATGATCACGGCCAGGATGTGCAGCGTCTCGTCGGGCCAGACAAGTACCAGAATGCCCGGGATCAGTGTCGCGAGGGCGAAGCCGAGTGCCCAGTGCCACGAGCTTCCGAGCTGCTGGAGCACGTCCTCGGGGTCGCTGTGCGTGTGGTGCGCTGCGGTGTCGGGGGATCCGGTCATCACGCCTCCTGGGCCTGCCGGACGACCCGCAGGAGCAACCCGGAGCCGCCGGATACACCTTATTGATCCTTTATGTTCATATTAGGACGCGGAGTCATGGTCTGCCCGAGGGGTTGCTCGTGAACGGACCACACGAGCCGCCGCCGTGCCGGTGACCCCGTGGTGTGCCTACTGCACGGCGCCCGGATCACCCGGGAGGCTGAGACCGAGGCGGGCGCAGGGCCAGCGGGCAGGACATCGGGTGCGATCGCGGGGTGGACGTGTGAACAGGAGGGCCGGTGCCCCTAAGGCAAGCGGTGATCGCCTATGCGCGTGCGCTGACCACAGCGGCGCTCCTTGTCGCCGGCTACTACCTGCTGCCCCTGGGTTCGGCCCTGACTGCCGGCTCCGTCCTCGCGCTCGTCGGCAGCCTCACAGGGGTGACGCTGCTTCTGGCCCGGCAGATCCGCAGGGTCGCCCTGTCCCCGTGGCCGGGGCTTCGTGCCATTGAGGCACTGGCGTTCAGTACGGTCGGCTTCGGGGACATCGCGGCGCGCAGCGAAACGGCCCGGCTGTTCACCGCCGGGCAGATGACGGTGGACCTCCTGCTGCTCGGGGTGGCGGCGCGGCTCATGTTGAACGCGGTCCAGGAAGCCAGACGAGCGAGGGGCCGGCCGCCAGGCATTGGCGAGAGCATGCCCCCCGCCCCGTGACCGGCTTTCCGGGAAACCGCGAGGGCGGCTTCACTCGCCCGGGCAGCGTACGGATGCGGGGCGTGCTCAACCGTGCGTATGTGGTGATGGGTCCGTGTGGATCCGCATCTGCACCGTCTCGCTCCTGAGGAGTCACCATGAAGCGTCTTCCCGTGATCGGCGTACTCTGCGCCACCGCCCTCTTCGGTCTCGCCGCCTGCTCCGACGACAGCGGCTCGCCCGCAGAAGAGGCCAGCAAGGCCGCGAGCGAGCTCTGCAGCGACCTGTCGGAGCTGAAGGGCGACACCGCCAAGCTGAGGGCGCTCGACAAGTCATCGGCGACCAAGGACCAGGTGAAGGACGCCCACCAGGCCGTCCAGGACGACTGGAACAGCGTCAAGGAGAACGCGGGCCAGCTCAAGGACGCCGAGCGGTCGGCCGTCCAGAGCGCTGCCGAGGGCCTGAAGAAGGCATGGGACGACCTCCCCGGCGACACGACGGGCCAGGACGCGCTGGTCAAACTGCAGCCGCAGATCCAGCAGCTGGAACAGGCCACGACCGCCGCAGCCTCCGGCCTCAAGTGCTGACGACGGGCTCCGTGAAGACGAGGGCCCATCCGTCGCCTCGGACGAATGGGCCCTGAATGCTCCGCATACAGGTCAGCCGAGAAGCCTGCGCTTCTGCTCCTCGAACTCGGCGTCGGTGAGTACTCCCTGTGCCTTGAGGTCCCCGAGTTGCTTGAGCTGGGTGAGCTTGGTGTCCATACTGTCGGCCGGAGCCGGCTGCGCCGTGGGGGCGTATTGCGGTTCCGGTTCCTGATAGCCCTGCTGGGCGGCCCAGCGCCCCTGCTGGCGGCGCGACACGCGGTTGGACACGGCAGTCGCCGTTCCGGCGACGACCGCCGTGCGGGCCACTCCCCGAAGAAGACCTGGCATCGCGGTTTCCTTTCTCACGTGAAGTCGCTGAACGACTCCTGTATTCGGCCTCGATTTCAGAAACACTGTGATGCGTATTATTTCACCGCTTCGTTTCCGGGGCATCCCGGTGAAGTGCGGCCGGAGCACCTCCACCTTCGCACTGCCTGCCGATCACAGCTGTGGCAGGCTGGAACTGCGCGTTCCGCCACTGGAGCACCTGGGCGGGACCAGGAGGAGTACAGGAGGATTGCTCATGGCCACGCAGGGCGTACGGCGAACTGCCGCCGGCGGTGAAGTCTCCGTATCAGGCTGGGTCAAATTCGCTGCCATCATGCTGATTTTCGGCGGCATCATGGCGGTTTTCCAAGGGATAGCCGCCATCGCGAAGGACGACGTGTTCTTCGCAACCAGATATTTCACGTACCAGTGGAACCTCACCGGCTGGGGCTGGCTGCACCTCATCCTCGGCATCCTGGTGATGTTGGCGGGGTTCGCCCTGTTCAAGGGGGCTACGTGGGCCCGCGTCGTCGGTATCACCGTGGCCGGGCTGTCGATGCTCGCCAACTTCGCATGGCTGCCTTGGTATCCGTTCTGGGCCTTCACGCTGATCGTCCTGGACGCCATCATCATCGCGGCCCTGTGCGGCGCCCCGGGCAGGGATGCCTCAGCCTGACCCGCCCGGGCCGCCGGCACGTCAGGACGCGGCCTCGGCGGCTTCGAGCGAGGCGAGGACGGCTTGGACGGGCAGCCGTCCGGAGGCGACCAATTGGGCTCCGCTTCGCCGCAGGGCGACAGCGAACGGCGCGGCCCACACGTTCTCGTAGACCAGCAGACCGGCGGAGTTGCCCGGCTCCACGGCGGCCGAGGCTTCCGCGAGGTCGTCCTGCCCCAGCAACCCGGAGCGAGCGCCTTCGAAGACGGCGAGGTCGAGATTGCCGTCACCGGTGAGATCGGCGATCTCCAGGGCGGTTACCGAGCCGTCCTCCTCCTTCCTGATGAACATCAGGTCGAGGATCCGGATGAGGCCACGGTCCACCAGGTCGATCAGCAGCGGGAAGGCCTCGCCTGTCATGCGGTTGCCGGGAAACTCCACCACGAAGTAGTCGATGGGTCCCATTTCGTCGAATTGCTCAGTCACGGCGTCACCTCTGGCACTCGGGAGCCCCCTGATCGCCATTTCAACACCGGACGCCGAGTGCTGCACACCGGTGGCACGCTCCTCACAGCCTCCCGGAGCGGGGCGCCTGTCGGTGACCCCAGTGGCCGGGGGCCCTTGAGGCGAACTGATCACAGGCGCATCATGGGCGAGGAATCGTTCAGGCAGGCTGCATCCGCTGAGGGAGAGCCGATCGTGAACATCTACCTGACCCGCCTCGCCACCGATCGCCCCGACCGGGCATGGCAATCGCTCGTCGGTGGGCTCCTGGTCCGCAGAGCGTTGTCGGTGGACTTCGGGTTGGACCGTGATGTCGAAATCGTCCGCGACGAACTCGGTAAACCGCAGCTCCGGGGAGTTGCCGGACTGCACTTCAACATCGCTCATTCCGGGGACCGGGTGGCACTCGTGGTGGACGACGGCCCGGTCGGGATCGATGTGCAGCGGATCGGCGGCACGAGCATCCTCGTCGGCAAGAGGAACTTCCACGCCTCCGAGTGGGACGCGCTCACCCGCAGAACGGGGAGCGAGCAGGTGGAGTACTTCCACTCGCTCTGGGCCATGAAGGAGAGCTACGTCAAACAGACCGGGCAGGGTCTGCGTACCAGATTCAGCTCGTTCTGCGTCGCACCCGACCAGGGCGGGTTCGGAATCCTTGCGGACGGCGCCGCAGAGCCGGTCCATCTTCGGCTCTATTCCCTGGAGTCGGCGTACGTGATGGCCGTCTGCGCGACTTCTCCTGTGCCACGGGGAGCTCCGCAGGAGATCCCCATCAGCAACCTGCGGTGACGGTCAGGCTTCCGCGCTCTTCAGATCCGGCCACGTGAGGGCTGCCGCCCCCCAGGTCGCGCCGGCACCGAAGGCGGGCATCACGATCTTATGGCCCACAGTGATCCGGCCCGTTCTGACCCCGTAGTCGAGAGCAAGGGGAATCGAGGCGGCAGCGGTGTTCCCCACCTCCTGGAGATGGATGATCGCCGCCTCCTCGGGGAGTCCGAGATGCCTGGCCAACGACAGCAGGATCCTCTGGTTGGCCTGATGGCCCACCAGATGGTCGACCTCGCCGACTTCCCAGCCCACTTCGTCCAGTGTCCGGAGGGTCACTTCCTCCATGTGCCTGACGGCCTGGATGAAGGTGGAGCGGCCCTGCATCCGGATGTACGCCGGATCGTGGCGCCCCTCAGCTCGCGCCCTTGCACCGCCCCCGTCCACGGCGATCAGGTCGGCGAGTGCTCCGTCGCTGTGGAGGTTGACGGCCTGCAAGGCGCCGAACTCGTCGGAACGGCCGGCGCGGAAGACGACCGCGCCGGCTCCGTCACCGAATATGGGGCGGGGTGCGGTCGTACGGGTCGAGCAGCGTACTAAAACTCTCCGCTCCGATCACCAGTACCGTGCGGGCCAGCTGTCCGCAAATCAGGGCTCGCGCCATCTGGACGCCGTAAAGGAATCCTGAACAGACCGCCGAGAGGTCGAATGCAGGAACGTGACCGAGCCCCAGTCGGGATGCCACTTCCGGTGCGGTCGCCGGACAGATCCGATCAGGAGTGGCCGTGGCCAACACCACGTAATCCACCGTCGCGATGTCCGCGCTTTCCATGGCCCGCCGCCCGGCCTCGACCGCCAGATCACTGGTGGATGTGCCGGGATCGACGACATGGCGCCGGGAAATTCCCGTGCGGGTGGTGATCCATTCGTCCGATGTGTCGAGTTGGGATGCGAGCATCGCGTTCGTCACCACATGTGAGGGAACCCAAGCCCCCAGCCCGGCCAAGACCGCAGAACACGTCATCATCTTCCCCCAGAGAAGAGTCGGGTCCTCGTCAGAAGGAGAACTTGTCCCGGGCTTCGATCAGGAGGCCGATGAGCCGCTCGCACTCGGCGGTGGTGTGGCGGCTGGTGATTCCGATCCGCAGCCGCCCGGTGCCGGACGGCACATGCGGGTACACGAATGCGGCTGTGAAGATGCCGTGCTCCATCAGCCAGTTCGCCACCTCGATGGTCTTGGTCTCGTCACGGACGAGGACGGGGACGATGTGGCTCCGCGTCTTCATCAGATCGATCCCGGCTTCCCGGAGACGGCCGATCACCAGAGCGACATTGGACTCCAGGCGTTCACGCAGTTGCGCTCCGCGGGCTTCGAGGAGCGTCAACGACGCCAGGGTGGCCCCCACCACGCCCGGGGCCGACCCCCGGGAACTGGTGTAGGACGGCGTCATGTACCGCAGTTCCCGTTCCAGTTCCGGCTTGGTCAGTACGAATCCACCGACGCTGCCGAGCGCCTTGCTCATCGTGCCGACGACGGCGTCCACGGTGTCGAGCACACCGAAGTGGTCGGCGACACCGAGCCCGTTCGGACCCACGACCCCGAAGGAATGCGCCTCGTCGACGATCACCCTGGCGTCGTGCGCGGCGGCCAGGGCGGCGATCTCGTCCAGCGGCGCGAAATCGCCGTCCGCACTGTAGAGGCCGTCCACGACGATGATCCGGCGGCGTTTGCCCCCGTACTGGCTGAGAAGGCTCTCCAGCTTTTTCATGTTGTTGTGCGGGAAGGTGCGCATTTCCGCACCTGCCAGCCGGCTTCCCATGAAGATCGAGACATGGTCGGTGCGATCGTTGATGATCACGTCTTCGCCGGAGGCCATGGCTGATATCACTGCGAGATTGGCGGCCATCCCGGAAGGAAAGAGGATCGCGGAGTGCAGCGGTGAGAGCGCACTCAGCCTGGCTTCGACCTCATGGTGGATACGTGTGTGTCCGCACAGCAGTTGAGCGCCGTAGGTGTTGGTTCCGAACTCCTGGATCGCCTTGATGGCTGCCTCTTTGAGGGAAGGATCCTGAGAGAGGCCGAGATAGTCGCACGATCCGAACATGAGCAGTTGTTCGTGCCGGTCAGTGGTGACGGAGGTGCCGTGGTTCGCTTCGATCACGGGGAAAAAGGGGGAGATCCCGTCACGTTCCCACGCGCTGTACAGCTCGTCGAGTGCGGACGTCTTGGCCTGTACCACCATCGCAGGATCCTCTCGAATCGGAGGTCGGTTTTTTACGGCAGCTTTTTCTTCATGGCTTGAAGCAGGCTGGCGACCGTCGCACCCCGGTCGAGGGTGAATGCCTCTTCCAGTCCGAACTCGACACCCAGCTCCTTTTCCACATTCATCAGGATCTCGGAGAAGGTGAGCGAGTCCATGCCCTGGAGTCGGGTCTCCAGCGTGACACCGCTGTCACCCGTCTCTTCCTCGATCGCTTCGATCAACAAGGTTTCCAGCTCCTTGTCGTCCTGCCGGTTGTCCGCCATGGTCGTCTCCTTCCTCGGGAGCTTTCTGTCCGGTGGTGCCGATCAAGCCCTGACTGAGCAGGATTCCAAGGACGACGACAAGTGCGCCCGTGGGCTGGTTCCAGGTGATGTGCTCCCCGAGCGCCAATATGCCGAGGAGCACTCCTACCAGGGGAGAGATGTAGGTCACGGTCGACGCCGGCGTCGCCCCCCAGTGTTCGACGATGAAGGTGTTCCAGATGTAAGCGATGCCACTGGCGAGAATTCCGAGAACGAGGACGCTGAGGATGATGCGCGAATTCAGCTGCGTGGGTGATCCCGCGAAGAAGGGCGAGACGACGAGCATCATGCCGGCGGCCAGAGCCACCTGAACGGCTGCGATGGTCACCGCATCGTAGGGATAACGTCCCGACACATTGCGCCGCAAATATGTGAACGCCAGTCCGTAACTCGCGGTCCCGGCAAGGCAGGCAAACTGTGCGGGCCCCGTCCCGGAGAGTTCACCCAGACCGTCGAAGAGGTCCCACGGAGCCAACACGACAGCGATTCCCAACGCACCTACCAGAATGCCGAAGGACCGCATGGCGTTCATCCTCTCCTGAGGAATCACCGCCAGTCCGATCATCATGGTCATCAGCGGGGTGGTCGCGTTGTAGATGCTCGAAAGGCCGGATGGTATCGACTGGCCCGCCCAGGCGAAAAGCAGTAGGGGAAAGACGCAGAGAAGGAAGGCGACCACCGCGAGATGCCCGATGAGCCTCGGCTCGGCGGGCCAGCGGCGTCGCGTCACGAGCAGGATCACATTCAGGGTCAGCGCGCCGAGAACGAGTCGCCCGAGGACGAGCTGCCCCGGGGACATCCCCTCCACGGAAATCTTGATGAAAAAGAAGCTCGACCCCCAGGTCAGAGACAGGGCCAAGTAGGCGACGAGCACCCGCGGACTGCTTAGCGTCAAGCCTGCGGCCCGCATCGACGACCTCATCATTCCCCCCTCGATTCCGAACAGGGTCAGCCTCCGATGCCGCCACCGCCTTGAGCAAGACTCTCTTTCGATTTAGGTATATGCCAGCCAAATCATGGGGGTATCCCGAAAGTCCGCTTTGGGGCTGATTGGAATGTTGACAGCGCAGGCCGGTGACGGTGGGTTACCGGGGGAGGGGGGCGGGTGCGCTGTTCCATTCGGTCCGAGACCGGAGGTGAACCTCCACGTGGAGGCCGATACGCCAAGATCCGAAATCCTCATAAGGCGGGCGTCGCCTGGAATTCAACATCAATTGCGACGTCGGACCGGTATGCGCAGAAACTGTCCTGTATCTGTCGGCTTCGTCGTTGCGGCGGCCCTGGTGGGCGAGCGGGCCCAGGCCAGACCTAGTGCTGTGACCGGAAAGGTCCACCGGGTCGCGCCGCCCGGCACGGCACTTCGCTGCGTTGTCGGACCGCGCAAGTACGTCCAGTACGAGCCGCGGGCCTCCGCCTTGCGATGCACCGCACCGGACAACGCGACCCGGCAAACCTTCCCGGCCACAGCACTAGTGGGCGTGCGGGCCCTGGCGGTGGACCGGGCCGTGCGCGTCCGCGCAGTGCGGGTCGTCGGCCGCCTCGTCGCCCGGGCGGCCGACGGTGAGCAGTGCCTCCTGCTCGTGGTCCACCTGGAGGGTGGTGTGCGTGATCCCGTACTCCTTGGCCAGCAGCCGCTCCAGGTCGCGGCGTACGGCGTGGCAGTCCCCGGCCGGCTCGACCAGCACGTGCGCCGACAGCGCCGCCTGCCCGGAGGTGATGGTCCAGATGTGCAGGTCGTGGACCTCGGTGACGGGTGGGTGCCCGACGAGCCGGTCGCCCACCGCGTCCGGGTCCAGGTGGGCCGGGGAGGCCTCCAGGAAGATCCGGCCGGACTCGCGGACCAGCCCGTATCCCGCCTTGACCATCAAGGCGACCACCACGAGCGTGGCGATGGCATCGGCCTGGACGAAACCGGTGGTGAGCACGATCAGGCCGGCCACGGCGGTGCCGATGAAGGCGAACAGGTCGTTGAGGATGTGCTGGTAGGCACCCTCGACGGCGAGGGAGGAGCGGTTGGCCCTGGAGATGCACCAGGCCGCGGCCACGTTGACGACGATGCCCGCGAGAGCGGTCACCAGGACCGGCCCGCCCGCCACCGGAGGCGGCTCGACCAGCCGCCGGACCGCCTCGTAGGCCAGCCAGACCGCCAGCAGGAGCAGGGTGAGCCCGTTGGCCTGCGCGGAGAGTATCTCCGCGCGCTTGAGGCCGTACGTGAAGCCGCCGCGCGCGGGCCGGGCCGCGAGCCGCATGGCGATCAGTGCCAGGACGATCGAAACGGCGTCGGTGAGCATGTGGGCGGCGTCGGAAATCAGGGCCAGGGAGTGGGCCAGGATGCCGATGGTCACCTCGACCGCCATGAAGGCGCCGATCAGGCCGAGCGCGATCGCCAGCCAGCGGCGGTCCGCGTCCGCGGCAACCCCGTGGCCGTGACCGCCGTGGCCGTGGCCGTGGTCGTGCCCGTGGCCCCGGCCGGGGCCCTGGCTGTCGTCGTGATCGTGATCGTGCTCGTACACAGCCATCGCTTCCCCCGCTTGTCCGGTTCCGACGCGTGAAGTGAAGCGCACCGCGACGCAATGGGCAAAGGCTGCAACGGGGACCGTTGTCATTCCCCATAAGACGCCTCTGACCTGCTGTTATGCCCGTCCGCTCGGATCGTGGGAAAATTTGCCCATGGTCCGGCGCCCCGGTGTGCCGACCGTGCGGCTGCTGCGCCGCCACCAGCCCGCGATCATGCAGACCCAGCGGAAACAGCGGAAACAGCGGAAACGGCGGAAGTGGACGCGATGACCAGTCCCACGGAGTCCGGCACCGACTTCCACCCCACGCACGTGGTCCCGCAGGAGGGACTGCCCGCGTGGGAGGCGCCCGACGTGTCCCGGCCCACCGCGCCCCTCGATCCCTTCCTGCCCGTCCAGCTGCTGTCCCGGCAAGGCGCGTGGGCGGAGATCCTGTGCTCCAACGGGTGGTCCGCCTGGGTGGACGGCCGCCTGCTGGTCTCCGTACCGCAGCCGCCGCCCGCCGGCGGAGGGCAGCCGACCCGCGCCGAGGACCCGCGCCCGCTGCTCGCCCGCAGCACCGACGTCCTGGCCCGCTACCGGCAGGCCGCGGAAGAGCTCGCCTCGGGACTCGTGGACCCCGGCAGGTTCCGCGACGGCACCCGTGGGCTGCGGGCCGGAGTGGTGATCGACGGGGAGTCCGTATGGCTCTACGACGAGTCCACCGGCCGGTGGATGTACGGGGACGGCGGCCACCTGGTGACCTACGCCGTGGTCACGGGACCCGGCGGCTCCGAGCAGCCCTCGGCGGCGGAACCGGAACCCCGGGCCGCCACCGGCGGGCCGGGCCGGGCCGCCCAGGCGGACGACCGTGAGCCGACCCGGGTCGTCATGCCGCCCGAAGCCAGGGAGGGCTGATGTCCTCGGAGTCCCTGGGCGGCCGTCCGACCGACCTCAGCGGGAAGCAGGTCGCCGGATACCTGATGGAGTGCGAGATCGGGCGCGGCGGAATGGCGGTCGTCTACCGCGCGCGGGACCTGCGGCTGGACCGGACCGTGGCGCTGAAGCTGCTGGCGCCGGAGCTCGCCCGCAACGACACCTTCCGGCAGCGTTTCGCCCACGAGTCGCGGGTGGCGGCGGCCATCGACCACCCGCACATCGTGCCGGTCTTCGAGGCGGGGGAGACGGAGGGGCTGCTCTACATCGCGATGCGGTACGTCGCCGGGCAGGACCTGCGGGCCCTGCTGGACCGCACCGGCCCGCTGCCGGTGGACTCGGCGGCCCGGATCGCGGGACAGGTTGCCTCGGCGCTCGACGCGGCGCACGCCCACGACCTGGTGCACCGGGACGTCAAGCCGGGCAACATTTTGGTCGCGGAGGGCACGGACATCGACCACCCCGAGCACGTGTACCTCACGGACTTCGGGCTGACGAAGAAGTCCCTGTCGCTGACGGGTTTCACGAGCGTGGGCCAGTTCGTGGGCACCCTGGACTACGTGGCTCCGGAACAGATCGCGGGGAAGCCGGTCGACGGCCGCTGCGACGTCTACAGCCTGGGCTGTGTCGTGTACGAGACCCTGGCCGGGGGCCCGCCGTTCCAGCGCGACGACGACATGGCGCTGCTGTGGGCCCACCAGTACGACCCGCCGCCCCCGCTGACCTCGCACCGGCCCGATCTGCCGGAGGCGGTGGACGCCGTACTGGCCAAGGCGCTGGCGAAGTCGCCGGAGGACCGGTGGAGCAGCTGCCTGGAGTTCACCGGCGCGCTGCGGCGGGCGGGTGCCCAGGCCGGGGCGGGCGCCGGGGCCGGGGCGAACACCGGCCGCCCGCCGAGCCGTACCTCCACGGCGGATCCGGGTCCCGCCCCGCCGCCCCCGCGCTGGGCCCAGCCGGTGTTCCGCCCCCTGGACCGGTAGCCGCGGGGCAGGCACCGCCGGACGGGCGCACACCATGGCCCGCGAGAGTGACCGGGACCGGCATTCGTCCCGGGAGAGGCCAAGACTTACTAGACATGGAGGGAACGCGGACAGCGGAAGCGGAACAGGAGCGCCGGTGACCACGCAGCCACCCGGGACACCGTCGTCGGGGCGCCCCACCGGACCGCCCGCCGGGCCGCTCTCCGGCCGCCCGTCAGGGACCCCGCCCCCGCCTCCCCAAGGGCCGCCTTCTCCAGCTCCGCCTCCGCAGGGCCCGCCACCCACGGGCCCGCCTCCCGAGGGCCCGCCTCCGCAAGGCCCCGGAGGACCCGGCAGCGGGCCGTCGATGCCCTCGGGGCCGCCCGGTCGGCCCGCCAGGAGGTGGTGGCGCTCCGTACCCCGGGTGGCCACCGCCGTGACGGCACTGGCCGCCGCCGTCGTGCTCGCCATGGTGCTCACCCGACCCTCCGGCACGACCGCGGGCGGGGAGGTGTTCCTCCAGCCGGCCGCAGCCCAGGGCCAGGACCCCTTCACCGAGTCCACCGCCAATCAGCCCCCCGGTCCGCCGCCCGCGCCCTCCAGCCTGCCGCCGGCCCCCGCGACCGGCACCATCACGACCCAGGCCGTCCCCGGTTCGTCCCCCACCCTGTACGGCGGCACCGCGGACATCGCCGGCTGCGACAGCGAGGAGCAGGCGCGGTTCCTGTCCGCCCGGCCGGACGCCAACCGGGCGTTCGCCGAGGCGCTGGGCATCCAGGCAACGGCGGTGCCGGAGTATCTGCGGTCCCTGACCTCCGTCACGCTCCGCCAGGACACCCGCGTCACCAACCACGGCTACCGGAACGGCAGCCCCACTTCGTACCAGGCCGTGCTCCAGGCGGGGACGGCCGTGATGGTGGACAACCACGGGGTCCCCCGGGTGCGCTGCGCCTGCGGCAACCCGCTGGGCGAACCGAAGGCGCTGAAGCCCGGTTACAGGCGGCGGGGCGAATCATGGGCGATGTACCGGCCGCAGAACATCGTGGTGATCCAGCCGACGGTCAAGGCCATGACCAAGATCACGATCTATGACCACACCAGCGGACGCTGGTACGCACGCGAACCCGGCCAGCAGAAGCCCGACCAGCCCATCCAGGCACCGGCCCGGCCTCCCGCGGACACGGACACGGACACGGACACGGGCTCGGAAACCGCTCCGCCGGCGGCATCCCCGCCGTCGTCCCCGCCGCCCCCACCCCCGCCCGCGCCGCCGTCCCCGTCCCCGCCGTCGTCTCCGCCCGAGTCCCCGCCCGAGTCCCCGCCGTCCTCTCCGCCGTACGCACCCCCGCCGCCTGCCACCGCCGCGCGCGGCGCCGATCGGTGAGACCCTGGCTGCATGGCCGAACGGGGAGTGAGCCCAGAGGTCCAGTGGCCCGCGCGGCCCGACACGAGCCTCGCGCTCAACCGCATGGGCACCTTCGACTGGGACCTTGAGGGCGGCCAGATGCATCTGGACCCCACCGCCCTTGAGGTCTTCGACCTGCTGCCGGAGGAGTTCAGCGGCACCCCGGAAGGGCTGCGCGACCGCGTCCCGCCTGCCGAGGAGGCCCGGCTCGACACCCGCGTCGCCCAGGCCCTCAAGGACGGCCGCAGCCACTACGGGGCGTACTTCCGGCGCCGGCGCCGGGACGGCACCCCGGCCTGGACCCACATCCAGGGCCACATCCTCCGGGATGCGGACGGGCGCCCGCACCGGATCATCGGGATCGTCCGCGACGCCGCCCACGACCCGGACGAGCCCGGGGCCGCCGGGGAGCAGAGCGAGGGCCGCCGCAGGATGACCGGCGTCGTCGAGCGGACCACCGCCATCCTCGCCCATGCCCGCACCGTCAACGACGTCACCGACGTCCTCAAGGACCCCGAGGCCCTCGGCCACCTCGGCGCGGTCAGCGTGATGCTCGGCGTCGTCGACGGCGGCCGGATCCACCTCGTCGCCGAGGGGCAGCTGGGCTCGTACGTCCCGGAGATCGAGTACACCCGCATCGACGCCCGGCTGCCGATGAGCGAGGCCGTACGCACCCTCCAGCCGGTCTTCATCGCCTCGCGCGAGGAGTTCGAGCAGGGATACCCGGAGCTGTGGCCGTACATCGAACCGCTCTCCGTGCACAGCGGGGTCTACCTTCCGCTGATCGCCCAGGGCCGGGCCATCGGCGCGCTCGGACTGCTCTACCGGCGGGACGGCGACTTCACGGCCGAGGAGCGCAACCTGCTGATGGCCCTCGGCAGCGGCATCGCCCAGAGCCTCCAGCGCGCGATCCTCTTCGAGCAGGAGCACGACCTCGCCGAGGGACTCCAGCGGGCCATGCTGCCGCGCCGGATCCCGGAGATCCCGGGCGCGCGGATCGCCGTACGCTACCGGGCCGCACGCATGGGCCGGGACATCGGAGGCGACTGGTACGACGTCGTCCCGCTCGGCGAGGGCCGGGTCGGGGTGATGATCGGTGATGTCGAGGGGCACGACACGGACGCCGCCGCCGTCATGGGCCAACTGCGGATCGTCCTGCGCGCCTACGTCACCGAAGGGCACACCCCCGGCACCGCCATGGCGCGGGCCTGCGACTTCCTGCGCGACCTGCAGACGGACCGCTTCGCCACCTGCACCTACGCGGAGCTCGACCTGAACACCGGCGCGGTCCAGATGGTCCGGGCCGGCCACCTCGACCCGGTGGTCCGCCGCGGCGACGGCAGCTGTCACCGCCTCCAGGTCGCCGGCGGGCTGCCCCTCGGGCTGCCCCAGCGCGAACACCCGGGCGCCGGCTACCCCGTCACCAGCATCGAACTGCATCCCGGCGACACCCTGCTGCTCTGCACGGACGGGCTGATCGAGCGGCCCCGGGGCGACTCCGAGACCGGCATGCGGGAGCTGATGGAAGCCGTCTGCGGCGGGCCGGTCGACGTCGAGGAACTCGCCGACGTCCTGTGCGACCTGATCGGGGACGTGGGCGGGGGCGACGACATGGCCCTGCTCCTGCTCCGCCGCCGCGGCACCCCCGCCCCGCGCGGCGGCGGCCCGCTGCGCCTGCGGCTCGCTCCTGGCGACCCGCACGGCCCCACGACGGCCCGCCACTTGATCCGGGCGGCGGTGGCCGCCTGGGGCGCGCGGGAACAGGCCGACGAGATCGAACTGGCGGCGGACGAGCTGATGACCAACGCCCTCGTGCACACCGAGGGCGGTGGCCACGTCAGCATGCGGATGACCGCGGAGGGCCGGCTCCGCATCGAGGTGGAGGATTCCAGCAGTGCCCTGCCGCACCGTCGCGAGGCGGACGACTGGTCGCTCTCGGGGCGGGGCCTGCTGCTGGTGGAGCAGCTGGCGGAGGAGTGGGGCGTGGAGCCCCGCGGCGGCGGGAAGTGCGTGTGGTGCGAGTTCGCCGTCCCCGGCCCGGCGGCCCGGGAGGCGGCCGCGCCGGCCCGGGCCGCCCGGTGAAGGGGCTCAGGGGAGGGGCTCAGGCCTGTGCGTACGGGCCCTGCACCGCCTTGGTGTGCTGCAGCGACGTCAGCTTGCGGACGAAGAGGGCGGCGAGGACGGCCGCAGCGACCGTGAGCAGGTCGCAGACGAGGCCCACGGCCCAGGCGTCGCGCAGCGATGCGGCGGTCTCGGCCCGTTTGAACATCTGGTCGAACACGCGGTCGGCGAACAGCGAGGCCACCCACGCCGTCCACCAGGCGGTGACGGGCGCGGTGGAGACGTGGCGGTAGGAGCCGTCCGGTCCGAGCTGGGTGCTGGCCGCCCAGATCTCCTTCGCGATCCGGAACGGGATGAACAGGTTGCCGACGGGGATGAACCAGCCGCCGATGGCCCAGCCCCGGGTCCTGGTGAACGCATCGGGGCGCAGGATCTCGCCGTTCACGCGCACCCGGTGGAACCAGACGAGGAAGACGACCATGGTGGCGAGCAGGCTCAGCGTCTGGAGGACGCCTGCGACGGAGGCCAGGACGTCCGAGAGGTCCAAGGTGCTGTCGGCCACGGCGGCGGGGCGCGCGGCCTTGTCCCCCATGAGGGAGACGAGATGGGCGCTGACGCCGGCGGAGAACAGGTTGACGAGCGCCGCCAGGGCGAGCAGCAGGATCAGCGCGAGGGCCAGTGCCTGCGGCGGCCGCAGCACGTCTGCGGTGGGGCGCAGTTCGTGGGACGACCAGCCGGGGTACGCCGTCTGCTGAGTCTGCGGCTGAGCCTGCCCCGGCTGCGGCTGCGGCTGCGGCTGCGGTACGGGTGCGGGCTGGTTCGGTGGTGCGGCGAAGGCCATGTGGACTACCCCCCGGGAACGGCTGACACGGATCTGCGGCCCGCTGACCTGCGGCGGGCCTGGTCGAACCATGTCAGCCCGCCGCCAAGTGGCCAAATGGGAATCGCTACAGCCGTACGAGCGTGACCTCGGTGGCCTTCACGCTGGTCCACACCTTCGCGCCGTCGGCCAGGCCCAGCTCGGCGGCGGCCTCCGGGGTGATCTCCGCGACGAGGTCGGGCGCCTGGGGAGAGCCCACCAGTACCCGCAGCCTGCTGCCGACCGCGGTTATCTCCCGTACCGCACCCGGCCAGACGTTGCGGGGACTGCCCGCCGGGCGGTCGCGGTGCAGGGACACCGCCTCGGGAGCGATGATCGCGAGCGCCTCGGTCCCTTCGGGGAGCGCCTCGGCCACCACGAGCCTCCCCCCGGAGGCCAGCACCAGCCCGCCTTCCGAAGCGGTACCGGGCCAGGCGTTGCGGCCCAGCATCCGGGCCACCCACGGGGAGCGCGGATGGCGGCTGACCTCCGCGGGCGGGGCGTCCTGCAAGGCCCGCCCGTCGGAGAGCACGAGCACCCGGTCGGCCAGGGACACGGCCTCGACCGGATCGTGCGTGACGACGAGGCAGACCCCGCCGAAGCCCGCCAGGTGGGTGCGCAGGGTGTGCCGTACGCGGGCCCGGGTGGTCTGGTCGAGGGCGGCGAGCGGCTCGTCGAGCAGCAGCAGCCGCGGCCGGGCGGCGAGCGCCCGGGCGAGCGCCACCCGCTGGGCCTGCCCGCCGGACAGCTGGGCGGGCTTGCGTGCGGCGAGGTGGCCGACCCCGAGCCGGTCCAGCCACAGCTGCGCCTCGCGGCGGGCCTCGGCGCGCGGCACCCGGCGGGCCCGCAGCCCGTACGCGGTGTTGGCCAGGGCGGTCAGGTGCGGGAACAGCGCCCCGTCCTGTGGGACCCAGGCGACGTGGCGCCGGTGCGGGGGCAGCTCGGTGACGTCGGTGTCGCCGAGGCGGAGCACGGCGTGGGCGCGGGGGGTCAGGCCGAGCAGGGCGCGCAGCAGGGTGGTCTTGCCCGCGCCGTTCTCGCCGACGACCGCGATGGTGGTGCCCGGCGCCGCGGCCAGGCTGAGCTGGTTGAAACCGGTGACCTCGGCGTTCAGGGGCCATCGGCCGCCGTCGTGCCGGGCGGGGGGCGGGCCCGCGGCGGCCACGGCCTGCGCCGCCGCGGGAAAGCGGGCGTCCGCGGGGGACTCCGGGTGTTCGGGGGACGCGGCGGGCGCCCCGCCGGGGCCGCGGCGCGTCTCGGCGGCCGTGCGGGTGGCGGGGGCGCCGGTCGCGGTCCAGCGCCCGCGCAGCGCGATGAGTACGCCCATGGCGATCGCGAGCAGCAGCAGCGACACGGAGGTGGCGGCCTCCGGTTCGTCCTGGAGCAGCAGGTACACCTGGAGCGGCAGGGTCTGGGTGGTGCCGGGCAGGTTGCCGGCGAACGTGATGGTCGCGCCGAACTCCCCGAGCGCGCGGGCCCAGGTGAGCGCGGCCCCGGCGACCAGGCCGGGCGCCACCATGGGCAGTGTCACGGTGAAGAACACCCGTACCGGTGGGGCGCCGAGGGAGGCGGCGGTCTCCTCGTAGCTCTGCCTGAGCCCGCCGAGCGCGCCCTCCAGGCTGATGACGAGGAAGGGCATGGCGACGAACGTGGCCGCGACGACGGCACCGGAGGTGTGGAAGGGCAGGGTGATGCCGAAGGAGTCCTCCAGCCAGGGCCCGAGCAGCCCGCGCCGGCCGAAACCGAGCAGGAGCGCCACGCCCCCCACGGTCGGCGGCAGCACCATCGGCAGCAGCACCAGCGAGCGGACGAACGCCTTGCCCTTGAACTCGACGCGGGCCAGCAGCCAGGCGAGCGGCACACCGAGCAGCAGCGACAGCCCGAGGGCCCAGAAGGACACCAGCAGCGACAGCCGCAGGGCCTCCACCACGCCGGGCCTGGTCAGGTGCGCGCCGAGCTCACCCCAAGTGGTGCGGGTGAGGATGCCGATCAGGGGAAGCAGCAGGAACGCGACGGCGAGCAGCGCGGGGAGCGCCAGCGCCACGGGCGTACGGGTGCGGGTACGGAGTCTGCTCATCGGGGTTCCTGGCTGAAGCGTACGAGGAGGAAGCCGACAGGGGCCGCCCGTCCCCCAGCGGACCGGGCAGCCCCTCTCGTTCCATGGACCGGCGCCGGTTACGGCTTCTGGAAGCCCGCGTCCTGGAGGATCTTCTGGGCCTCCGGGGCGCTCAGCCAGGCCACGAACGCGGCCGCGGCCTCGGCGTTCTTGGACTGCTTGAGCGTGGCCGCCGGGTAGGAGGCCACCGCGTTCTGGTCGTCCGGGATCTCCACGGTCGCGACCTTGTGCGCGGCCTTGGCGGAGTCGGTCTTGTAGACGAGGCCCGCGTCGGCCTCGCCGAGCTCGACCTTGCTCAGCACGGCGCGCACGTTCGGCTCCTGGGAGACCGGCTCCACCTCGATCTTCTGGGCGTCGAGGATCTGCTTGCCGTAGCGGCCGACGGGGACCTCCGGCGCTGCGAGGACCACCTTGAGCTTGGTGTCGGCGAGGTCCTTGAGGCCGGCGACCTTGAAGGGGTTGCCCTTGGCCGTGGCGATGACCAGGCGGTTCTTGGCGACGATGGAGGAGCCGTTGGTCTCGGCCCCGAGGCCGTCCATCGTCTTGGTGTCGGCGGTGACCAGCGCGTCGGCCGGGGCGCCCTGCTTGACCTGGGCGGCGAGCTCCTGCGAACCGGCGAAGGAGAACGTGATCTTCGTGCCGGGGTGCGCCTTCTCGTACGCGGTGCCCGCGGTCTTGAAGACGTCGGTGAGGGAGGAGGCGGCGAGGACGGTGAGGTTCGCGGCCTTGGTCCCGGCGGAGGCGGAATCCGAGGGTGCGGCGGCGTCCGCCTTCGTGTCGTCGCTGCCGCAGGCGGCCAGGGCCGGTACGAGCAGGGCGGCGGTCAGCGTGGCGGCCGCGGCACGGCGGCGGCTCTGGAGCGGGGACATGAGCGCAAGCTCCTCGGTTCGGGTCGGCGGCCGGCCTCTCGGGCCGGATCCGCGCGACGGTGACCCGCGCCGGTGACGGGCCGAGCGGGTGGGGACGCGTGGTGGGTGCGGGACGGTCAGGTGCGGTCGATGTGCACGCTGGTCGACTTCACGCGGGCGGTGGCCTGCATGCCGACTTCCAGTCCCAGTTCCTCGACGGCCTCACGGGTGAGCAGGGAGACCAGCCGGTGCGGACCCGCCTGGATCTCGACCTGGGCCGCCACGTCGCCGAGCTCGACGGCGGTGACGATGCCGGGGAAGGCGTTGCGCGCCGAGGTGTACGGCTCCTCGTCGTCGTAGGCGCCCTGGCCCACCTCCACGGAGAAGGCGGCCAGGTCCCGGCCGTCGATCAGGCGTCGCCCGGCATCGTCGCGGTGGGTCGCGACCCGCCCGGCGTCGGCCCAGCGGCGGGCGGTGTCGGGGCTGACGCCCAGCAGGCGCGCCGCCTGTCCGATGGTGTAGGACTGCATGTGCGACAAGGTAGGGGCAGGTGTCGCGCATTTGCAATTCTTTTGGGATGAGATACATGGCAGATGCCAAAGGCCTTGGCGGTTCTGCCGAAAGTCGTTCGGTCGACTGGGGACCGGATCGCTAGAGTCGGGGCCATGGCTGAGGAAGTGGAATCCGGTACGGCGCGGGTGGACGCCTGGATCTGGTCGGTCCGCCTGACGAAGACCCGGTCGGTCGCGGCGACGGCCTGCCGGGCGGGACACGTGAAGGTCAACGGGGAGCGGGCCAAACCCGCGCAGCAGGTCCGGGCGGGCGACGAGGTACGGCTGTTCCACGCGGGGCGCGAGCGCATCGTGGTGGTCCGCAAGCCCGTGACGAAGCGGGTGGGTGCTCCGGTGGCGGTGGAGTGCTACGTGGACAACAGCCCGCCGCCGCCCACTCCGGTGGAGGCCGCGGTGGTCGGCATCCGCGACCGCGGTACGGGCCGCCCGACCAAGCGCGATCGCCGCGAAATCGAATCCCTGCGAGGCCGCTGACCCTCTCCGACCGCGCGGCCACGGCGGCCGCGCGATCAGAGCTTGCGGTAGGTGTAGGCCTCCTCGGCGGCCTCGGCCACGGCCGACAGCGGGGCTCCCGTGGAGGCCGTGACCGCTGCCGCCACGGCGCCCTCCACGAACGGCGCGTCCACCAGCCGGGCCCCCGGCGGGAGTTCGTCCTCCACCAGCAGCGCCTTCACGGTCAGCACCGCGCTCCCCAGGTCCGCCAGCAGCAGCACCCCCGCCCCCTGGTCCACCGCCCGCGCGGCCTCGGTGACCCGCTCCGCGCTCGTACCCAGCCTGCCCTCCGCGGTGCCGCCCGCCGGTGCGATCAACGCGACCGGGCCGCCCGCCGACAGGCCCCGCGCCAGCTCCGCCACCGACTGCGCGACGCCCGCGCTGTGCGACACCAGCACGATCCCGACCATCGGCTCGCTCATCCCGCCACCTCCGCGAGCGCGGCCAGCAGCAGCGCGGACGACGTGGCCCCCGGGTCCTGGTGCCCGATGCTCCGCTCCCCGAGGTAGCTGGCCCGCCCCTTGCGGGCGAGCATCGGAACCGTGGCCTGCGCGCCGTTGTCCGCCGCCTCCGCGGCAGCCCGGTACGAGGTGCCCAGCGCCGCCACCCCCGGCACCAGCGCGTCCAGCATCGTCTTGTCGCCCGGCGCCGCGCCGCCCAGCTGGGCCACCGCACCCACCCCCGCGTACAGGGCCTTGCGCACGTCGTCGTCGGAGACCTCGGCGGCATCGCCGAGCTCCTTGCCTGCCCGCCGCAGCAGCGTCCCGTACAGCGGGCCCGACGCCCCGCCGACCGTCGCGATCAGCGTCCGCCCCGCCAGCTGCAGCACCGCTCCCGGGCTCGCCGGAGGCTCCGCCTCCAGTGCCGCCCGTACGGCCGTGAAGCCGCGCATCAGGTTGCTCCCGTGGTCGGCGTCCCCGATGGGGGAGTCGAGCTCGGTCAGCCGGTCCGCCTCGCGCTCCACCACGGTTGCGGCGGCCGCCATCCAGCGCCGGAAGAAGTCTGTGTCCCGCACGTCGGTCTCCTCGCCTCACCGGCCGGGCCTCGGCAGCAGCCGGCCCCTACGCCGGCCACCTTACGGTCAGCGTGCCTCAGCGGCCCCAGCGCAGCGCGGCGGTCTGCACGGGCGCGTCCCACAGCCGCAGCAGTTCCTCGTCCGCGCGGCACAGGGTCACCGAGCAGCCGGCCATGTCGAGCGAGGTGACGTAGTTCCCGACGAGCGCACGCGCCACCGGCACCCCCCGCTGTTCCAGTACCCCGGCCACCTCCGCGTGGAAGCCGTACAGCTCCAGCAGCGGGGTCGCCCCCATGCCGTTGACCAGCGCGAGGACCGGGCCGTCGGTGGGGCCCACACCCGCCATGTCGTCCAGTACGGCGCCGACCGCGAACTCCGCGATCTCCCGCGCCGTCATCATCGGCCGCCGCTCGCGGCCCGGCTCGCCGTGGATGCCGATGCCCAACTCCAGTTCCCCTTCGGGGAGGTTGAAGGTGGGGCTGCCCTTCGCGGGCGTCGTGCACGCGCTCAGCGCCACACCGAAGCTGCGCGAGGACTCGTTCACCTTCCGGGCGAGCGCCGCGACCTCCTCCAACGGCGCACCCGCCTCGGCGGCCGCCCCGGCGATCTTCTCGACGAAGAGGGTGGCACCCGTGCCGCGCCGCCCCGCCGTGTAGAGGCTGTCGGTGACGGCCACGTCGTCGTTGACCAGGACGCTCTCGATCCGTACGCCGTCCTCCTGGGCGAGCTCGGCGGCCATCTCGAAGTTCAGCACGTCGCCGGTGTAGTTCTTGACGACGAACAGCACGCCCGCGCCCCCGTCCACGGCCTTCGCGGCCCGCAGCATCTGGTCGGGCACGGGGGAGGTGAACACCTCGCCGGGGCACGCCGCCGAGAGCATCCCCGGTCCCACGAACCCGGCGTGCAGCGGCTCGTGCCCCGAGCCGCCGCCGGACACCAGCCCGACGCGTCCGCCGGCCCGCGCGTCCCTGCGTACGACGGTGCGCTGCACGACGTCGACCTCCAGCTCCGGATGCGCGGCGGCCAGCCCGCGCAGCGCGTCGGCGACGACGGTCTCGGCACTGTTGATCAGCATCCGCATCTGCATCTCCGATGGTCACAACTGGTCAGCGAACGTAACCGAGCGTACAGGAAGGTGTCCGTGTCGACCCGACACCGACGGGCCTGGCCGTCAGCGCTCCGTCAGGACTCGGTGATCGCCGTCAAGGCCGCGTCAGGGACCCACCGGGGGAGCGCGGCCCGCGCCTGGTGCTGTGGCCGGGAAGGTTTGCCGGGTCGCGTTGTCCGATGCGGTGCATCGCAAGGCGGAGGCCCGCGGCTCGTACTGGACGTACTTGCGCGGTCCGACAACGCAGCGAGGTGCCGTGCCGGGCGGCGAGACCCGGTGGACCTTTCCGGTCACAGCACTAGGAGCGGTCACCTGACGGCGACGGCCGGCCCGCACGGGCGGCAGCTGCCGCTGGTGTTCGGGCCGGCCGTTCGGCGCGGTGGTCTGCCGGTGCTTTGGGGAGCGCGGACCGTCGCGCTCGCCCGGGCGCGCCGCCACTGCTCCGTGCACTGCCGCTTGCCGGGGCCGGGCGGTACGTTGCCGCCCCGCCTCAGTGGGAGCCGTCGGTCATGATGGGGCCGGAGCCCTTGGGGATGTCGATCCGCTTGATGATCTTGAAGATGTTGCTGCTGGCGGGAGGCGTGGTGTCGCCGCCGGCGGCGGTGTTGTTCGGGTTGATCTTGCTGAGTGCCCCCGCCTTGACGAGGCCCGTAAGGATGTTGGTGGCGGGACGGGGCTTGTCCTCGGTGGTGACGCCGGTGGTGGTGGTCGGTGCGGCGTGGGCGGTGGTGGTGAGGGAGATCGCTCCTGCGGCGAGCAGGGGGGCGATCATGAGGGGGGCGAGGCGTCGGGTTCGAGTGCTGGCCATGGGGGAGAGGGTCCTAACGGGATTCGGGGGCGTGGTCCGGATCGGGCGTGCGGTTCGTCCGCGCTGCGTGCCGTTGTCCGTGACTCCATGGGGCCTCACGCGGAGGACCGCGGTCACGACCCGGAGATTCGGGACTTGACGGGCAGGGCGTCGCCGTTCAGAGGCCGCGCGCCCTGGTCGACCGACATGCCGAGGCCGTCGAGACCTCCCCCTGGGGCGTCGACGAGCGCGCACGCCAAGCCGCCGGACGGGGAAGCGCCCGGCGTGCGGTTGCCGGGAACTACCGGAGCCGGTGCCCGCGGCGACGGCGGAGCCGGTAGCCGACGATCACGAGGTCGGCGATCAAGACGACCGCGCCGATGATCAGCAGGTAGAACAGCCCCTCGGCGAGTGCCCCGATGAAACCGAGCACGACCGCCACGAGGAGCAGAAGCAGGAACAGCGCCATCTCGGCCTCCTGTGGGGTGCCGGTCCTCAGCGGCGGGCCAGGCGCCGCTCGCCGCCCGTTCCCGGCTGGTAGGGCAGTTCGTAGTGGGCGAAGAGCGCCGGCTCGTCCTCGGCCGCCAGAACATCGTCGGTGCCCATGGAGGGGGCGCCCTTGACCGCGTTCTTGGTGTAGGCCACCTTCACGTAGCCGGGCCCCACCGTTGCTCCGGCCAGGGGTACGAACGTCAGGCGCCGACGGGTCGGCAGGCCCACGGTGAGGGTGGCGAAGACCGCCTGGTCGGTGGCCGTGTCGACGTACACCGACTCCAAGGTGCCGATCTTGTGCCCGGCGGAGTCGACCACCTCGTGGCCGCGCCACTCCCGGATGTCACTCGCTTCGAACATCGTGTGCTCCGCTTCTTCCGCCCCCATCGTCCCGCCGCCTCACCGCATCGGCATCCGGCAAGGCCGTGCGGACCGGGGGGCCGTGCGAGATGAGGGGGTGGCGAGACGCGCTCATGTCTGCCAATCTAATCGATCGGATGTTCGATGCGCGCGGTACGCTGGAGTCATGCGCACGATCCCGGGCCTCCAGGGCTCCCTCTTCGACCAGGGCGACGAGACCGGGCTCGGCCCGCTCCGCGGCCTGCGGCGCGTGCAGCTCGGCGCCGGAGCGTGGGTCGACCACCTCCCGGGCTGGCTCTCCGGCTCCGACCTGCTCTTCGAGCGGCTGGCCGAGGACGTGCCGTGGCGTGCCGAGCGCCGCCAGATGTACGAGCGCGAGGTGGACGTGCCCCGGCTGCTCTGCTTCTACGCCGAGGGCGAGCCACTGCCGCATCCCGCACTCACCGAGGCGCGGGAGGTGCTGACGGCGCATTACGCCCCCGAGCTCGGGGAACCCTTCGTGACGGCCGGGCTCTGCCTCTACCGCGACGGCCGCGACAGCGTCGCCTGGCACGGCGACCGCATCGGCCGGTCCGCCACCGAGGACACCATGGTCGCGATCGTCTCGGTCGGAGACCCCCGCGACCTCGCCTTCCGGCCCCGCGACGGCGGCCCCACGCTGCTCCGGCTTCCCCTGGGGCACGGTGACCTCGTGGTGATGGGCGGCTCCTGCCAGCGGACGATGGAGCATGCGGTCCCCAAGTCCACGCGCGCCGTGGGCCCCCGCATCAGCATCCAGTTCCGCCCCCGGGGCGTCCGCTGACATCAAGGGCGGCCGGTCTCAGGGCCCGTTGCCCCCGTCGACCGCGTTGACCCCGTGGGCCGCCTCCGCGGTGTCCAGGAAGATCCAGTTGTCCTCGGGCAGCGCCGCCGACGCGGGCCCCGGGACCGGACGCTTCTCCTCGCGCCAGGCGTCGGCGCCCACCGCCTCCGTGGCGATACCGCGCCAGAAGCGGGCCGCGCCCCGGTTGGGCTCCTGGAAGGCGATGGCCCAGGGCCCCGGCCGGGAGCGCAGCAGCTCCAGCGCCGCCCACCGGCCCACGCCCCGCCGGCGCAGGGCCCGTACGACGAAGAACGCCGAGATCGAGGTCGCGCCCTCGTCCGTCGGCCGGGTCAGGACGAACCCGGCCGGAGTGTCCCCGTACCGGATGAGCAGGACCTCACGCCCCGGTTCGGAGAAGAACAGCGGCAGGAGGTCGAAGGCGAACGTGCCGTCCTCCCCGGGCAGATGGCCCAGGAACTCCGACATGTCGTGGCGGTATAGCTGCGCCAGCCGCTCCACGACCGGCCGGCTTCCGGCGGTGGCGGGGCACAGGGTGGGGGAAGGTGTTGGTTCCGCGGGGGGCGTCGCATCCATTCGGGCGATTCTCGCAGCCGCGGCCTGCGTTCGGGCCGCGTGCCCCGGGGTCGCACCCGGCGTTCGGGCCGCGTCCGCGTCGGCACTCAGGCGGTGCCGGCCTCCTTGGCCCCTCCGGGCCGAACGGCCGCCGCCGCCGCGTGCAGCGACCGCAGGGCCAGCAGCAGGACGCCGATGTCGTCCAGGTACACCGGGTCCGGGATCAGGTCCACCGGCGAGACGGTGTAGACCACGGCCACCCAGAACAGCGCCTTGTCGCGCAGCGGGATCCCCGCGTCGAGCAGCAGCCGCCGCGTCCTGACGACCCGTACGAGCAGTACGGCCGCGGCGACCGCGAGCCCGAGGGCCGCGACCACGGCGACGGCGAGCCAGACCTGTGCGTCCATGGCTCCCGTATACCCCGCCGGCCTGGGTTACGCGCCCTGCTCGCGCAGACGGCGGCTGACCTCGCCCAGCCCCTCCGCCAGTGCATCGAGCTGCCCGGGCGTGAGCACGTCGATCAGGGCCTCGCGGACGGTGGCCACATGGCCGGGCGCAGCCGCCTCCAGCCGGGCGCGGCCCGCGTCGGTGAGGACGGCGAAGACCCCGCGTACGTCCGAGGGGCAGCTGCGGCGGCGGACCAGCCCGGCCTTCTCCAGCTGGGTGACCTGGTAGGTCAGCCCGCTCTTGGAGTTGATCAGACCGTTGGCCAGTTCCGTCATCCGCAGCTCGTGGTCCGGGGCGGCCGAGAGCCGCACGAGGATCTCGTACTGCGGGTGCGAGAGCCCGGAATCGTCCTTCAGCTGCTGGTCCAGTCGCCGGTTCACCAGGGCGGAGGCCGCCAGGAAACCGCTCCAGGCGCGCATCTCGCGGTCGTCCAGCCATCTCGTCTCCGCCATGCCCCCACCCTACACAGGTTGTTCCAATTTGAATCAGTGGCTATGGTCGGAAGCCGGGAGTTCGAATTTGAACTATCCGAAGACCGGACCACCCGACGACTGTGCACCACCGGACGACCCGACCGGGAAGGATCCCCCATGACCAGCCCCTCCGTCACCACGACGAAGCCGCAGGCCGCCGCACCGGCCGTACCGCTCGCCCTCTCCACCCCCGCCCACGACGTCGGCCTCCTCCTGCTGCGTCTCGTCCTCGGCCTCACCATGGCCGCCCACGGCAGCCAGAAGCTCTTCGGCTGGTTCGGCGGCGGCGGCATCGACGGCACCGGCCAGTTCTTCACCGCCAGCGGCTACCCGGCCGGAGACGCCATGGCCGTCCTCGCCGGACTGACCGAGACCCTGGGCGGCCTCGGACTCGCCGTCGGCCTGCTCACCCCGCTCGCCGGCGCCGCCGTCGTCGGCACCATGATCAACGCGATCGCCGTCCACGGAGCCGGCTCGTTCTTCGCCCCGCAGGGCATCGAGTACGAACTCCTCCTGACCGCCGGGGCCGCGGCCCTCGCCCTCACCGGCCCCGGCCGCTACGCCGCCGACCGCCTCCTGCCCGTCCTGCGCGCCCACCGCCTGGCCCACGGCGCCCTCGCCGTCACCCTCGGCGTCGTCATCGCGGGCGCGCTGCTCCTCGTGCGCAACTAGCGGCAGCCCGGCCCGGGGCGCGCTGATTGGCCCCGGGCGTTCGGGGGAAGATCGCACAAATGACACAACCCATCGAAGACTACGCACTGATCGGCGACCTCATGACGAGCGGGCTCGTCGGCCGCGACGGGTCCATCGACTGGCTGTGCCTGCCGCGCTTCGACTCGGCGGCCTGTTTCGCCGCGCTCCTCGGCGACGAGGAGAACGGCCACTGGCGCATCGCCCCCGCCGGGGCAGCCGAGGGCGAGCGGTGCACCCGCCGGGCCTACGTCGACGACTCGTTGGTCCTGGAGTCGTACTGGGAGACCCCGGACGGCGGCGCGTTCAAGGTCACCGACTTCATGCCGCAACGCGACGCCGCCCCCGACGTGATGCGGATCGTCGAAGGAATCTCCGGCGAGGTAACCGTGCGCAGCACCCTGCGCCTGCGCTTCGACTACGGGAACGTCGTCCCCTGGGTCCGCCGCCGCGACGGCGAGCGGGTCGCGATCGCCGGACCCGACTCCGTCTGGTTCCGCAGCGAGCCGCACGTACACACCTGGGGCGAAGACAACAGCACCCGCTCCGAGTTCACCGTCACCCCCGGGCAGCGCGTCGCCTTCGTCCTCACCTGGCACCCCTCCCACGAACCGCGCCCCGAGCCCGTCGAACCGTACGAGGCCCTGGAACACTGCCTCGCCGACTGGCACGACTGGGCCGCCCAGTGCACCTACGAAGGTCCCTACCGCGAGGCCGTCACCCGCTCCCTGATCACCCTCAAGGCCCTCACCTACGCACCCACCGGCGGGATCGCCGCCGCGTCCACCACCTCCCTCCCCGAGGAGATCGGCGGCGTCCGCAACTGGGACTACCGCTACTGCTGGCTGCGCGACTCCACCCTCACCCTCGCCTCCCTCCTCGCGACCGGCTTCCTGGAGGAGGCCCGCGCCTGGCGCGAATGGCTGCTCCGTGCCATCGCCGGCGACCCCGCCGACCTGCAGATCATGTACGGCATCGCCGGCGAGCGGCGCATCCCCGAGTTCGAGGTGCCGTGGCTGCGCGGCTATGCCGGGTCCGCGCCCGTGCGCATCGGCAACGCCGCCGTCAACCAGCTCCAGCTCGACGTGTACGGGGAGGTCCTCGACGCACTGCACCTCGCCCGGTCCTCCGGGCTGCCCGCGGAAAAGCACTCCTGGCGGATCCAGCTTGCGCTCCTCGACTTCCTTGAGCGCAACTGGCAGCGGCCCGACGAGGGCCTGTGGGAAGTACGCGGTCCACGCCGCCACTTCGTCCACTCCAAGGTCATGGCCTGGGTCGCCGCCGACCGGGCCGTACGCACCCTGGAGAGGGACCCCTCGCTGGAGGGCGACGTGGAGCGGTGGCGGACCATGCGCAAGGAGGTGCACCGCGACGTCTGCGAGAACGGCTACGACCCCCGGCGCAACACCTTCACCCAGTACTACGGCTCCGAGGAGCTGGACGCGGCCACCCTGCTGATCCCCAGGGTCGGCTTCCTGCCGCCCGACGACCCCCGCGTCCTCGGCACCGTCGACGCGGTCCGCGCCGAACTGGGCAGCAGCGGCCTGGTCCGCCGCTACAGCACCGAGGGGCCGCCGGTCGACGGCCTGCCCGGCGGCGAAGGCGCCTTCCTGGCCTGCTCCTTCTGGCTCGCCGACGCCCTCGTCCTGACCGGCAGGCCCGAGGAGGCCCGGGCCCTGTTCGAGCGCCTGCTGGCCGTACGCAACGACGTGGGACTGCTCGCGGAGGAATACGACCCCGTATCGGGCCGGCAACTCGGCAACTTCCCGCAGGCGTTCAGCCACATCGGCCTGGTGAACACGGCCCTCACCCTCGGGCTGTGCGAGCGGATCCAGGCCGAGGCCGAGGCCGAGGCCGAGGCCGGGGCCCGGACGGACTGACGGCGGACACACGGGCGGGGCCGGCGCAGGTGTCACCCGCGCCGGCCCCGGTCCCGCACCCGCCCGTCAGGCAGCGGCGTGCTCGCCGTCCTCTTCCGGAATGCTCACCAGCCAGCGGCTGTCCTGCCGCGGCCGCAGGTACAGCGCCCAGTACAGCGTGGCCACGGCGGTGATCCCGCCCGTCCACAGCAGGTACTGGGTCTCCTGCTGGGTCAGGATGTACGCGAGTACGGCGATCAGCCCCACCGGCACCGCCGGCCACAGCGGCATCCGCCAGGCCGCCACCTCGCGGTGCGTCCCGCGCCGGCTGAACAGCGCGGCCACCGCCACCAGCAGGTACATGCCGGTCACCGAGACACCGGTGACCCCGTAGAGGGTGTCGAGGTTGACGAAGCACAGCGCCGCACCCGGGACGCCGACGAGCAGGGTCGCCACCCACGGGGAGCCGAAGCGGCCGAGCTTCGAGAGCGCGTTGTTGACCGGCTCGGGCCAGGCCTTGTCACGGGCGGAGGCGAACAGCACGCGGGAGTTCTGGATCACCATGACGATGCCGGCGTTGATGATCGCGAGAGCGACGCAGAGGCTGACGAAGGTGCCGACCGCCGAGTTCGACCAGGCGGTGACCATGCCGCCGAGGTCGCCGTCGGCCAGCGCCTGGAGGTCCGGGGCGCCCATGGTGATCGCGATGACCGGGATCAGGATGACGGCGGTGGAGATGGCCAGCGTGGCCAGGACCGTGCGGGCGACGTTGCGCCGCGGGTTCTCCAGCTCCTCCGACAGGTAGACGGCGGTGGAGAAGCCCTGGGTGATGAAGAGGGCGATGGCGAGCCCGGACACCACCATCATCGCGGTCACGGTGGAGGAGGTACCGCCCTCGCCGGCGACCACGCCGTGCACCAGGGCACCGGTGCCCCGCTCACCGTGGGCGAAGCCGAGCACCGCGACCAGCGCCGCGGCGACGACTTCCAGCACCAGGAAGATGCCCGTGATCCAGGCGTTCGCCCGCAGGTCCAGGAGACCGGCGAGGGTGGCCAGCAGCATCACGGCGCCGCCCGCGACCGGGGCGGGTATCTGCACGATCGGCGCGAGGTAGTCGGCCGTTCCCATGGCGATCACGGGCGGCACGATCATCACGACGAGCAGGGAGAGCACGAAGACCAGCCAGCCGGCCAGCCGGCCCGACAGGGTGGAGACCATGGCGTACTCGCCGCCGGCGCTGGGGATCAGGGTGCCCAGCTCCGAATAGCAGAACGCCACGCCGATACAGAGCAGCGAGCCGATGGCGATCGTCAGGGCGGTCCACGTGCCCAGGCTGGCGAACAGGTCGGGTACGACGACGAAGAGTGTCGAGGCGGGCGTCACGCACGAGAGGGTGAGCAGCGTGCCGCCGACGACGCCGATGGAACGCTTGAGCTTCTGGGGGACGGGCCCGGTGGCGGGCGCGAGAGCCTGGGGGGCGCTGATCGTTTCAGACATCGGTGCAGGGTTCCGATCGGCAGATGCGGTGAACTGAGGGCGGGAGCGGTATCGCCTCCGAGGCGGTGGTGTGCAAGGTGTTTCGGTAGCTCCCGGGCCGACATGGAATCCCTGCGAGATCCGCAGGTCAAGAGTTATTTACCTGCGGATTCCGTCGCTGCGGGCGCCTCCGCGTACCGGCGGTAGCGTCAAGACCGCGTAAATGCTGCACCGGGAGGTGGTGCGGGAACCGCAGCTGATCGTCGGCAAATTTTCCTCCGCTTTGCCGACATGTGCTCGTCATGACACCGGCGCGACACCTGAGCCGCCGGCCACGCGGTCCGGTGGCTCCGCGGTCCCCGCCCGCGAGGCCAGCAGCAGGGCCACGTCGTCCGGCCGGGCCGCGCCGCTGCCCGCACCGCCGATCAACCGGTCGGCGGTCTCCGCCAGCGGCGACGGCCGGGCCGCGGCGAGCGCCGCCCGCAACCGCTCCACACCGAGGTCGATGTCCGCACCCGGCGTCTCCACCAGCCCGTCCGTGTAGAGGGCGAGCACCGCCCCCGGCTCCAGGCGCAGCTCCGTCACCGGGTACACCGCGTCCGCGGCGATCCCGAGGACCACCCCGCCCGGCAGGTCCAGCACCTCCGTCCGCCCGTCGGGGTGGCGCAGCAGCGGCTGCGGATGCCCGGCCCGTACGGCCCGCGCCCGGCCCGACTCCGGGTCGAGCTCCACGTAGCAGCAACTGGCGAACTGCCCGGGATCCAGGTCGATCAGCAGCCGGTTGGTGCCGCCGACCACCTGCTCCGGCGGCTCCCCGCTGAGCGCGAAGGCCCGCACCGCACTGCGCAGCTGGCCCATCGTGGCCGCGGCCGCCACCCCGTGCCCCTGCACGTCCCCGATCACCAGCGCCAACAGGCCCGAACCCGTGTCGATGACGTCGTACCAGTCGCCGCCCACATCCATGCCCACGGCTCCGGGCAGGTACCGGCCGACCGTCGCCACGTTCTCGTACTCCGGCAGCCGGTGCGGCAGCAGCGCCGACTGCAGCCCGCGCGCCAGCGCCGCCTCGCTGTCGTAGCGCTGCGCCCGCTCCAGGGCCTGCGCGATCAGCCCGGCCAGCGCCGTCAGCACCGTCCGCTCCTCCGGACTGAAGCCGCGCGGGGTGTCGAAGCCCAGGATGCATGAGCCCACCGGCCGGCCCGAGGCGATCAGCGGAAGGAAGGCACGGGCCCCGACATGGGCGTCCAGCGGGATTCCCGGGTAGGCGGCGGCCAGATGCTGCATCGACTCGAAGAACAGGGGACGGCCCGTGGTCAGGGTCTCCACGCCGGGCAGCCGGACATCCAGCCCCACGCCGTCGAAGCGGTCCAGGAAGCCCTGCGGGAAGCCGGTCTCCCACGCCAGGTGCAGATGCCTCTCACTGAGCAGGTAGATCGCCAACTGGCGTCCGCCGAAAGCCGGCAGCAGCTCGTCGGTGACCACCGCCGACACCTGGCGGGCCGTGACCGCCTCCGTCAGGGCGATGGCCAACGCCACCGGCCGGTAGAGCGAGGAGGTCTGCTCGGCGACCGACAGGGCCGGCCCTGCGCCGAGACCTGCGCCGGGTCCGGCAGCGGTCCCTGCGCCGGGTCCGGCCTCCGGTCCCGCAGCCGGCCCCGGGTCCGAACCGGCGCCCGCTCCCGCCTCCGCCCGCGCCGCCGGTGTCGGCGCGGAGCCCGCGGAGGAGTGGTGGCCGGCCCCGCCGATCACCACCGTCACCCCGCCGCGCCCCGGATACAGCCCCACCGACAGCCACTCCCCGCCCGGCGGCGTCCCCCGCCGGGCCGCGAAGTGCACCGGCTCGCCCGCCAGCAGCACGGCCCGGAAGTGATCCTCGTACGCGGGATGTCCCAGCCACGGCAGCGCCTCCCACAGGATCCGCCCGCACAACTGCGGCCGGCCGGGCCCGAGCAGGGCCTTCGCGGCGGTGTTGGCGAAGCCGACCCGGCCCTCGCGGTCCACCGACAGCACTGCCTGCACCATCCGGTCGACGGCGGCCCCCGCGCTCCCGGCGTCGCTCGGGTCCGGGGCCCCCACCGCGGGCACGACCACCGGATCGCCCTCCCACACCACCGGCTCCCCGGCCGCAGCGAGCGCCGCCAGCCGCTCCGCCAGCCGGGCCGCGGCCCCGCGCAGCTGCTTCCGGTCGGCCGCCCCGACGGGGACCCCGGGCGTCGCCGGACGCAGCACGAACAGCACGCCGAACCGCTCCGGCCCGGCGACCACCGGCTCGTACAGGGAGGCGAAGGGGAACGGCAGCCCCGCCATCAGTTGCGGGAAGCGCCGCATGGCCGTCTCCACGTCCGGCAGCAGCACCGACTGCCCCGTGCGGTACGCCTCGCCCGCCGGGTAGGGGCGGTTCACGTGCAGCCGCCACCACGGCCGGAACAGCGGCGCGGGAAGCCCGGCCAGCACCGCGATCAGCAGCCGCCCCTCGCTGCGCGAACGCAGGTACACCCCGCCCGCGTACCCGCCGACAGCCTCCACGACCTCTGCCGTGGCACGCACGAGGATCTCGGCCGTGGCACCGGGGACAGGACCGCCGCTGTCCGGTCTCGCCGTCACACAGTCAGCATGCGCTCTCCGCGGCAGCCGCTGCATCCCGGAGCCGGACGGTCCGTCCCGCGCCCCGACGGGCAGCCCCGGCGGACCCCGTACGCCGTACGCGCTGACCCGAACGCCTCCCTCGTCCGGGGGACGCTCCGGCGCACCGCCTGCCCGCGCTCGCGCCCCGGGGCACCATACGCAGGCGTCCCCGTCCCGCAGGCGTCCCACCCCGCCCCGGAAGGCAGAGCATGCGCTTTCAGTACGACAGCATCGGCGAGCGCGTCATGGAGTCGAAGACCACCGCGGCCTTCTCGGCCGCCGACACCCACACCCTGCTCGGGGCGCTCGACGCGCTCGGCGGTGTGAAAGGACTCGACACCCTCGACCTGGGCTGCGGAGAGGGCCACCACACCCGGCTGCTGGCCCGGGGCGGAGCCCGCCGGGCCGTCGGTGTGGACAGCTCCCCGGAGATGATCCGCCTGGCCCGCGCCGAAACCCGGGCCGGGGACTGCGACACGGCCCCCATCGAGTACCTCGTCGCCGACGCCGCCGCACTTCCGCAGCTGGGCCCCTTCGACCTGGCCACCGCCGTCTACCTGTTCAACCACGCGCCCGACCGGACCGCACTGCACGCCATGTTCCGCCGCATCCGCGCCAACCTGCGCGACGGCGGCCGCCTGCTGGCCATCGTGCCCAACGCCGGAGCCTACCCGGGCGTGGACTGGTCGCCGTACGGGCTGCGCATCGTCGACCGGGTCCCGGACGGGGACGCACCGCTGCTCAAGGCACAGCTGCTGGCTGAGCCCTCCGTGGACTTCGAGTTCCGCGAATGGGCGCACGCCGACTTCGCCGAAGCCGCCGTGGAGGCCGGCTTCACCACCGTCGGCTGGCAGCCCAACCGCACCCCGCCGGCCGACGCGACGCGCGACGAGGCGTACTGGACCGCGTACCGCGCCTGGCCCGTCAGCTCCCTGATGACCTGCACCGCCTGATGACGTGCACCGCCGGACCCCTCGTGACGGCGGCCCTCACCGGTCGGCGGCGGTCCTGATCAGCTCGACGATCCGCTCCCGGGCCGCCCGCCCCTCCGGCACCGGCAGCAGCGGATACGCGTGCGGCAGCCCCGCCTCCTCGTGGAACTCCACCTCCACCCCGTCCGCGCGGGCCCGGCGCAGCAGCTCCCTGCTGTCCGTGGTCAGCACGTCCCGCGTACCGGTGAACACCGTCAGCGGCGCCAGCCCCGCGAACGAGCCGTGCAGGGGGCTGACCCGCGGATCGTCGGCGGCCAGCGTCCCCGCGTACAGCCGTCCCGCTTCCCGGAGCCCGGGCCGGGCCAGCACCGGGTCGGCCGCCTCGATGGCCGCCTGGTCCGGATGGCTCATGCTCACGTCCAGCCAAGGGGAGATCAGCACGATCCGGGACGGCTGCACCCCGCTGCGGTCGCGCAGCCGCTGCGCGGCGGCCAACGCCAGCCCGGCACCCGCGGAGTCCCCCACGAGCACCGTGCCGCCGTCCCCGTCGCGCCCGCTCTCTATCAGCCCGCTGAGCAGATCGGCCGCGACCGGGACCGTCCGGTCCGCCGTACCGCGCGGCGCCAGGACGTACGCCGGGACGACCACCCGGGCCTGCGCCTGCACGACCAGCATCCGGATCATGGACCAGTGCGGCCGGACCAGCTCGTTGATGTACCCGCCACCGTGTACGAACAGCACCTGGGCCGCCGGTTCGGCCCCGCGCGGCGAGGCGTCGTACACCGGCCAGGCCCCGACGAACGTCCGGGAGACCTCCGCCACCCGCCCCAGCGAGCGCGGCGGCAGATGGGACGCGGGCCGGCGAGCCGACGCCGCCACCCGGGAGCGCACCGCCTCCGCACTCGCGAACCGTCTTCGCCGTCCCGCCGCGATCAGCGCGACCGACAGCGCCCTGCTGCGCAGACTCGGCACGCCCCCCACCTCCCCATTTCCCGCCCCGGCTGTTGAGCCGGGGCCCTCACGAGGAGGAGCATAGGCGTGAAGCTGGGCTGTCGACCCGCTTAAGAAATCCTCGATGGACTGATCACCAAGATGCTCGGCAGATTGGTGCCTGTCGTCACGCCGCACCAGCACCCACAGTCGCGGCGCCCCCCTGCACATGCCTGGAGCCACCCCATGAAGGCACTCGTCAAGCACAAAGCCGAACCCGGGCTGTGGCTCATGGACGTCCCGGAGCCCGCGTACGGCCCCGGCGACGTGCTCATCAAGGTGCTGCGCACCGGGATCTGCGGCACCGACCTGCACATCCGCTCCTGGGACGGCTGGGCGCAGGGCGCGGTCAAGACCCCGCTCGTGCTCGGCCACGAGTTCGTCGGCGAGGTCGCCGCGCTCGGCGCCGACGTCCGCGACATCGAGATCGGCGCGCTGGTCAGCGGCGAGGGCCACCTGGTGTGCGGCAAGTGCCGCAACTGCCTGGCAGGCCGCCGCCACCTGTGCCGCAGCACGGTCGGCCTCGGGGTCGGTCGCGACGGCGCGTTCGCCGAGTACGTCGTCCTGCCCGCGCAGAACGTCTGGGTGCACCGCACCGCCGTCGACCTCGACGTGGCCGCGATCTTCGACCCCTTCGGCAACGCGGTGCACACGGCGCTGTCGTTCCCGCTGGTCGGCGAGGACGTGCTGATCACCGGTGCCGGCCCGATCGGCATCATGGCGGCGGCCGTGGCCCGGCACGCCGGCGCCCGCAACATCGTCATCACCGACGTCAGCCCCGAGCGGCTGGAGATCGCCCGCAAGGCGGGCGCCACGCTCGCGGTCAACGTCGCCGAATCCTCCATCGCCGCCGCGCAGGCGCAGCTGGGCCTGCGCGAGGGCTTCGACATCGGCCTGGAGATGTCGGGCCGCGCCGAGGCCATGCGCGACATGATCGACAACATGACGCACGGCGGCCGGATCGCCATGCTGGGCCTGCCCTCGCAGGAGTTCCCGGTGGACTGGGCCAAGGTCGTCACCTCGATGATCACGATCAAGGGCATCTACGGCCGGGAGATGTTCGAGACCTGGTACGCGATGACGGTGCTGCTGGAGGGCGGACTCGACCTCAGCCCGGTCATCACCGGCCGCTACTCGCACCGCGACTTCGAAGCCGCCTTCGACGAGGCCGCGAAGGCCCGCAGCGGCAAGATCATCCTGGACTGGACGGCGTAGCCGCCCCCTCCCACCGCAAGACCACCTCCCTCCGGCCGGGCCCCGCCCACCCTCCCCCCTCCGCGGGGCCCGGCCCCCCTCCCTCCGCCGCACCGGCCGCACGGCCGCCCCCGGCCGCACCAGGAGAAAGCGAGCACCGCACCATGTTCGAGACCGTCCGCGAGGACCTCCGCGCCACCCTCGACGAGATCCGCGCCGCGGGCCTGCACAAGCCCGAACGCGTCATCGGCACCCCGCAGAGCGCGGCCGTCGCCGTGACCGCGGGCGGCGCCCCCGGAGAGGTCCTCAACTTCTGCGCCAACAACTACCTCGGACTGGCCGACCACCCCGAGGTCGTCGCGGCCGCCAAGGACGCCCTGGACCGCTGGGGCTACGGAATGGCCTCCGTCCGCTTCATCTGCGGCACGCAGGAGGTGCACAAGGAACTGGAAGCCCGGCTGTCCTCGTTCCTCGGCCAGGAGGACACGATCCTCTACTCCTCCTGCTTCGACGCCAACGGCGGCGTCTTCGAGACCCTCCTCGGAGCCGAGGACGCCGTCATCTCCGACGCCCTCAACCACGCCTCCATCATCGACGGCATCCGCCTGTCGAAGGCCCGCCGCTACCGCTACGCCAACCGCGACATGGCCGACCTGGAGCAGCAGCTCAAGGAGGCCACCGGAGCCGGCGCCCGCCGCAAGCTCATCGTCACCGACGGCGTCTTCTCCATGGACGGCTACATCGCCCCGCTGCCCGAGATCTGCGACCTGGCCGAGCGCTACGACGCCATGGTCATGGTCGACGACTCCCACGCCGTCGGCTTCGTCGGCCCCGGCGGCCGCGGCACCCCCGAACTGCACGGGGTCATGGACCGCATCGACATCATCACCGGCACCCTCGGCAAGGCCCTCGGCGGCGCCTCCGGCGGCTACGTCGCCGCGCGCACCGAAATCGTCGAGCTGCTGCGCCAGCGCTCGCGCCCGTACCTGTTCTCCAACTCCCTCGCCCCGGTCATCGCGGCCGCCTCGCTCAAGGTCCTCGACCTGCTGGAGTCGGCCGGCGACCTGCGCGAGCAGCTCGCCGCCAACACCTCGCTCTTCCGCACCAAGATGACCGAGGCGGGCTTCGAGATCCTGCCCGGCGACCACGCGATCGCCCCGGTGATGATCGGCGACGCCGCCGAGGCCGCCAGGATGGCGGAGCTGCTGCTGGAGCGCGGCGTGTACGTGATCGGCTTCTCGTACCCGGTGGTGCCCATGGGCGCCGCGCGCATCCGCGTCCAGCTCTCCGCCGCCCACTCCACGGCGGACGTCGAGCGCGCGGTGGCGGCCTTCATCGACGCCCGCGCGGCGCTCCGCTCCACCGCGGGCTGAGACAATGGCGGGGTGATCGACCCCCGCCGGCTGCGCATCCTGCGGGCCGTGGCGGACCACCGTACGGTGACCGCCGCGGCCGCAGCCCTGTACCTGACCCCCTCCGCCGTATCCCAGCAGCTCGCGGCGCTGGAACAGGAGACCGGGCACGCCCTGCTGACCCGCAGCGGCAGGGGCGTACGGCTCACCGCGGCCGGCGAGATCCTCCTCGGCCACGCGCACGAGGTCCTGGCCCAGCTGGAGCGCGCCGAGGCGGAACTCGCGGCGTACGCGGGAGGCTCGGCGGGCGAGGTAACGGTGGCCGCCTTCGCGACCGGCATCGCGGAGGTCCTGGCTCCCGCGATCGCCCGCCTCTCCCTGGAGCACCCGGGCATCCGGCTGCGGGTGCGGGACGCGGAGGGCGACCAGAGCCTGCCGCTGCTGCTCGACGGCGAAGCCGACCTCGCGCTGGCGGTGGAGTACCGCGGCGCCCCGGGCGCGGCCGACGGCCGCCTGTCGATCCTGCCGCTGTACGCGGAGCCCTTCGACGCGGTGCTGCCCTCGGGACACCCGCTCGCAGACCTCCCCGAGGTCGCGCTGGCGGACTTCTCCGACTCGGACTGGGTGGGGCAGTACCCCGGAAACCCGTGCCATGACGTGACGATGCTGGCCTGCGAGCTGGCCGGCTTCCAGCCCCGCCTCGTGCACTCGTCCGACGACTTCCGCGCGGTCACGGCACTGGTGGGCGCGGGGGCGGGGGTGGCCCTGGTGCCCCGCTCGGCCCTGCGGGGCATGGACCTCAAGGAGGTCCAGGTCCGCCCGGTCACGGGAGCGCCGGCAACCCGCCGCGTCTTCGCCGCAACCCGCCGCGGCGCGGAATCCCACCCCCTGATCGCCCCGGTCCTGAAGGCCCTGACCCAGGAGGCAGAGCGGCTACCGCCGCATTGAGGGGGCTGGGGTGGGGGCGGGATCTCCGCACCCGGGATCGGAAGGCGGGGCGGTGGCTCCGGGGGCGGGAGCCCGCGGGCGGGATCGAAAGGTGAGGCGGAGGCTTCGGGGGGCCGGGATCCCCGCACCCGGGATCGGAAGGCGGGGCGGTGGCTCCGGGGGCGGGAGCCCGCGGGCGGGATCGAAAGGTGAGGCGGTGGCTTCGGGGGTCGGGATGCCCGCACCCGGCATCAGGGGAGGTCCGGGGGCGTCCCGTCAGTCGACTGTCCTTCCGTGTCGGTCCGGGCCGTCAAGGGCGCTCCTTCGTCGCGTCGCTTCGCGATGGCCTTCGGCC
>NZ_JBWKCE010000012.1:0-199276 GCF_056436685.1 Streptomyces sp. NPDC043680 | reverse complement strand
TCGGCGTCAAGCTGACCACCCTGCGCCCGGAGCAGGCCGAGTACATCGGCGTCAAGGTCGAAGGCCCGTACAAGCCGGACCACTACCGCTACTGACGGTCGGCCGCCGCGGCGGCGGGCCGCTGCCGGCGGTCAGCCGTTGCTGTTCAGGAAGCCGATGGCGACCGCGCCCCACCAGCACACCTGGGAGACCAGCGCGGTCGCCCCGCCCCACGCCAGCATCCGGCGCCGGATCGGCCTGCCCGCCGAGGCGGCGAGGCGGCGGCCCAGCAGGCCGGCCTGGAGGCCGTTCAGGGTGAGGGCGAGGACGAGGGCCAGTTTGACGGCGGTCAGCGGGGAGCCGAGGTCGGGGTGGAGCATCGCCCCGCTCGCCACCAGGCCGCCGAGCCCGGCCCAGATCGGGACGTGGAGCCGGGACGTGGCCGACAGCACCTCCTCGAAGGAGCACCGCCCGAGCGCCCAGAGCATGCCGTGGTAGTCCGCGGAGAGCACGGCGCCGAAGCCCAGGACGAGGGAGGCGAGATGGGCGAAGAGAGCGGCCGTGTGCAGCGCCGGGTCCGTGCGTATGTGGAGGGAGAACCACAGGACGCCCACCAGTGCGAGCACCGCGCCGAGCGCCGCCGCCGAAACCGTCCACCACGAGTCGTACACGCGGACCGGCCGTCCCGCCGGCTCGCGGGGAGCGGAAACGGAAGCAGGGGCAGAGGCGACCGACGACAGCATGGGAGGGACTCCGGGAGATAAGCGGAATGGGATCCATCGGACCCCACCATCAAGCGAGGTAAGGCTTACCTAAAACGCGTCGCCGGTCAATATCGGCCCACTGCCCGAGACGCCGTCGTTACCGGTCTCACACGGGCGCCGGTCTCACACGGGCAGACCCGTGGGCTCTTTGATCCGCTTCATGATGATCTGGGAGTTGACCTCGGTGACGCCGGAGAGCGCCGTCAGCTTCTCGATCCACAGGCGCTCGTACGCGCGCAGGTCCGCGACGGCGATCCGCAGCAGGCAGCCCGGGCTGCCGAAGAGCCGGTAGGCCTCGATGACGTCGGGGATGTCCTGCAGGGCCGCCTCGAAGGACTCGACCGCCTCGCGGTCGCGGCGCACCTCGACCGAGACCAGCACCTCGAAGCCCCGGCCGACGGCCTCCGGGTCGATCACCGCCCGGTAGCCCTGGATCACCCCGTCCTGCTCCAGCTGGCGTACGCGGCGCATGCAGGGGGAGGGGGTCAGGCCCACGCGCTGGGCCAGTTCCTGGTTGCTGAGCCGGCCGTCGGCCTGGAGCTCACGCAAGATATCTCGGTCAATGGCGTCCATCACGCAATCATCCCCCACTGTTTGTGACAGGAGAGGGGGAACTCGCAATCGCGTTGCGCCTTGATCTCTCTATCATTGCGGGTCAGCACGTTTGTACGAGGTATCACCCGTACGCAGGGAAAGGGTGGCCATGGGACGGATCGTCCTCATCAGCACCGGCGGCACGATAGCCAGCCGCTGGCAGGGTTCCGGTTTCGCGGCCGACGCCGACGGCAGCGAGGTCGTGGCGACCGCGCCGCTGCCCGAGGACATCACCGTCGAGGTGGTGGACCTGTTCAGCGTGAACAGCCCCCGGCTCACCACCGCCCACCAGCTGACCCTGCTGCGCACCGTGCACGAGGTGCTGGCCGACCCCGGAGTCGACGGCATCGTCGTCACGCACGGCACCGACACCCTGGAGGAGTCCGCCTTCCTGGTCGACCTCCACCACCACGACCCGCGCAGTGTCGTGTTCACCGGCTCGCAGCGGCCCATGGGCACCGCGGACGGCGACGGCCCCGGCAACCTCTACGACGCCCTGCTCACCGCGGCGACCACCCGCGGGCTCGGCGTGCTGATCGCCTTCGCCGGCCGCGTCCACGCGGCCCGCGGCACGGTGAAGACCCAGGCCGTGGCGCTGGACGCGTTCGCCGACCCCTCCAAGGAGCTGCTCGGGAAGATCGGCTTCGGCAAGGTCACCGTGCTGCGCACGCCGCAGCGTTCCGAGCCGCTGCGCCTGCCGGCGATGCCGGAGCTGCCGCCGCGCGTGGACATGGTGATGCACCACGCGGACGGCGACCCGGTGCTCCTGAACGCCGCCGTCGAGGCCGGGGCCCGGGGCATCGTCCTCATCGGCACCGGCGCGGGCAATGCCACCCCGGAGATCGTGGACGCGGTGAAGGCCGCCGTGGCCCGCGGTGTGCTGGTGGCCCTGACCACACGCGTCGCGGCGGGCCCGGTCACGGAGATCTACACGCACGGCGGAGCGGTGGACCTGGTCGCGGCCGGAGCGATCCCGACGGGCACGCTGCGCGCGGGCCAGGCCCGGATCGCCGTCCTCGCGGCCCTGCTGGCCGCCACCGACCCGGCGGAGCAGGCCCGTGTACTCCGGCAGACGCTGGCCGCGGCCGGCCCGGTGCTGGTCGACGCCTGACCCCTCGGCCTGACCGCCGGGCCTGGCCGAGGGGTCAGGCCCGGCCGATCACCAGGCCTGACCGGCCGTCAGGCCTGGCCGAAAGCGCCCAGGATGCGGTCCGCCGCCAGGGTGGGCGTGAGGGAGCCCTCGCGGACCCGGGCCTCCAGGGCCGGGGCCAGGTCGCGTACCGCCGGGGAGGCGCGCAGGCGTTCCAGCAGCTCGTCCCGGACCATCGACCACGTCCACTCCACCTGCTGCCCCGCCCGCTTCGCGGCCAGCCTGCCGCCTGCGTCCAGCAGCCGACGGTGCTGCTCCAGCCGGTTCCAGACCTCGTCCAGGCCCGTCGACTCCCGTGCGCTGCACGTCAGCACCGGCGGGGTCCACGCGGCGTCGGCCGGATGCATCAGCCGCAGCGCGCCCGACAGTTCACGCGCCGCGGCCTTGGCGTCGCGTTCGTGCGGGCCGTCCGCCTTGTTCACCGCGAGGACGTCGGCCAGTTCCAGGACGCCCTTCTTGATGCCCTGGAGCTGGTCGCCCGTACGGGCCAGGGACAGGAGCAGGAAGGAGTCGACCATCCCGGCCACGGTCGTCTCCGACTGGCCGACGCCGACCGTCTCCACCAGCACGACGTCGTAGCCCGCGGCCTCCATCACGATCATCGACTCGCGGGTCGCCTTGGCGACCCCGCCCAAGGTCCCGGCGGAGGGCGAAGGGCGCACGAAGGCGGCCGGGTCCACCGACAGGCGCTCCATCCGGGTCTTGTCGCCCAGGATGGAGCCGCCCGTACGGGTCGAGGACGGGTCGACGGCGAGGACCGCCACCCGGTGGCCCAGGCCCGTCAGCATCGTGCCGAACGCGTCGATGAACGTGGACTTGCCCACGCCCGGCACCCCGCTGATCCCGATCCGCCGGGCCCGCCCCGCGTGCGGGAGCAGCTGCGTCAACAGGGTCTGCGCCAGCGCCCGGTGGGCGGGCAGGGTGGACTCGACGAGCGTGATCGCGCGCGCGATGAACGCGCGCTTCCCGTCGAGCACCCCCTTCGCGTACGCCTCGATGTCGATCTTCGGCACCGGCGGCCGCCTACAGCTCGTGACCCAGATCCGCGGCCAGCCGCGTCACCAGGTCGTGGGCCGCGTCCGGGATGACCGTTCCGGGCGGGAACACCGCCGTCGCGCCCATCTCCAGCAGCGTCGGCACGTCCGCCGGCGGGATCACCCCGCCCACCACGATCATGATGTCCTCGCGCCCCTCCTCCGCCAACTGCTCGCGCAGCGCGGGTACGAGGGTCAGGTGGCCGGCCGCCAGCGACGACACGCCCACCACGTGGACGTCCGCCTCGACGGCCTGGCGGGCCACCTCCGCCGGGGTCTGGAACAGCGGGCCGACATCCACGTCGAAGCCCAGGTCGGCGAAGGCCGTCGCGATGACCTTCTGGCCGCGGTCGTGTCCGTCCTGGCCCATCTTGGCGACCAGGATGCGCGGACGGCGGCCCTCCGCCTCCTCGAACCGGTCGACGAGGCCGCGGGTGCGTTCCACGGACGGGGACTCCCCTGCTTCGGTGCGGTACACACCCGAGATCGTACGGATCTGGCTCGCGTGGCGCCCGTACACCTTCTCCAGGGCGTCCGAGATCTCACCCACCGTGGCCTTGGCGCGGGCCGCGTCCACCGCCAGCGCGAGCAGGTTGCCGTCCCCGCGGTCGGCGGCGTTCGTCAGCGCCCGCAGCGTGTCCTGCGTGACCGCCTCGTCCCGCTCCTCGCGCAGCCGCCGCAGCTTTTCGATCTGCTGGCTGCGCACCGAGGAGTTGTCGACCTTGAGGACGTCGATCGCCTCGTCGTTCTCCACCCGGTACTTGTTGACGCCGATCACCGGCTGCCGCCCGGAGTCGATGCGCGCCTGGGTGCGGGCCGCGGCCTCCTCCACGCGCAGCTTCGGGATGCCCGCGTCGATGGCCTGCGCCATACCGCCGGCCGCCTCGACCTCCTCGATGTGCTGCCACGCCCGGCGCGCCAGGTCGTACGTCAGCTTCTCGACGTACGCGCTCCCGCCCCACGGGTCGATCGACCGGCAGGTCCCCGACTCCTGCTGGAGCAGCAGCTGGGTGTTGCGGGCGATGCGCGCCGAGAAGTCCGTCGGCAGGGCCAGCGCCTCGTCGAGGGCGTTGGTGTGCAGCGACTGGGTGTGGCCCTGGGTCGCCGCCATCGCCTCGATACACGTACGCGTCACGTTGTTGAAGACGTCCTGCGCGGTCAGCGACCAACCCGAGGTCTGCGAATGGGTGCGCAACGAAAGGGACTTGGGGTTCTGCGGGTCGAACTGCTTGACCAGGCGCGCCCACAGCAGGCGGGCGGCGCGCAGCTTCGCGACCTCCATGAAGAAGTTCATGCCGATCGCCCAGAAGAAGGACAGCCGCGGAGCGAAGGCGTCCACGTGCAGCCCGACCGCCTGCCCGGCCCGCAGGTACTCCACGCCGTCCGCGAGGGTGTACGCGAGCTCCAGGTCGGCCGTCGCCCCGGCCTCCTGGATGTGGTATCCCGAGATCGAGATGGAGTTGTACCGGGGCATGTTCTGCGAAGTGAACGAGAAGATGTCGGAGATGATCCGCATCGACGGCTTGGGCGGGTAGATGTAGGTGTTGCGGACCATGAACTCTTTGAGGATGTCGTTCTGGATGGTCCCGGCGAGCTTGTCGGGGGAGACGCCCTGCTCCTCCGCCGCCACGATGTAGAGGGCGAGGACCGGCAGCACCGCGCCGTTCATCGTCATCGACACGGTCATCTTGTCGAGCGGAATGCCGTCGAACAGCTGGCGCATGTCGTAGATCGAGTCGATCGCCACGCCCGCCATGCCGACGTCGCCCGTCACCCGCGGGTGGTCGCTGTCGTAGCCGCGGTGCGTGGGCAGGTCGAAGGCGATCGACAGCCCCTTCTGGCCGGCCGCGAGGTTGCGCCGGTAGAAGGCGTTCGACTCCTCGGCCGTGGAGAACCCCGCGTACTGGCGGATGGTCCAGGGCTGGTTGACGTACATCGTCGGGTACGGGCCGCGCAGGTACGGGGCCATGCCCGGGTAGGTCCGCAGGAAGTCCAGACCCTCCAGGTCCCGGCCCGTGTACAGCGGCTGCACGCCGATGCCCTCGGGGGTCTCCCACAACAGGTCGCCGGTGGCGCTCCCGGTGGACTCCTTCACCGCGGCGCGCCACAGGTCCTCCGACCCGGTCGAGGCCGGGCCGTCCAGCGGGAGGGCGGAGAAATCGGGGATGCTGCTCACAGAGCGACTCCCATCCGGTCGAGTACGGAGGACAGCACGGCGACCGCGTCGCAGCCGGCGAAGACGTACTCGTCCACGGCGCCGGCCGCGGTGCCGGGCTTGCCCGCGAGGAAGACGGTCGTCGCGCCCGCCGCACGCAGGGCCGCGGCCACCGCCTCGGCCTGCTCCTCGTACAGCGCGTCGCTGGAGCACAGCACGGCCATGCCGTCCGCGCCGCTCGCCGTGTAGGCCTCGGCCGCCGTCCGGTCGGTCACGGAGACCGGGTCGTGCACCGGCTCCACACCGCCCGCCTGGAACAGGTTCGCGGCGAAGGTGGCGCGCGCGGTGTGCGCGGACGCCGGACCCAGCGCGGCGAGGAAGATCCGCGGCCGGGCGCCGGTCGCCGCCAGATGCGCATCACTGCGGGCGCGCAGCGCCTCGTACGCCTCGTCCCGCCGGACGCGCGGCAGTCCGCCCGTCGGCGGTGCGGGAGCGGGCTCGCGCTCCAGGGGCTTCTCCGCGAGCAGCGGGAACTCGCTGACACCGGTGACGGGTTCGCGGCGCTTGGCGAGCTTCTGTGCGCGCTCGGCCCAGGTGGCGGCGAGCCGCTCGGCGACCATCCCGGAGCGCAGGGCGGCGGCCTGGCCGCCCGCCCGCTCCACCGTCTGGAAGAACTCCCAAGCGGCGTGGGCGAGTTCGTCGGTGAGCTGCTCCACGTAGTACGAGCCGCCCGCCGGGTCGACGACCCGGGCCAGGTGCGACTCCTCGACGAGGATGGTGGAGGTGTTGCGGGCGATGCGGCGCGCGAAGGCGTCCGGCAGGCCCAGCTCGTGGTCGAAGGGGAGCACGGTGACCGCGTCCGCGCCGCCCACGCCCGCCGCCATGCAGGCGACGGTGGTGCGCAGCATGTTCACCCACGGGTCGCGGCGGGTCATCATCACCGGGGAGGTCACCGCGTGCTGCCGCTGGGCGCCCGCCTCCGGGGCCCCGCAGGCCTGCGCGATCCGGGCCCACAGGCGGCGGGCGGCGCGGAACTTCGCGATGGTCAGGAACTGGTCGGCGGTCGCCGCGTAGCGGAACTCCAACTGGCCGAGGGCGGCTTCGAGACCGAGCCCGCCGTCGGTGAGGGCGCGCAGGTAGGCGACGCCCGTGGCCAGCGAGAGGCCCAGCTCCTCGGCGGCGGAGCCACCGGCCTCGTGGTAGGGCAGGGCGTCGACGGTGAGGGTGCGGATGCCGGGGTGGCCGGCGGCGACGGTCTTGGCGAGCTCGACCGCCTCGGCCAGGTCCAGGGCGGTGCCGGTACGCGCCTCGTGGCCCAGCGGGTCGGCGCCCAGGCTCGCGCGGGCCGCTCCGGCGGGCACCTCGCGCTCGGCGTACAGGCGCAGCAGGGCCCGGGCGGCCTCGGCGTATTCGGCGCCCGCGTCCAGGGACACCGGAGCCAGGTCGAGGTAGACCCCGTCGAGGGCGCGGGGGAGGGCCTCGACGGGCAGTCCGGAGCCGCCCACGCTCAGCCAGAGCGAGGTCACCCCGTTCTCCAGGTCGGCGAGGATCGCCTCGTTCACCCGTACGGGGTCGGTGCCGAGGTGCCGCTGGCGTACGTCCCAGCCGGCGGGGGAGTTGCCCGCGGGGCTGCCTCCCCGGACAAAGGGGGTGAACCCGGGGAAGCCGGTGTCGGGAGCCGTCTCCGGCGCGGTGTACAGCGGGCGGGTGGTGAGCCCGTCCTGAAGCTTCGTGGACAACGCGTCTTCCGCTGCCTCGCCGGATACATCCTTGCCCGACTTGCGCAGCACGCCCTCTACCAGGCGCTGCCACTGCTCATGCGTCGCGTCAGGGAATTCGGCGGCCAGGGAGAGCCCGTCGTCAGGCAGGACCGTCATGGCTCGAATGCTAGGGGGCCGGTCTTTAGATCTACTAGCGTGACCGGATGTGATCTCGCCCTCTCAATTGAGATGGGTGGGGGCACGGAAGAGCGGATCGAGCAGCACCGCCGCGGCGGCCACCGGGAGCACGGCGGGCCCCGCGTGCGGGGAGACGATCCGGCCCTCCTGGGTGGCGGCCGCCTGGCGGATCTCCTCCAGGTAGCCCTCGTGGAGCACGCTCGACAGTTCCGAGACGACCATGACCGCCGGGTTGAACACGTCCAGGAGCAGGGCCGCGGCCCGGCCCACGGCGCGGGCGCGCTCGCGCAGCAGGCGGTCGGCGCGCGGGTCGCCGGTGGCCGCGGCGTCGACGAGCAGGGGGACGGAAGGTTCGGGCACGATGCCGCGGCGCACGGCCTCGGCGCCGAGCGCGGTGTCGGAGGCAGCCGCCTGGAGGCAGCCGGTGCGCCCGCACGGGCAGGGGGTCCGCGATCCCGGGACGGGCAGATGGGCCACATCGCCGGCGGCCGCGCCCGGGCCCTGGTGCACCGTGCCCTCGATGCCGAAAGCGGCGTCGACGACATTGCCGATGAAGAGGTGCACCAGGCTGCTGCGGGCCTCGGGGCGGCCGAAGAGCATCTCGGCGTGGGCGACGGCGCGGGCGTGGTTGTCGACCCGGACGGCCAGCCGGAGCCGGTCGGCGAGCTCGGCGGCGAGGGGCACGTCGTGCCAGCCCAGCGCGGCGTGCCGGACCACCACCCCGTCGTGGGGGCGGACCCAGCCGCCGAGGGCCGCCCCGAGCCCGATCAGGGGGCGGCCGTTCGCGAACTCCGCAAGGAAGGACCCGAGTCGGGAGGCGAGAGCAGGAAGGAGGGTGTCGGGGTGGAGGTCCGCATGGGGCAGCCTGCGGCGGGCGAGGATCGCGCCGCGGAGGTCGACGAGGCTGAAGGTGGAGGCGGGCACGCCGATGTGCAGCCCTGCTGCGACGGGACCGGAGACGGCGCCCGTGTTCAGGTCCAGGGGGACGAGGGGCCGGCCGGCCGTGCCGGTGCCGGCGCCCGGCGGGTCGGGCAGTTCGCGCAGCAGGCCGCCGGCGAGCAGACCGGTCGCCTGCCGTGACACCGCGGCGGGGCTCAGGCCGCAGATCCGCGCGATGCCGCTGCGGGCGACGGGGCCGTGGGTGAGCACGGTCCGCAGCACGGCGGCGGCATTGGCGTCGGCGCGGCTGTCACCGGCGATGCGGGTCACGGGGCGGCTCCTGCTCGGGGGTTCGGGGGTTCTGGGGCTTGGGGCTCTGGGACTTGGGGGCTGGGGGGGCGTGGCGTTCGGGCCGGGCCCGTGGTCCGGCGGAAAGTGGGCCGCAGGGGTGAGGCGTTGGGCCCCCGGCCCGGTGCCGGCGCCCTACGTATTACACCGCCCCCGGCCCCCGCGCTCCGCTGCCGCCCCCGCGCGGCCCCCGCACCACGGGTCCCGGCAACGGCGCATGCCAAGGGCGTTGCGGGAACGTGAAATCCGGCCACGGTTTTCGGCCGTCACGCGGCTGTCGGCAACGCCGTGGCGACAAGGAAAGCCCAGCTCACGCAGGTTGCGGGGGTCCGGTCGGAGACCTCCCGGCCGGGCATCCGGCGGGGGTTGACCGGGGTGCGGGGCGCTGACAGGCTCCGAGCCATGTCCGCGACCGAGCTCTTCCTCCCGCGGCTCCGCACCCCCCGCGCCTGTACGGCGCCGGGTTCGTGTCCGGGCCGCTGTCCGGCCCCGCGCCGCGCCTGAGCGCCTGCCCCTTCCTGCACGCGCCGGCCCGGTCCCGGGCCGTCCGCCGCCGCCGGCCCGTCACCATCTGCCTGCCGTCGCGGTCCTGCGCCGTCCCGTCCGCCGCCGGCCGTCCGCAGCCTTCCGGCACCCGTAGCCGGCCGTAGGGCCCTTCCGCCGGCACCCGTCCGTCACCCGTTCCGCCGCCACCCGTCCGCGCCGCACCGCTGCGCATCCGCATTTCTTCCGCTGCGGAAATAAACCAGGGAGCCATCATGACCACCGCCACCCGGCAGCTCACCGTCACCCGTATCGGCGGCCGTATCGGCGCCGAGATCGAGGGAGTCCGGCTCGGCGGCGAGCTCGCCCCCGAGACCGTCGCCGAGATCCGCGCCGCCCTCCTCGCCCACAAGGTCGTCTTCTTCCGCGGCCAGGAGCACCTCGACGAGGCCTCGCACGAGGCCTTCGCCCAACTCCTCGGCACGCCCGTCGCCCACCCCACCGTGCCCTCCGCCGACGGCCGCTACGCCCTCGGCATCGACTCCCACCACGGCGCCCGCGCCAACCAGTGGCACACCGACGTCACTTTCGTCCCGGCCTATCCCGCCTTCTCCGTGCTGCGGGCCGTCACCATCCCGCCGTACGGCGGGAACACCCTCTGGGCCAACACCGCCACCGCCTACGCCAACCTGCCCGAACCGCTGCGCGCCCTCGCCGACAGCCTGCGCGCCGTCCACTCCAACGAGTACGACTACGCCGCCCTCCGGCCCGACGCGCTCCCCGAGGCCCTCGCCCAGTACCGGGAGGTGTTCACCTCCACGAAGTTCCTCACCGAGCACCCGGTCGTCCGCGTCCACCCCGAGACCGGTGAACGCAGCCTGCTCCTCGGCAACTTCGTGCAGCGCATCACCGGACTCACCGGCCGCGACTCCCGCATCCTCCAGGACCTCTTCCAGGCGCACATCGAAAGCCCCGAGAACACCGTGCGCTGGCAGTGGCGGGCCGGTGACGTCGCGATCTGGGACAACCGCGCCACCCAGCACTACGGGGTCGACGACTCCGACGACCACGAGCGCACCCTGCGCCGCGTCACCGTCGACGGCGACGTCCCGGTCGGCCCCGACGGGGTGCCGTCCCGGCTGATCAGCCCCGAGGCCGTCCCGGACCCGTCCTTCGGGATCCCCTCCGGCGCTTCCACCAGCGCTTCCACCGGTGCCTCCACCGGCGCTTCCACCGGCGCCTGATCCGAAAGCGTCCCGTCCCCTCCGTACGAAGGAGCCCCCGTGCGCACCCTGCTCGCCCTCTCCGGCAGCCCCTCCCTCCACTCCCGCACCGCGGTCGTCGCCGACCACGTGCTGCACCGCCTCTCCCACGCCGGGTTCGACACCGCCCACCTGGCCCTACGGGAGCTGCCCGCCGCCGATCTGCTCGCCGGCCGCCGGGGCGCGCCCGAGATCCGCCGGGCCCTGGAAGCCGTCGCCGAAGCCGACGGGATCGTCGTTGCGACCCCGGTCTACAAGGCCTCGTACACCGGCCTGCTCAAGGCCTTCCTCGACCTGCTCCCGCAGGACGGGCTGGCCGGCAAGACGGTGCTGCCGATCGCCACGGGCGGCAGCCTCGCCCATGTCCTGACCCTCGACTACGCCCTGCGCCCCGTGCTCGCCGCCCTCGGCGCCCGGCACGTCACCGCCGGCCGGTTCGTCCTGGACTCCGCCGTCGAGCGCGGTAACGGCCCGGACCGGCTGCGGCCCGAGGCCGAACTCGACCTCTTCCAGGCCGTCGACGAGTTCGCCGAAGCCGTCCGGTCCCACGCCCCCGCTGCCGTCCCCGCTCCCGCTCCGGCTCCGGTCCCCGCCCCCGCTCCCGTCCCCGCCGGCCACCGCGGCGCCCTCACGACCGCCCCCTGACGACACCTCCAAGGAACCGCCATGTCCGCAGCACTTGTCCCGACCTCCACCTCCCGACGCCAGTTCCTCGCCCTGCTCGGCATCTCGGCGGCCGCGGTGAGCTGCGGCACGGCCACCGCCACCGGCGGCTCGGGCCGCCAGGTCACCACCCTCAAGTACCAGGGCTGGGTGGGTCAGGTGACCTTGCCCGAGCTCGCCGCCGACCTCGGCCTCCTCGGGAACCTCACCCTGGACTGGGTGGGCAACACCATCAGCGGCCCCCAGGACATCCAGTCCGCCGCCACCGGCCAGATCCACTTCGGCGGGGCCTTCAACGGCGCGGTCGTCAAACTCGCCGCGAGCAAGGCCCCGATCAAGGCCGTCCTCTCCTACTACGGCGTCGACGAATCGGCGTACAGCGGCTACTACGTCCTGGAGGACAGCCCGATCCGCTCGGCCCGCGACCTGATCGGCAAGAAGGTCGGCATGAACACCCTGGGCGCCCACTCCCAGGCCCTGCTCGACATCTACCTCAAGCGCAACGGCCTGTCGAAGGCCGACGCGGCCAAGGTCGAGGCCCTGGTCGTACCGCCCGTCAACACCGAGCAGGCGCTGCGTCAGAAGCAGATCGAGGTGGGCGTGCTGGGTGGCGTCCTGCGCGACAAGGCCCTGGCCACCGGCGGGATCCGCCCGCTGTTCAGCGACTTCGACCTCCTCGGCAGGTTCAGCGCCGGCACGTACGTGATGACCGAGCGCTTCATCAAGGAGAACCCGGACACCGTACGGACCTTCACCACCGGCGTCGCCAAGGCCATCGAGTGGTCCCGCACCACCCCGCGCGAGCAGGTCATCGCCCGTATGACCGAGATCGTCAAGAAGCGCGGACGCAACGAGGACACGTCCACCCTCCAGTACTGGCGCTCGTACGGGGTCGCCGTGACGGGCGGCCGGATCGAGGACAAGGAGTTCCAGCTCTGGATCGACTGGCTCACCGAGCGCGGCGAGCTCAAGGCCGGCCGGCTGAAGCCGGCGGACCTCTACACCAACCAGTTCAACGGCTACGGAAAGGGCTGACCGGCGGTGGCGAAGATCGTGTTCGAGTCGGTGACGAAGACCTTCCCGACCAAGGACAAGGGCAGGGGCAGGGGTGGGGCGGAGTTCACCGCCCTCGACGGCATCGACCTGGAGATCGAGGCGGGCGAGTTCGTGGTGGTCGTGGGGCCCAGCGGCTGCGGGAAATCCACCCTGCTCGACCTGCTCGGCGGCCTGACCGGACCGACCTCCGGCCGGATCCTGCTCGACGGCAGACCGGTGACCGGGCCCGGGCTCGACCGGGGCGTCGTCTTCCAGCAGTACGCGCTGCTGCCCTGGCGGACCGCGCTCGGCAATGTCGAATTCGGCCTGGAGGCCACGGGCGTACCACGCCGTGAACGCAGTGCGCGGGCCCGGGAGTTCCTGGACCTGGTCGGTCTCACCGGCTTCGAGGACCGCCACCCGCACGAACTCTCCGGCGGCATGCGCCAGCGGGTCGCGATCGCCCGCTCGCTGGCCTACGACCCGGACGTGCTGCTCATGGACGAACCGTTCGCGGCGCTGGACGCCCAGACCCGGGAGTCCCTGCAGGACGAGCTGCTGCGCATCTGGCAGCGCACCGGCAAGACGATCGTCTTCATCACGCACGGCATCGAGGAGGCCGTGTACCTGGGGCAGCGGGTGGCCGTCATCACCTCCCGCCCCGGCCGGGTCAAGGAGGTGGTCCCCGTCGCGCTCGGAGCCCGGGGCGAGGACGTGCGCTCCACCCCGGAGTTCGCCCGCTACCGGCACGAGATCTGGACCCTGCTCCACGACGAGGTGGCGCGTGCCCGGCAACTGGAGAAGGAGCAGGTCACCGCATGAGCACCGAAACCCACACCCCGCCTCCGCCGCCGGCGTCCGCCACGTCCGTGGGCGCTCCGTCCCTGGCTTCGGCCCCGTCCCCGGCTTCGGCCCCGGCCCCGGTCTCGGCCGCAGGTGCTCCGGCCGCGCAGGCCGGTGTCGTACGCCGTACCCCGCTCCGGCGCGACGAGTCGGCCGTACGGGAGACCGCGGCGACCGCGCCCGAGCCGGTGCGCGGGCCGGCTGCGCGGGCCGCGGGGGCGGCCGGGCGGTGGCTGCGCTCCGCCGCCCTGCGCTCCGCCGCCCTCCTCGCCCTGCTCCTGCTCTGGGAGGCGGCGCCCCGGCTCGGGCTCGTCGACGCCACCTTCCTCCCGCCCGTCAGCGAGGTCGCCAAGGCCTGGTGGGAACTGCTGATCGACGGGCAGCTCGGCGAGCACGCCCGGGCCAGCCTCGCGCGCTCCTTCGGCGGCTTCGGCATCGCCGTCGTCCTCGCCGTCCCGCTCGGCCTGCTCATCGGCTGGTACCGCCCGGTGGCGGCGTTCCTCGGCCCGCTGCTGGAGGTGTTCCGCAACACGGCGGCCCTCGCACTGCTGCCGGTGTTCGTGCTGCTGCTCGGCATCGGCGAGACCTCGAAGGTCTCCATCGTCGTCTACGCCTGCGTCTGGCCGATCCTGCTGAACACCATCAGCGCCGTCGGCAACGCCGACCCCACGCTGGTGAGACTGGCCCGCTCCATGGACCTCTCCACCCCGCGGCTCTTCCAGAAGGTGATCCTCCCGGCGTCCGTCCCGGCGATCTTCACCGGCATCCGACTGGCCGGTGCCGTCTCGATCCTGGTCCTCGTGGCCGCCGAGATGATCGGCGCCAAGGCGGGCCTCGGTTACCTGATCAACGCCTCGCAGTTCAACTTCGCCATCCCCCAGATGTACGCCGGCATCATCACGATCTCCGCGATCGGTGTGGCCTTCAACCAGCTCCTGGTCACGGTGGAACGCCGCCTGAGCCTCTGGCGCGTCCCCGCCTGAGCCGACCCGGCGCGCCCTGCCGCCAGGGCGCGCCGGCGGCCGTCGCCGCCCCCACCGCCGTACGGGCCGTACGGCCCGTACGAGGGGCTCGGCGGCCCGCAGCCGCCCCACACCCACCCACCCGCGCAGCGCCCCCGCGCCAGACCCCGACCCCGACCCGAGGACGAGACATGACCACCCGGACCCTCCACCTCAACGCCTTCCTCATGAACGCCGGCCACCACGACGCCGCCTGGCGCCACCCCGCGAGCAGCCCCGAGCGGGTCACCGACCTGAAGTACTTCCAGGAGCTGGCGCAGACCGCCGAGCGCGGACGGCTCGACTCGGTCTTCTTCGCCGACGGGCTCGCCCTCTGGGGCAAGGCCCGCTACAACGCCCTCGGCGGCTTCGAACCGCTCACCCTGCTGTCCGCCATCGCCGCCGTCACCGGGCACATCGGGCTCATCGCCACCGTCTCCACCACCTTCAACGAGCCGTTCCACCTCGCCCGCAAGTTCGCCTCCCTCGACCACATCAGCGGCGGCCGTGCCGGCTGGAACATCGTCACCTCCGGCACCGTCGACGAAGCCCGCAACTTCGGCCAGGAGGAGCACCTGGAGCACGGCCTGCGCTATGACCGCGCCCGCGAGTTCCTCGACGTCGCGACCAAGCTCTGGGACAGCTGGGAGGACGACGCGATCGTCCTCGACAAGGAGCGCGGCATCTACGCCGACACCGACAAGCTGCACCCCGCCGCCCACCGCGGGGAGTACTTCGGCGTCGCCGGCCCGCTGAACGTGCCCCGCTCCCCGCAGGGCCACCCCCTCCTCGTACAGGCCGGCTCCTCCGAGGACGGCAAGGAGTTCGCGGCCCAGTACGCCGAGGCCGTCTTCACCGCACAGCAGACCCTCGCCGACGGGCAGACCTTCTACAAGGACCTCAAGTCCCGCCTGGCCAAGTACGGCCGCAGCGAGGACGACCTGCTCGTGCTGCCCGGGATCGCGCCGGTCATCGGCTCCACCGAGGCCGAGGCGAAGGCCCTGGAGCAGCAGCTCACCGACCTCCAGGTGCCGGAGTACGGTCTCGCCCAGCTCTCCGGCATGCTCGGCACCGACCTCACCGGCCTCCCCCTCGACGGTCCGCTGCCCGAACTCCCGGAGGAGCGGGACATCAACGGCAACAAGAGCCGCTTCACCCTCGTCGCCGAGCTCGCCCGCCGCGACGGGCTCACGCTGCGCGAGCTGATCGCCCGCCTCGGCGCCGGCCGCGGCCACCGGGTCTTCGCCGGGACCCCCGAGCAGATCGCCGACCAGCTGGAGGAGTGGTTCACCCGGGGCGCCGCCGACGGCTTCAACATCATGGCGCCCGTCCTGCCCGCCGGCCTCACCGACTTCGTCGACCACGTCGTCCCGATCCTCCAGCGCCGGGGCCTGTTCCGCACCGACTACACCGGGGCCACCCTGCGCGAGAACTACGGCCTGCCCCGCCCGGCGAACCGGTACGCCACGGAGGCTGTGTGACGTACTCGTCGTAGGTGGCGGACCGGGCCCCCAAGGCGCCGGGGCGGGTGCAGGCGCCGCCGCTCCTCTCGTACGGGCGTACCGGCCCACCGGCCCACCGGCCCGGGTGCCCCGGGACCGCGGATTGCGGCAGCACCCTGGCAGGCCGGCGTTCACACGGTGAGCACGATCTTCCCGCGGGTGCGGCCCGCGGCGCTCAGCTCCCAGGCCTTGGCGGCCTCGGCGAGCGGCAGCGCGTGCTCCACGTGGACGGTGAGCGCGCCCCGGTCGGCGAGGTCGGCCAGGAAGGCCAGGTCGGCGCTGTCCGGGCGGACCCACAGCTGGTGCGCCCCCTTGGCGGCGGCCTCCTGGTCGGCGATCGACACGACCCGGCTGCGTTCCTTGACCAGCGACTGGAGGACCTCGACGCCGCCGTCGCCGTAGAAGTCCAGACCGGCGTCGATGCCGCCGGGGGCCAGGGCGCGGATCCGGTCCGCCATGCCCTCGCCGTAGAGGACCGGTTCGGCGCCGAGGCCGCGCAGGAAGTCGTGGTTGTGGGCGCCGGCAGTTCCGATGACGCGCGCCCCGAGGGCGACGGCGATCTGCACGCCGAGGGATCCGGTGCCGCCCGCCGCCGAGTGGATGACGACGGTCTCGCCGGCACCGGCGCCGACGCGGGTCAGGGACTGGTAGGCGGTCAGCCCCGCCAGCGGGATCCCCGCCGCCTCCTCGAAGCCGAGGGCGCGCGGCTTGCGGGCGAGCGTGCGCACGGGGGCGGAAACCAGCTCCGCGTAAGTACCGAGTTCCACCCACTCCTTGCGGACGTAGCCGAACACCTCGTCGCCCACGGCGTGGTCGAAGGTGTCGGGGCCGACCGCCTCGACGACACCGGCGACGTCCCAGCCGGGTATGACGGGGTAGCGCACTTCGAAGAGCGGGTCGACGAATCCGGCGGCGATCTTCCAGTCCACCGGGTTGACACCGGCCGCCTTGACGCGGACGAGCACCTCGCCGGGGCCCACCTTGGGTCGGGGTACGTCAACGAGGTTCAGAGCCGGGGGAGTTCCGTATGCGGTGTATGCGATGGCCTTCATGATCACCCCCAACGGGGTGCGAGGCGCGCCTATTCCTCAGGCACTCCGCCGGCATTCCTCAGGCGGGCAGGCTGTTGCGGTGCGAGCGGCGCCGGGCCGCGCTGAACAGGGCGTGCATCTGGGCGCCGGACTGCTCGACGTCGTCCAGCGGGGAGGGGAACGGCAGGCGTACGTCGCGGTGGCCGCTGCGGTGCTCCAGGCGCAGGGTGATCCCGTACCGGTCGAGGGCGACGGGCAGCGCGCGCACCAGGGCGGGGGCGTCGGGACGCGGGGGGACCAGGCGCAGCAGGAGGGTGACCAGTTCGGCGTGGTCGGCGAGGAGGTGGGTGAGCATCCCGGCCTCGTGCGGGGCCAGCGGGTCGGGCCGGGCCGCGTCGAGCTCGTCGAGGCCGGTGTACGAGCGGCCGTCGGGGGTCTCCAGGACGGCTTGGGCGAACTCCATGCAGGTGGCGGGAGAGCCCTCGTCGGAGGTGCCGGTGGCGTCGGCTTCGGCGTGGGGGGTGAGCAGGCGGCCGAGGATCGTCACGCGGGCGCGCACCCGGTCCCGCGCGGGGGTGGGGACGAGGTCGGTGAACTCCAGGCGGACGGCGGGGCGGTGCTCGCCGGCGGCGCCGGGCACCGCCGGGTGGAGGTGGAGGCGGCTCAGCGGGTCGGTGCCGTCGAGGTGGCGCACCTCGGTGCGCAGGCAGTCGGTGACGACGGTCATGGAGTGGGCGGCGGCCAGGACCGACCGGATCCGCTCGGCGGGGGTGGGGCGGAGGTCGGCGGCGGGTGTCACGGAGGCGTCGGGGGCACCGGGCATGCGCATGCGGATCTCTCCTCGTCCGGGGACGGTCTTGGGCGGTTAGGGTTGCCTAACCTAATCCATCCCGTCTCCGGGGGAAACCTCGCGTCCTCGTGTCGTTGTTGGGCTGAACGGGTGAAACGCGAGAAGATGGCGGGATGCACATGAAGCGCACGGCCGAGGCGGCCCGGTGAGCAGGTACGACGTCACGGACGAACAGTGGGAGGGGCTCGCGCAGGTGGTCCCCCTGCGCAGTCGCAACGAGTGGCCCTCCCGGGTGGACCACCGGACCATCCCCGCCGCCCCGGGGGCGTCCGCGGCGGAACAGCGGCGCTTCGTCGTGATCCGGGTCCAGGTCTTCGCCGACGCGCGGGAGGTGGCCGAGTACCTGATCGCGCAGATCCCGGTGCTGCTCGACCTCACCGGCGCGGACAGCGAAGTGGCCAAGCGGATTCTGGACTTCAGCAGCGGTGTGGTCTTCGGGCTGGGCAGCGGAATGCACCGCGTCGATCGGAATGTCTTCCTGCTTGCGCCGGTCGGGACCGAGGTCGAGGGAATCGCGGCCGCGGCCGTCCCCCGATCGTAGGAAGCTCACGGCGCCGGAACGGTTCGCCGGACTCGCGCAGGGTCCGGCGGCCCGTACCGTCCGCCGCATGAATCCCCCCACGCACACGGACTTACCCGAACCCCGAACAGCCACGCCCGACGGCGTCACGGCCGGTGCCGTCGTTTCCCCCGCAGCCCCACCCGGCGTTGCTGCGCACCCCGCAACCGTGCCCGCCGCCGACGCGGCACCCGCGGCGGAGCCCGGCGACAGCGCGGCGCGCGCAGCCGAGCCTCCCGAAGTCGCAGCCCCCGCGGGCGCGTCCGGCGCCGCCGTGCCCGCAGTGCTCGCTCCTGCCGCAGTTGCGGCTCCCGCCGCCGGGCCTGCCGCGGTCGTTGCCTCCGCGGCCGTGCCCGGCGTTGGAGCGGCTTTCGGCGGCGTGCCTGCCGCAGATGCGGAGCCTGCCGCCGGGACCGGTGCCGCCGCGGCGCCCGCAGGTGTGTCGGCCCGCGCCGCCGGGCCCGACTCCGCGGTGGCCGCGTCCGGGGTGGGGCTCGTGGTGCCCGTGCAGGGGGGTCATCAGCGGCCTGCCGTCACCGAGTTGCGCCTCTCGGCCTTCGCCTCGCACCGGGCCGCCCGCTTCGCGCTCGGGCCCGTCACCTTCTTCACCGGGCCGAGCGGCAGCGGAAAGTCCCAGGCGCTGGCCGCGTACGAGGCCCTCTCCGCCCTCGCCTCCGGCGCCGTCCTGGAGGAGGCGTTCCCCGACGCCTCGGCCCGCATCCCCGAGCGGGCCCTCCCCGACGAGGAGGGCCGGCGCGGGTTCCGGATCGGCTGCACGGTCGAGGGGCCCGCCGGGCCGGTGCGCCTGGACCTCGCCGTACAGGCCGAACCTGTCCTGCGGATCGTCGGTGAACGGCTCTCGGGCGGCGGGCAGGTCCTCCTCAGCACCGCCCTGCGCGACCCCGGCCGAAGCTCCGTCCAAGCCGCCTGGCTGACCGGCGGTAGCACCGGCGTCACCCGCGCCCCGCTGCCCGACGACCGGCTCGGGACCGCCCTGCTGCCGCTGCGCGTGGCCGGGGCCACGGCCGGGCAGCGCCAGGTCCTGGCCGCCGCCGAGCAGGTGGTGGTCGCGCTGCGGTCGGTGTTCCCCTGTGACCCGAGCCCCGAGCGGATGCGCGCCCCCGTCCCGCAGGGAGAGGGCCGGCTGCTGCGCGACTGCGCCAACCTGGCCGACGTACTGCGCCGGACCCGCCACGAATGCGGCACCCGCCACGCCATGCTGGCCGGGGCGGCGCAGACCGGCTGTGCGGGCCCGGTGCGGGGCCTGGACGTACGGACTCCAGTGAACGGCCCGGTCACGGCCCTGCTCGACCGCGGTCCCGCCTGGCCCGGCACCGAACTGGGCCGGCTCGGCGCGGGCGAGCTGCGCTTCCTCGCGCTGGCGCTCGTCCTGCTGACCGGCCCCGGGGTGCTGGCCGTGGACCCGGCCGCCGAACTGCTCGCGGCCCGCCAGGCTCTGACGGTCCTCGCCGACGGCTTCGACCGCGCACTGGACCGGCGCCAGAGCGCCGAACTGCTGCGCCTCGCCCAGCTGGCCTGCGGGCGCGGCCACATCCGACTGGTCGCGGCGGTGGGTGAGGCGTGTGCCGACACCGCGCGCGGGATCCCGGGGGTGACGGTGGTAGACCTGGGACATGAGCGACACGCATGATGAAGACACCGCACCGGCCGCCGGGGAGCCGCACTCAGGTGCGCCGGAGCCGGCCGAGCGGTTGCACCAACTCCAGCGGCGCCTGGCCGACTTCGCGGCGGCCCGCGGCTGGCAGCCGTACCACACGCCCAAGAACCTGGCGGTGGCACTGAGCGTCGAGGCGGCCGAACTGGTCGAAATCTTCCAGTGGCTGACCCCGGAGCAGTCGGCGAAGGTCATGGAGAAGCCGGAATCCGCCCATCGCGTGGCCGATGAGGTGGCCGATGTGCTCGCTTACCTGCTGCAATTCTGTGAGGTTCTCGGGGTGGATGTGCTGGATGCGCTCGCCGCGAAGATCGAAAGGAACGAGCTCCGCTTCCCGGTCGCGGAGAATCCGACCTCGAATCGTCACTCTTCGGAGTGATGGCGTCATCCCCAACCATGTTTGTGTCCAGAGATTTCCGAATACCCCTGGCTTTACTGGCGCATTGCCCTCACTCTGGGTAGTGGAGGGAACGGCGGATGTCGTGCGGACGGGGGACGGCATATGGATGCGGTACGGCTCATCGCGGTCGGCCGGCACGCGCTGGCACAGAGCGGGGCGGCGATGGACATCGTGGGCGAGGCGTGGCAGACCCAGGCACTCGCGCAGGGGATAGGCGGCTGGCTGGCGGTCACCGGGCCGCCGGAGTTGAGAGCGGAGGCACGGGGACTGGGTGAAGCGGGAGGCAGAGGCTGCGGCGTGCTCGACAGAGCCGCCGTGCGCGGAGAGGGCAGTGCGCCCGACTATCCGCCGAGAGCCGCGCAGCTCACGGAGGTGGCGGATGTCCGGCAGGCGCTGCTCGGGCTCCAGGTGCTGCTGGGCGAAGTGGGGATAGCCCTGGTCGGCGTGGCCTGCGGGACGGACGACGAGGGCCTGTACTGGCAGTGCATGGAGTCCATCGACGCGGCCGACGAGTCGAGCGACCGCGTCCGGGCGATCCTGCGCCGGATGGCCGTCCGGGAACGGGGGTCCGCATCCGGAGTGGCCTGACGGGGACCACGGGATCACGTACCGCGTGAGACGCGGAGCTACGGGATCATGTCCCGCGCACGCCGCGGAGGCGACGGGGTCCCGTCGCGCGCGACGGGACCCGCGCGGTCACAGCGACCGGTACGTGGGGCGCTCGCTCTCGGGCGCCGGGCCGCCCGGGATCGTGGGCGTATCCGGGGCGCGGTCCGCGGAGGACCGGGTGGACTGGGAGGTCTGGGAGGACTGGAGGTCGGCGTCGAGTTGCGACAGGTCGGCGTTCAGCGCGGCCATCAGCTCTTCCATCTGCTGCAGCAGGCCCTTCGGCGCGCCGCCCGGGGCACCCGCGGCCACCGCGGGGGCCGGCTCCTGGCGTAGGTGGTCGTGTGCTGCCTGTCCGGTCTGTCCAGCGTGCTCGGGCACGGACTCGTGGGACATGGCGGCCTCCTCGGCCCTGGCCCTTCCGGAGCGGAAGGGGGCGGTGGAGCACCGGCGAGGGGCCGCCGGCGCGCGGGCCGGGCGGTCCGGCTCCGTCCGAGCCAACGATCTCCATCCGGGCCGGTCACTGGCGGGGCCGGGGGCGAGCTGCCGCGTTGACGCAGATTCACCCGGCAGGGGTCGCAGAGGCAGGATGGGGGCATGGATCTCCGCATCTTCACCGAGCCCCAGCAGGGCGCGACCTACGACACGCTCCTGGCCGTGGCCAAGGCCACCGAGGACCTCGGATTCGACGCCTTCTTCCGCTCCGACCACTACCTCCGGATGGGTTCCGCGGACGGCCTGCCCGGCCCCACCGACGCCTGGATCACCCTCGCCGGCCTCGCCCGCGAGACGCGCCGGATCCGGCTCGGCACGCTCATGACGGCCGGTACCTTCCGGCTGCCCGGCGTGCTCGCCATCCAGGTGGCACAGGTCGACCAGATGTCGGGGGGCCGGGTCGAACTGGGGCTGGGCGCAGGCTGGTTCGAGGACGAGCACAAGGCGTACGGCATCCCCTTCCCGGCCGATCGGATGGCCAGGCTGGAGGAGCAGCTGGCCATCGTCACCGGGCTGTGGGCGACCGCTCCCGGGGCCGTCTTCGACTACGCCGGCACCCACTACCGCGTGGAGAACTCCCCGGCCCTGCCCAAGCCCGCCCAGGCCAAGGTGCCCGTGCTCATCGGCGGCCACGGCGCCAAGCGCACCCCGCGCCTCGCCGCCCGCTACGCCGACGAGTTCAACATGCCGTTCGCGTCGGTCGCCGACAGTGCACGGCAGTTCGACCGGGTCCGCCGGGCGGCCGAGGAGGCCGGGCGCAAGCCCGACGAGCTCGTCTACTCCAACGCCCTCGTCGTGTGCGTCGGCAAGGACGACGCCGAGGTGGCCCGCCGGGCCGCCGCCATCGGCCGGGACGTGGACGAGCTCAAGGCCAACGGCCTGGCCGGCTCCCCCGCGCAGGTCGTGGAGAAGATCGGCGCCTACGAGGCCATCGGTTGCTCCCGCGTCTACCTCCAACTGCTCGATCTCGACGACCTGGACCACCTGGAGCTGATCTCGGCCCAGGTGCTGCCCCAGCTCGGCTGAGGAGGGGGGAAACCGATGCCCCGAGCATCCGCCCCGCTCGCCGAGGCCCTCGCCCACCGGGCCGTGCTCCTGGACGGCGGCCTGAGCAACCAGCTCACCGACCAGGGATGCGACCTGTCCGGCGGCCTCTGGTCGGGCCGGGTGCTCGCCGAGCGGCCCGACCAGGTGGAGGCCGCCCACACCGCGTACGCGCGGGCCGGTGCCGAGGTGCTGATCACCGCGAGCTACCAGGTCGGGTACGAGGCCTTCGCCGCCCACGGCCACGACCGGGCCGCGACCACGGCCCTGCTGCACCGCAGCGTCGCCCTCGCGGACCGGGCGGCGCAGGCGGCGGACCACGAGGTGTGGGTGGCCGCCTCCGTCGGCCCGTACGGGGCGGTGCTCGCGGACGGCTCCGAGTACCGCGGCCGGTACGGCCTGAGCGTGCGGGAACTGGCGGACTTCCACCGCCCCCGCATCGAGGCCCTGATGGCCGCGGATCCGGACGTCCTGGCCCTGGAGACCCTCCCCGACCCCGATGAGGCCGAGGCGCTGCTCACCGTCCTCGCCGAAACCGGCGCGCCCGCCTGGCTGAGCTATACGGTGGCCGGCTCCCGCACCCGCTCCGGACGGCCGCTGGCCGAGGCGTTCGCCCTCGCCGCCGACGCCCCGCAGATCATCGCGCTCGGCGTCAACTGCTGCGACCCCGCGGACGTCCTGCCCGCCCTGGAGGCCGCCGCGTCGGTGACGGCCAAACCGCTGCTGGCCTACCCCAACGACGGCTCCGTCTGGGACGCCACCACGCAGACCTGGGAGCCCCCGCCCGACCCGGCGCCCTGGCCCACGACGGCCTGGCAGCACACGGGTGCCCGTCTCATCGGCGGCTGCTGCCGCATCGGCCCACCCCTCATCGCCGCACTCGCCGGGCGTCTGCCGCCCGCGGGCACGGGCTGGGGAGGGTAGGGCTGCGGCGGGTACCCGGGGAGGCCCTCCTGGGCACGGGAACGCGGTCGAACGACGTCGTTCCGCGGACGGTACAGCGCCGTGCGCACGGGCGGCGGGCACTTGCCCACATCGGGGTCCCGGGCGCCGGACGGCGGCCTGACGGGGCCGGGCGGCGACGGGGGTAAATCCGGTGGCCTCGGGAAGAGGCGGCGGTCATGCTGAGCTGCATGTTCCTGACGATCTCCACCACCGGCAGCGCCGAGCGCCCGGCCACCGACCTGGGCTTCCTGCTGCACAAGCATCCCGAGAAGGCGCAGGCGTTCACCACCTCCCACGGCACGGCCCACGTGTTCTATCCCGAGGCCACCGCCGAGCGGTGCACGGCCGCGCTGCTGCTGGAGGTGGACCCGGTCGCCCTCGTGCGCCGGGGGCAGGGCAAGGGCCGGGGCGGGGCTCCCGACGCCGCGCTCGCGCAGTACGTCAACGACCGCCCGTACGCCGCCTCCTCGCTCCTCGCCGTCGCCCTCAGCGCCGTCTTCCGCAGCGCCCTGGGCGGGCAGTGCACCGCCCGGCCGGAACTGCCCGGGCAGGCCCGTCCCCTGCGGATCGAGATCCCGGTGCTGCCCGCGCGCGGCGGCGCGGAGCTGGTGCGAAGGCTGTTCGGTCCGCTCGGCTGGGACCTCGTCCAGGCCGAACCCGTGCCGCTGGACGAGCAGTTCCCCGAGTGGGGCGACTCCCGGTACGTGCGGCTCACCCTGGAGGGGGAGCTGCGGCTCGCCGACGCGCTGCGCCAGCTCTACGTCCTGCTGCCCGTCCTCGACGACGCCAAGCACTACTGGGTGGCCCCCGACGAGGTGGACAAGCTACTGCGCGCCGGAGACGGCTGGCTGGCCGCGCACCCGGAGAACGGGCTGATCACCTCCCGCTACCTGGCCCGCCACAAGCGGCTCACCCGCGACGCCCTGGAGCGGCTGGAGCTGGTCCGGCTCGCCGAAGCCGACGGCAGCGAGGTCGAGGAGCTCGACAACGCGGTCGACGAGGGCCGCGACACCGAGGAGCGGCCGGTACCGCTCGCCGTGCAGCGCCGCGAGGCGGTCCTCGCCGCGCTGCAGGCCGCCGGCGCCCAGCGCGTGCTGGACCTCGGCTGCGGCCAGGGCCAGTTGGTGCAGGCACTGCTCAAGGACCCCGCGTACACCGAGATCGTCGGCATGGACGTGTCCATGCGGGCCCTGTCCATCGCGGCCCGGCGGCTGCGGCTGGAGCGGATGGGGGAGCGGCAGAGCGCGCGCGTGACGCTGCTCCAAGGCTCCCTCGCCTACACCGACAAGCGGCTGGCCGGCTACGACGCGGCCGTGCTCAGCGAGGTCATCGAGCACCTGGATCCGGCGCGGCTGCCGGGGCTGGAGTACGCGGTGTTCGGCGCGGCCCGCCCCCGCACGGTCCTCGTCACCACCCCGAACGTGGAGTACAACGTCCGCTGGGAGACCCTGCCCGCCGGACACGTCCGGCACGGCGACCACCGCTTCGAGTGGACCCGCGAGGAGTTCCGCGGCTGGGCCGGTTCCGTGGCCGCCCGCCACGGGTACGAGGTCGCCTTCCTGCCCGTCGGCGACGACGACCCCGAGGTCGGACCGCCTACCCAGATGGCCGTGTTCACCCGTGTCACCACCGACACCCCAGACGACATCACAGACACCACAGCCACCACCCACACCACAGCCACCACTCACACCACCGACACCCCGAAGGAGGGCGAGGCAGCATGACCACCCCCGAGAGCAAGCGCGTACTTCCCGTCACCGACCTGTCCCTCGTCGTCCTGATCGGGGCCACCGGATCGGGCAAGTCCACCTTCGCCCGCAAGCACTTCAGACCCACCGAGGTCCTCTCCTCCGACCACTGCCGGGGCCTGGTCTCCGACGACGAGAACGACCAGAGCGCCAGCAAGGACGCCTTCGACGTCCTGCACTACATCGCGGGGAAGCGTCTCGCCGCGGGCCGCCTCACGGTCATCGACGCCACCAGCGTGCAACAGGAGGCCCGCCGCCAACTGGTCCGGCTCGCCCGCGAGCACGACGTCCTGCCCATCGCGATCGTCCTCGACCTGCCCGAAGAGGTCTGCGCCGAGCGCAACGCGGGCCGCCCCGACCGGTCCGGGCTGCCGCGCGCGGTCATCCAGCGCCACCGGCGCGACCTGCGGCGCTCCCTGCGGGGCCTGGAGCGCGAGGGATTCCGCAAGGTGCACGTCCTGCGCACCGTCGAGGAGGTCGAAGCCGCCGAGGTCATACGGGAGAAGCGCTTCAACGACCTCACCCACCTCACCGGCCCCTTCGACATCATCGGCGACATCCACGGGTGCTCCTCGGAGCTGGAGGCCCTGCTCGCCAAGCTCGGCTACGAGGACGGCGTCCACCCCGCCGGCCGCACCGCGGTCTTCGTCGGCGACCTCGTCGACCGGGGCCCCGACAGCCCGGGCGTCCTGCGCCGGGTCATGGGCATGGTCAAGGCCGGCGACGCCCTGTGCGTGCCGGGGAACCACGAGAACAAGCTCGGCCGTTACCTCAAGGGTGCCAAGGTCCAGCGCACCCACGGCCTCGCCGAGACGATCGAGCAGCTGGAGCGGGAGCCGGAGGAGTTCGTCCAGGAGGTGCGGGAGTTCATCCGCGGCCTCGTCAGCCACTACGTGCTGGACGGCGGCAGGCTGGTGGTCTGCCACGCCGGTCTGCCCGAGAAGTACCACGGCCGCACCTCCGGCCGGGTCCGCTCGCACGCCCTGTACGGGGACACCACCGGCGAGACGGACGAGTTCGGCCTGCCCGTGCGCTACCCGTGGGCGGAGGAGTACCGCGGCAAGGCGGCCGTGGTCTACGGCCACACCCCGGTCCCGGACACGTCCTGGGTCAACAACACCATCTGCCTGGACACCGGCGCCGTCTTCGGCGGCCGGATGACCGCCCTGCGCTGGCCCGAGCGCGAACTGGTCGACGTACCGGCCGAGAAGGTCTGGTACGAGCCCGTACGGCCGCTCGCCCCGGCGCCGCAGCCCGGCGAGCCGCGCCCGCTGGACCTGGCCGACGTGCACGGGCGCCGGATCGTGGAGACCCGGCACCTGGGCAACGTCACCGTGCGCGAGGAGAACGCGGCGGCCGCCCTGGAGGTCATGAGCCGCTTCGCCGCCGACCCGCGGCTGGTGCCGTACCTGCCGCCGACCATGGCGCCCGTGGCGACCTCGGCGCTGGAGGGCTGGCTGGAGCACCCGGCCGAGGCCTTCGCCCAGTACCGCAAGGACGGCATCGCCCAGGTGGTCTGCGAGGAGAAGCACATGGGCTCCCGGGCGACGGTCCTGGTCTGCAAGGATCCGGCCGCGGCCCGCGAGCGGTTCGGCGTCGAGGGCCCGACCGGATCGGTCTACACCCGCACGGGCCGTCCCTTCTTCACCGATCCGGAGGTCACCGAGGAGGTCCTCACCCGGATCCGCTCGGCGGTCACCGAGGCCGGCCTGTGGGAGGAACTGGCCACCGACTGGCTGCTGCTCGACGGAGAACTGCTGCCGTGGTCGCTGAAGTCCACCGGTCTGCTGCGCAACCAGTACGCCGCCGTGGGCGCGGCCTCCCGCGCCGTCTTCCCGGACGCCGTCGCCGCCCTGGAGTCGGCGGCCGGCCGCGGCGTCGACACGGCCGGGCTGCTCGCCCGCCAGCGCGAGCGGGCCGCCGACGCCGCGCGCTTCACCGACGCCTACCGGCGCTACTGCTGGAGCACCGACGGGCTGGACGGCGTGCGCTTCGCGCCCTTCCAGCTGCTCGCGGCCGCCGGCCGGTCGCTGGCCGCCGTGCCGCACGACGAGCAGCTGTTCTGGCTGGACCGGCTCGTCGAGGCCGACGACCCCGGCCGGCCGGCCGGCACCGGCCTGTTGCGCCGCACCCGCCGGATCCTGGTGGACACCGCCGACGAGGCCTCCGTGCGCGCCGCCACCGACTGGTGGCTGGAGCTCACGGCGGCCGGTGGCGAGGGCATGGTCGTCAAGCCGCTCCAGGCCTACGCCCGGGACGGCAGGGGCCGCCTGGTGCAGCCGGGGGTCAAGGTGCGCGGGCGCGAGTACCTGCGGATCATCTACGGCCCGGAGTACACGCGGCCGGAGCAGCTGGAGCAGCTGCGCCACCGCCACCTCGGCCACAAGCGCTCGCTCGCCCTGCGCGAGTACGCCCTGGGGCTGGAGGCGCTGGACCGGCTGGCGGCGGGGGAGCCGCTGTGGCGGGTGCACGAGGCGGTCTTCGCGGTGCTCGCCCTGGAATCGGAGCCGGTCGACCCCCGGCTGTGACGGCCGGGACCGGCGTGCCGTAAATCCCGTGACCCCGTACGGCCCCGAATTAGGTCGTATGGGGGAACTTTCCCGGAGAACGCCCGGAAAACCACCGGCGGGATCGTTCATCCAGGGAGCGGAATGTCCGCGACCCTGGAAGGACGGAACGTCACCTATGAAGATGACCGCGCGCGGAAGCATTGCGGCGCTCATGACCTGTATGGCCGCGGCCGGCGCTGCCACCCCGGCCATGGCCGACTCGGTGCCGGTGGGTGTCCCCCTGGACGCCGTGAAGACCACGCTGGGCGTGGACACTCCGCGCGTGGCCACCGCGGTCCCGGTACCGGCCGTCGGCGCCCCCGAGGCTCCCCGCCTGCACACCGGGGACCTGCTCCCCAGCCCTCTCCTCCCGGTGGTGCCGATCAAGACCGAGCTCGGCCGGACCCTGGTCACCTCGCCGGTGCCGAACCTGCTCGGCGAACCGAGCACGGACGGTGAGGGCTCGCTGGAGGCCCCGGCGACCCACCTGGTCACCCGGACCCCGGGCGCCGTCCTGGGAGCCCCGCTGACGATGCCGAACGGCTCCAACTTCGGGATCCCGGACCTCACCACCCCGAAGCTCGGCCTGACCACCCCGGAGCTCATCGGCACCCCCGCGGCGCTCCTCGGCCTGCGCTGAGGCGCCCGGGACGGCGGCGGCGCGGGGGTCCGCAGGGGCTCCTGAGCCAACGCCACATCAAAAAGCCGTCCGGTCTGCGAACGTGTACGCCATGGGATTCCATGTCGATTCCGAGACCGGGCGGCTTCGCCGCGTCATCCTCCACCGGCCCGACCTGGAGCTGAAGCGGCTCACACCGAGCAACAAGGACGCACTGCTCTTCGACGACGTGCTGTGGGTGCGCCGGGCCCGCCAGGAGCACGACGGCTTCGCGGACGTGCTCCGCGACCGGGGGGTGGAGGTCCACCTCTTCGGTGACCTGCTGTGCGAGGCCCTGGACATCCCGGAGGCGAGGCACCTCGTCCTGGGCCGGGTGTTCCACGAGAAGGAGTACGGGCCGCTCGCCACCGATCACCTGCGCGCCGTCTTCGACGGACTGCCCTCGGCCGACCTGGCCGAGGCGCTGGTCGGCGGGATGACCAAGCGCGAGTACCTGGAGCGGCACGCCGAGCCGGTGTCGGTCCGCTTCCACGCGATGGAACTGGACGACTTCCTGCTCGGGCCGCTGCCCAACCACCTCTTCACCCGCGACACCTCCGCGTGGATCTACGACGGGGTGTCCATCAACGCCATGCGCTGGCCGGCCCGGCAGCGCGAGACGGTGCACTTCGAGGCGATCTACAAGCACCACCCCCTCTTCACCACCTCGGGGGCCTTCCACTACTGGTCCCAGGGCCAGGCGGACTACCCCTCGACCATCGAGGGCGGCGACGTGCTCGTCCTCGGGAACGGCGCGGTGCTCATCGGCATGAGCGAGCGGACCACGCCGCAGGCGGTGGAGATGCTGGCGCGCGGCCTGTTCGCGGCCGGGTCGGCCACCAGCATCGTGGCGCTCGACATGCCCAAGCGCCGTGCGTTCATGCACCTGGACACCGTGATGACCATGGTCGACGCAGATACGTTCACTCAGTACGCGGGACTGGGCATGCTGCGCTCCTACACGATCGAGCCGGGCTCCGGGACGCAGGAGCTCAAGGTGACCGACCATGCGCCCGAGCACATGCACCGGGCCATCGCCGCCGCCCTCGGGCTGGACGCCATCCGCGTGCTGACCGCCACCCAGGACGTGCACGCGGCGGAGCGGGAGCAGTGGGACGACGGCTGCAACGTGCTGGCCGTGGAGCCGGGGGTGGTGGTGGCGTACGAGCGGAACGTCACCACCAACACCCACCTGCGCAAGCAGGGCATCGAGGTGATCGAGATCCCGGGCAGCGAGCTCGGCCGGGGCCGGGGAGGGCCGCGGTGCATGAGCTGCCCGGTGGAGCGGGACGCGGTCTGAGGCGGTCGGCCGGGGGCGGCTGTATATCAATACAGGGGATCGTATAGAGTTCCATTATCGCCTGTCAGTACGACCCTGGAGTGTCCCCATGGCCCCCGCCCTCGCCGGCCGCAGTTTCCTCAAGGAGCTCGACTTCACCGCCGCCGAGTTCCGCGGCCTGGTCGAGCTCGCCGCCGAGCTCAAGGCGGCCAAGAAGGCCGGGACCGAGCAGCGGCGCCTCCGGGGCAAGAACATCGCGCTGATCTTCGAGAAGACCTCCACCCGCACGCGCTGCGCCTTCGAGGTCGCCGCCGCGGACCAGGGGGCGCACACCACCTATCTCGACCCGTCCGGCTCCCAGATGGGCCACAAGGAGTCGGTCAAGGACACCGCCCGCGTGCTGGGCCGGATGTTCGACGGGATCGAGTACCGCGGGGACAGCCAGGAGGCCGTCGAGGCGCTCGCCGAGCACTCCGGCGTGCCCGTCTTCAACGGCCTCACCGACGACTGGCACCCCACCCAGATGCTGGCGGACGTGCTCACCATGACCGAGCACTGCGCCAAGCCGCTGGACCGGATCGCCTTCGCCTACCTGGGCGACGCCCGCTTCAACATGGGCAACTCCTACCTGGTGACCGGCGCCCTGCTCGGCATGGACGTACGGATCGTGGCGCCCCGGGCCTACTGGCCGGCCGAGTCCGTGGTGGCCGAGGCCCGCCGACTGGCCGCCGCGAGCGGGGCCCGCATCACGCTCACCGACGAGGTCGCCGAAGGGGTGGCGCAGGCCGACTTCGTGGCCACCGACGTGTGGGTCTCCATGGGCGAGCCCAAGGAGGTCTGGGACGAGCGGATCGCGGCCCTGGCCCCGTACGCGGTCACGATGGACGTCCTGCGCGCCACCGGCAACCCGGACGTGAAGTTCCTGCACTGCCTGCCCGCCTTCCACGACCTGGGCACCGCCGTCGGCCGCGAGATCCACGAGCGGCACGGCCTGGACTCGCTGGAGGTGACGGACGAGGTGTTCGAGTCCGCGCACTCCGTGGTCTTCGACGAGGCAGAGAACCGGCTGCACACCATCAAGGCCGTCCTCGTCGCCATGCTCGCCGAGCCCGCACCCTCGGCCGCATAGTCATGCGGGCGGGGCCGGACGGGTGGCGTCGCGCGCCTCCGTGTCGCGTTTCTGTGACGGTAGTCACGATGCAGTGATACCGTCGAGCGTGTGAGCCCCTTCATCGGTTCCACACCAGCGACCGAACGGTGGCGCCACCTGCGGGTGACCCGGCAGGACGGCGTGGCCACCGTCACCCTCGACCGCCCCGAGAAGCTGAACGCGCTCACCTTCGGCGCCTACGCCGACCTGCGCGATCTGCTCGCCGAACTCTCCCGGGAACGCTCCGTGCGCGCCCTCGTGCTCGGCGGCGAGGGGCGCGGCTTCTGCTCCGGCGGGGACGTCGACGAGATCATCGGCGCCACCCTCGCCATGGACACCGCCCAGCTCCTCGACTTCAACCGGATGACCGGACAGGTCGTGCGCGCCGTGCGCGAGTGCCCCTTCCCGGTGATCGCCGCCGTCCACGGGGTCGCGGCCGGGGCCGGTGCCGTCCTCGCCCTGGCCGCCGACTTCCGCATCGCCGACCCCAGCGCCCGCTTCGCCTTCCTCTTCACCCGCGTCGGGCTCTCCGGCGGGGACATGGGCGCCGCCTACCTGCTGCCCCGGGTCGTCGGGCTCGGCCACGCCACCCGGCTCCTGATGCTCGGCGAACCCGTACGCGCCCCCGAGGCCGAGCGGATCGGCCTGCTCAGCGAGCTCACCGAGGAGGGCAAGGCCGACGTACGGGCAGCCGAACTGGCCGCGCACCTGGCCGCCGGGCCCGCCCTCGCGTACGCGCAGACCAAGGCGCTGCTGACCGCCGAACTCGACATGCCGCTCGCCGCCTCGGTCGAGCTGGACGCCAACACCCAGGCTCTGCTGATGAACGGCCAGGACTACGCGGAGTTCCACGCGGCGTTCACCGCGAAGCGGCCCCCGGAGTGGAAGGGCAGGTAGCCCATGGTGAGGGTCGCGGTGATCGGCGGGGGGCCCGGGGGACTGTACGCCGCCGCGCTGCTGGCCCGGCAGGGCCACACGGTGGAGGTCTGGGAGCGGGGCGCGCCCGAGGACACCTTCGGCTTCGGCGTGGTGCTCTCCGACGAGACCCTGGGCGGCATCGAACGCGCGGACACCGAGGTGTACGCCGCGCTCAGCGCCGAGTTCGTGCGCTGGGAGGACATCGACATCGTGCACCGCGGCCGGATGCTGACCTCCGGCGGCCACGGCTTCGCCGCGCTCGGGCGCCGTCGGCTGCTGGAGATCCTGCACGAGCGCTGCGCCGGCCTCGGGGTCGTCCTCCACTTCCGCACCCCGGCGCCGCCCCCGCAGGCCCTGGCGGCCACGTACGACCTGGTGGTGGCCGCGGACGGGGTGCACAGCGCCACCCGGGAAGACGGGGCCGCCCACTTCCGGCCCACCGTGACCGGCGGCCGCTGCCGGTACATCTGGCTGGCCGCCGACTTCGCCTTCGAGGCGTTCCGCTTCGAGATCGCGGAGACCGAGCACGGCGTCATGCAGCTGCACGCCTACCCCTACTCGGCGGACGCCTCGACCGTGATCGTGGAGATGCGCGAGGAGGTGTGGCGGGCCGCCGGCCTCGACCTGTGCGACGAGGCCGAATCCGCCGCCCGCTGCGCCAAGATCTTCAGCGAGGCCCTGCGGGGGCGCCCGCTGCACGGGAACCGCTCCGCGTGGACGCAGTTCCGCACGGTCGTCAACGAGCGGTGGTCCCACGGCAACACCGCCCTGCTCGGCGACGCGGCGCACACCGCGCACTTCTCCATCGGCTCCGGCACCAAACTGGCGGTGGAGGACTCCCTCGCGCTCGCCGAGGCGGTCGGCGCCGAGACGGCCGCCGCCGCAGCGGCCCGCGGCGCGCCGGACATCCCCGCGGCCCTGGCCGCCTACGAGGCCGCCCGGCGGCCGGCGGTGGCCTCCACCCAGCGGGCGGCCGCCGCCAGCATGCGCTGGTTCGAGGAGATCGCGGGCTACCTCGGCCAGCCGGCCCGGCAGTTCGCCTTCAACCTGCTCACCCGCAGCCGCCGGGTCACCCACGACAACCTGCGGCTGCGCGACGAGCGGTTCACCCGGGCCGTCGAACGGGACTTCGGCTGCCCGGACCGGCACACCCCGCCGATGTTCACCCCGTTCCGGCTGCGGGGGCTGACCCTGCGCAACCGGGTGGTGGTCTCCCCGATGGACATGTACTCGGCGCACGACGGGAACGGCACCCCGGGCGACTTCCACCTGGTGCACCTGGGGGCGCGGGCCCTCGGCGGGGCCGGGCTGGTGATGACCGAAATGGTCTGCGTGTCCGCGCAGGGCCGCATCACCCCCGGCTGCACCGGCCTGTACACGGCGGAGCAGGCCGCCGCCTGGACGCGCATCGCGGACTTCGTGCACAACAGCGCCCCCGGCACGGCGCTCGGCGTCCAGCTCGGCCATGCGGGCCGCAAGGGCTCGACCCGCCTGATGTGGGAGGGGATGGACGACCCCCTCCCCGAGGGAAATTGGCCGGTGGTGGCGGCCTCCGCGCTGCCGTATCGCCCCGGCGTCTCGGCCGTCCCGCGCGCGCTGACGGAGGCCGACCTGGCGCAGGTCCGCTCCGATTTCGCGGCGGCCGCCGCCCGGGCCGCGGACTGCGGCTTCGACCTGCTGGAACTGCACTGCGCGCACGGCTACCTGCTGTCCGGGTTCCTGTCCCCGCTGACCAACCACCGCACCGACGCGTACGGCGGGCCCGTGGAGAACCGGCTCCGCTTCCCGCTGGAGGTCTTCGACGCCGTACGCGCCGTCTGGCCGCAGGACCGGCCGATGACGGTCCGCCTGTCGGCGGCCGACTGGGCGCCGGGCGGCACCACCCCGCAGGACGCGATGGACATCGCCGCCGCCTTCGCGGCTCACGGCGCCGACGCCATCGACGTCTCCACCGGCCAGGTCGTCGTCGACGAGAAGCCGGAGTACGGCCGCTCGTACCAGACCCCGTACGCGGACCGGATCCGCAACGCGCTCGGCGTCCCCGTCATCGCGGTCGGCGCCATCTCCTCCTGGGACGACGTCAACTCGCTGCTGCTGGCGGGCCGCGCCGACCTGTGCGCGGTCGGCCGCCCCCACCTGTACGACCCGCACTGGACCCTGCACGCGGCCGCCGACCAGTCCTACGAGGGCCCGGCCGCCCCCTGGCCCGCCCCCTACCGGGCGGGCAGCCGCAAACCGCCTACGGGCCGCGGCTGAAGCCGGGCGCTCAGACGGCGACCACCTCGGCGCGGTCCTCGACGGGGGTGTAGCCGAGGCGCAGGTAGATGCCGTTGCTGGTCGGGTTGGCCAGGTCGGTGAAGAGGAGCACCTCCGAGGCGCCGGCCGCGTGGGCCGCTCTGCTCACCGCGTGCGTGACCCCGGCGGCGTACCCGCGGCCGCGGGCCGCGGGCGGGGTGTAGACGGGGCCGATGCGCGCGGCCGAGCCGATCGGGCGGGTGAACCCGGCCAGCGAGACCGGCTTCCCGGCGTCCTCCCAGAGCAGCATGCCGCCGTACGAGAGGCGGTCGCGCAGGCCGGCCTCGGAGGCGGCGCCGGGCACCCCGGCCTCCCGCTTGAAGGCATCGACCCACTCCAGGAGCAGCGGGAGGTCGCGCTCGGCGGCGGGCCGGGGCCGGCCGGCCGGGGCCGGGTCCGGTGCCATCAGGCCCGCGAGCCGGTACAACCGGGTCTCTTCGGCGATCTCGGTCGGCTTCCCCCAGGCCCGCGCCAGGGCCTCGGCGTCGGGGCGGCGGGCGTTGAAGCCGCCGACGGAGGCCAGCAGCGGCTCGTCGGCGAGGGCGGCCCCCAGCTCCCGTACCGCCTGCGCGGGCAGCGTGCCGACGAACATCGGGTGCGGCGGGGTGCACAGGAGCCCTCCGGCGACGGCGCCGTCGGCGCCGGTCCACCAGCCGAAGAAGGGCTCGTCCGGGCCGAAGGCGTGCGGGCCGCGCCGGGTGAGCGCGTCCGTCACGGTCAGGAGCACCGTGTTGACGACCGGTTCCGCGGCCACGGCCGGGCCCGCTGCATCCAGGTAGGCCGCCATATCGGGAGTGAAGGTCCACGTCATGGCTCATGGTGGCGCCGGGCCGTTCCCTCGTGCACCCGGTTTTTCCCGGGGAGCCGCCGTCGGCGGCCCCGGCACGCCCCCCCGGCGGCCCCCGCCGGAAGGACCGCCGGGGGCGAGGGCGGCCGGCCCGCTACGGCTCCACGAAGCCCGCGCCGAGGTCGTGCAGGCGGGTGTGCAGTTCGGTGAAGACCGCCGCCGCGCGGTCGCCCGGCCAGTCCGCGGGCAGCAGGGCGCGCGGCAGCCCCGGGTCGGCGTAGGGGAGGCGGCGCCAGCTGTCCAGGGCGAGGAGGTAGGAGCGGTAGGCCTCCTCCGGGCTGGGGGCGGGCCCGGTCTGGAGGCCGCGCAGCACCGGCTCGTGCTGGTCGAGGAACTCCTCGTGCTGCTTGGCCAGGGAGGCCAGGTCCCACCAGCGGGCCACCGCCTCGGCGGTCGCCGCGAAGCCCAGGTGGGCGCCCCGGAACAGCTCCACGTACGGCGTCAGGTGCAGCCGGGCCAGCGTGTGGCCGGTCTCCTCGTCCAGGTGGGCCGGGGCGACCCATACGCCCGGCGCCACCGCGCCGAAGCCGAGCTTGGCGAGGCGGGAGCGCAGCAGGTGCCGCTTGTGCCGTTCCTGCTCCGGGACGGAGAACACCGCGAGCAGCCACTCCCCGGAGGGCTGCGCCGGCCCGTAGATCCGCCGGTCGCCGTCGTCCAGCAGCTGCCGGGCCTCCGCGGAGAGCTCGTACGCCGCCGAGCCGTCCCGGGCGTGAGCGGGCAGCAGGAAGCCGCGCCGCTTCAGCCGGGACACCGAGGACCGGACCGACGGGGCGTCCACGCCGGCCGCGCCCAGCAGGCGCACCAGGGCGGCCACCGGTACCGGCCCGTCGAAGGCGCGCCCGTAGGCTCCGTAGAACGTGACGATCAGTGATCGCGGGGTGTGCAGCTCTGCCACGGGTTCACTGTAGATCGCGCAGCCGGAAGCGCTGTAGCTTCCCCGTGGCCGTCCGGGGGAGCGAGGGCAGGAAGACGAAGGACCGCGGGCATTTGTGCGGGGCGAGTTCCGCCCGCATGAAGGCGCGCAGGGTCTCCTCCGTCAGGGTGGTGCCGGCCCGCGGGACCGCGTAGGCCACGACGATCTGCCCGCGCCGCTCGTCCGGGCGGCCCACCACCGCGGCCTCCGCCACGTCGGGGTGGCGCAGCAGGGCTTCCTCGACCTCGGGGCCCGCGATGTTGTACCCCGCCGAGACGATCATGTCGTCCGCCCGGGAAACGTACCGGAAGTAGCCCTCCGGGTCCCGCACGTAGGTGTCCCCGGTCAGGTTCCAGCCGTCCCGTACGTACTCCGCCTGCCGCGGATCGGCCAGGTACCGGCAGCCCACCGGCCCGCGCACGGCGAGCAGGCCCGGCTGGTTGTCGGGGACGGGGCGGCCCCGCTCGTCCACCACCCGGGCCTGCCAGCCGGGGACCACCCGGCCGGTGGTGCCGGGGCGGATGTCCTCGTCGGCGGCGGAGATGAAGATGTGCAGCAGCTCGGTCGCCCCGATGCCGTTGATGATCCGCAGTCCGGTGCGCGCGTGCCAGGCCTGCCAGGTGGCCTCCGGGAGGTTCTCCCCCGCCGAGACGCAGCGGCGCAGGGCCGACAGGTCGTACGCGCCCACGTCGTACGGCCCGAGGTCGTCCAGCATCGCCCGGTACGCGGTCGGCGCGGTGAACAGCACCGTGACCCGGTGCTCACCCAGTGCGGGCAGCAGCTGCCGCGGGCCCGCCTGCTCCAGCAGCACCGTGCACGCGCCCGCGCGCAGCGGGAAGACGACCAGCCCGCCCAGGCCGAAGGTGAAACCGAGCGGCGGGCTGCCCGCGAAGACGTCGTCGGGGCGGGGGCGCAGCACGTTGCGGCTGAAGGTGTCGGCGACCGACAGCAGGTCGCGGTGGAAGTGCATGCAGCCCTTGGGGCGGCCGGTGGTGCCCGAGGTGAAGGCGATCAGCGCCACGTCGTCGGCGGAGGTCTGCACGGCCGGGAACGGCCGGGGGTGCCGTTCGGCCAGCCGCAAGAGGTCGTCCGGCCCCGGCCCGCCGTAGGGGGTGATCCGCAGACCCGGCACCTCGGCCTTGACCAGGTCGTCGAGGGCGCCCGTATGGCACAGCGCGTGCCCGACCCGGGCCATCCGGCACACCGTGGCCAGTTCGTGCGCCCGCTGCTGGGCCAGCACGGTGACGGCCACCGCGCCCGCCTTCATCACCGCCAGCCAGCAGGCCGCGAGCCAGGGGCCGGTGGGGCCGCGCAGCAGCACCCGGTTGCCGGGGACCACGCCGAGGTCGGCGGTGAGCGCGTGCGCGAGCCGGTCGACCCGCTCGCGCAGCTCCCCGTACGACCACACCTCGCCCGCACCGCTGCGGAAGGCCGGGCGGTCCGCTCCGAAGCGTTCGATGGTGGCGTCGAGCAGCTCCGCCCCGCAGTTGAGCCGGTCCGGATAGGCCAGCTCGGGGAGCTCGAAGAGGAGCTGCGGCCAGGCGTGCGGCGGCGGCAGGTGGTCGCGGGCAAAGGTGTCGGCGTGGGCGGAAGGCTTGAGCTCCAAGGCGGGTCGCCCCCTCGCAACGGCAGCGGCCCCGGCTGCGGGGGACCGAAGTGGGTGGAGCCGGCCGTACGGCAGCACCCACGAGCGTATCGTGATGGTGACGGCAGTCAACAGGACGCGATAGAAGCGGGGACATTCGGATGACCGGATTCGCGCTCGGAGCGGAACAAGAGAAGTGGTGCGCACACCTGCGCGCCCTGTCGGCCGAGCGGCTGCGGCCCCTCGCCGACCGGGGCCGGCCGGGGCGGGTCAACCGGCCGCTGCTCGCCGCGCTGGGCGAGCTCGGCCTGCTGGAGCGGGTCTTCACCGCCGGGGCCCTGGAGCTGTGTCTGCTGCGCGAATCCCTCGCCTACGGCTGTACGGAGGCGGAGACGGCCCTCGCCCTCCAGGGGCTGGGCGCCTACCCGGTGCTGCGCGCGGGCACGGAGCAGCAACGCGAGCGCTGGCTGGCGCGGGTGCGGACGGGTCGCGCGGTGGCGGCCTTCGCGCTGAGCGAGCCGGGGGCCGGCTCGGACGCGGCGGCGCTGACGCTGTCGGCGGTGCCGGAAGCCGGCCGCGGCGGGGGCTGGCGGCTCAGCGGCGAGAAGTGCTGGATCTCCAACGCCCCCGAGGCCGACTTCTACACCGTCTTCGCCCGTACCGGAGAGGGCTCGGGCGCCAAGGGGGTCAGCGCGTTCCTGGTCCCCGCCGACCGCCCCGGCCTGTCGGGTGAGCCCCTGGACATGCTCTCCCCGCATCCGATCGGCCGGCTGTCCTTCGACGGGGTCCCGGTCCGCCCGGAGGACCTGCTCGGCGAGGCCGGCGGCGGCTTCCGCGTCGCCACGGACACCCTGAACCTGTTCCGCCCGAGCGTGGGCGCCTTCGCCGTGGGCATGGCCCGGGCCGCGCTCGACGCCACGCTGGCGTACACGGCGGTGCGACCCGCCTTCGGCGGGGTGCTGGGCGACCTCCAGGCGGTGGGACACCGGGTGGCCGAGATGGCCACCCGGACCGAGGCGGCCCGGCTCCTGGTCTACGCGGCGGCCGGCGCCTACGACGCCGGAGCCCCGGACGTCCCGCGCCGCTCGGCGATGGCGAAACTGCTCGCGACGGAGACGGCCCAGTACGTGGTGGACCACGCGGTCCAGCTGCACGGCGCGGTGGCCCTCCAGCGAGGCCACCTGCTGGAGCACCTCTACCGCGAAGTGCGGGCCCCGCGGATCTACGAGGGGGCGAGCGAGGTCCAGCGCACGATCATCGCGAAGGAGCTGTACCGGTGAGTCTGGAACGCGTCAACCCGGCGGAGCTCTCCCCGCCGACCGGGTTCTCCCACGCGGTCGCCGCGAGGGGCTCGCGCCTGGTCCTGCTGGCGGGCCAGACCGCGCTCGACGCCTCGGGCAAGGTGGTCGGGGACACCCTGCCCGAGCAGTTCGAGCGCGCCCTGTCCAACCTGCTGACGGCCCTGGCCGCGTCCGGCGGCACCCCGGCGGATCTGGCGAGGGTGACGGTCTACGCGGTCGACGTGGACGCGTACCGCACCCATGCCCGGGAACTGGGCCGGATCTGGCATCGATTGGCGGGCCGCGACTACCCCGCCATGGCGGTGGTGGGCGTGGTCCGCCTCTGGGACGAGCCGGCGCTGGTCGAACTGGACGGTATTGCCGTCCTGGACTAAGGGTGTCCGGCCGTCTCCGGGACCGCCTTTGACAGGCGGCGGGGGGAGGTGGAATGTGGAAATGCCCCTTTTGTTACCTTGCCATCATCCTCGGAGGTGCATGATCATGCGCCGTAGGATCATTGCGGCAGCTGTTGCAGGCGCCGCAGGTGCAACGCTTGCCCTGATGCCTGTCGGCTCGGCCTTCGCCTCTTCCGTCCCGCAGAGCGCCCCGCAGAACAACAACCGGTGCTCCGACGACTGGCGGGGGAGCAACTGGTGGCGCGACTGCTGCGAGCACTCGCGCTGGTGGAACGACCACCGTCCCAGCTGGTGCTGGGACGACGTGGACGCGTGGCGCGGCGACCGCGGCGGCGACGGTCACTGGAACAACGCCGACTGGCGCCACGGCAACGATTTCTGGAACGACGGCCGCGGCGGCGACGGCTGGAACCACTGGAACGACGGTCGCGGTGGCGACGGCTGGAACCACTGGAACGACGGTCGCGGTGGCGACGGCTGGAACCACTGGAACGACGACTGGGCAGGCCGCCGCTAGCAGTGGCCCGGGCCGAGCGGGCCCCGGCCCGCGGCCACCGTGAGCCGGCGGCGCGGCGGGCGTGTACCCTCAGCCGGCCAGCAGGGACCCCATCCACTCCTCGATGCCGTCCACCGTGCGCGGAAGGGCGCCCGACATCAGTCGGGCGCCCGTCGCCGTGATGACGAGGTCGTCCTCGATGCGGACGCCGATGCCGCGCAGCTCCGCCGGCAGGGTCTCGTCGTCCGGCTGGAGGTAGAGCCCGGGCTCGACCGTGAGGACCTGGCCCTCCTCCAGCACCCCGTCGAGGTACGTCTCGGCCCGCGCCTTCGCGCAGTCGTGGACGTCGAGCCCCAGCATGTGCCCGCTGCTGCACAGCGTGTAGCGCCGGTGCAGATCACCCTTCGCGTCCTTCAGCACGCCCCACTCCGCCAGCCCCTCGGCGATCACCTGCATCCCGGCCCGGTGGAAGTCCCGGAAGCTGGCGCCCGGCCGCAGCGCCGCCATGCCGGCCTCTTGGGCGGCCAGCACGAGTTCGTACACCTGCCGCTGCACGGGGGAGAAGCGCCCCGACAGCGGGAGGGTGCGGGTGATGTCCGCCGTGTAGAGGCTGTCCGTCTCCACGCCCGCGTCCAGCAGCAGCAGGTCGCCGCGGTCGAGTCGGCCGTCGTTGCGGATCCAGTGGAGGACGCACGCGTGGGCGCCCGACGCCGCGATGGTGTCGTACCCCGTCCCGTTCCCCTCTGCCCGGGCCCGCAGGCCGAAGACCCCTTCGATCCACCGCTCGCCGCGCGGGTGCGCCAGGGCGCGCGGTAGCGCCCGTACGACGTCCTCGAAACCGGCGGCCGTGTGGTCGACGGCGAGCTGGAGCTGCCCGACCTCCCAGGCGTCCTTGACCAACCGCAACTCGGAGAGCACGGTGGCCAGTTCGGCGTCCGTTGAGGCGTTGCGGCCGACCGGGTCGCCCAGGGTGTCCAGGTGCGCGCAGCGCAGGCCCGTCAGCCGCTCGGCCTCCGCCAGGTCGGGGCGCCGGCCCACCCAGAACTCCCCGTAGCGCCGGTCCCGGTAGAACTCCTCGTTCCCGTCGACGCGGGGGGAGCGGGGGCGCAGGTACAGCACCGCCTCGTGGCCGTGCGGGCCCGAGGGTTCCAGCACCAGGACGTGGCCCACTTGGTCCTCGCCCGTCAGCCCGGTCAGCCACGCGTACGCGCTGTGCGGCCGGAAGCGGTGGTCGCAGTCGTTGGAGCGCACCTTGAGCTCCCCGGCGGGGATGATCAGCCGCTCGCCGGGGAAGCGCGCCGAGAGCCGGGCGCGCCGGGCCGGGGCAACCTCGTACGCCGCCACCCGCGTGGAGTCGGGCAGCGGCGAAGGGGCCCAGCCGTCTGCCATGAAGCGGGACAACTCGGGTGATACGGGCAGGTCGTGACTGCCGATGTTGAGGCGGGGAGAGGCGTCGGACACAGGGGCTCCCTCAAGAAGGTGCGAACTGGTGGGCGCACAGGTCTTGTCAGTGCAATTTCACATTACTATGTTACAGCTCACACCGCGGCACGTTAATCCCCGTCAAACGCCGTGCAAAGCACCGCAGTTCACGCACCACCTCGCGCACCATTCCCCCACCTCCCCTGCCTCTCAGGAGTCCTTGGTGTCCCAGCACAGAGCTGTGCGTACGTCCCTCCTCTCCGCCGCCGTGGCGGTCACCCTCCTCGCCACCGCGGGACAGGCCGTGACCCAGGCCGCCGAGCGGGGTCCCGCTTCGGCCCCGGCCCCCGCCGCCGCCCCTGCCGCCTTCGCCCGGGGCGCCGCCGCCGCACCGAACCCCTTCGACGAGGTCGACCGCCTGGCCTCGCCCAAGGAGGCCGCCCCGGCGAGCGCCCGGACCCCGGGCGGGCTGGCCGTCGACGGCCGCGTCCCCGGAGCCGCCACCCCCGCCGCCGCGAGCAGCGAGCGCACCGAGAAGAACCGGGCCCTCGCCGCCGCGCCCACCGGGAGGACCGCCGCCGGCGTCCCCTGCACCCTTGACGGGATCACCGCCCTCACCCCGGAGCAGTTCGCCGACTTCCTGGCCGACCCCGCGGTCACCGCCGACGTCTGCCTGCGCGGCCTGATCTGGACCTGGGACGCCCGCCTGACCCCCGTCATGTCCGACGCGCACGTCCAGGCCGTGTCCCGCCGGATATCCGCCCTGGCCGCCTCCCACGACGGGAAGAACTCCTCCCACCTGGAGGAGATGTTCACCTACCTGCACGCCGCGGTGTACCACGACTTCTCGCGCCCCGAGATCGACCTCACCGACGCGCCGACCGTCGGCGCCATGAGCAAGGCCGTCACCGACTTCGGCAATGCGGCCCGCACCTTCGACGCCACCGCCTCCAACGCCCGGACCCTGCGCGAAGCGCTCTACGCGACCGGCCCCGGCATGCGCCAGAGCCAGCTGGGCCTGGTGCAGAAGGTCCTGGCCACCATGGACCCGTCGCACACCGCGACCCACCGCGACGCGAACTGGGGCGGCGCCGCCCTCGCCGCCCTCGTGGTCAACTACCTCGGCGTGTACCCCGGCAACGACGACTCCGCCTTCCAGGCCGCGGCCAAGGCCGACGCCTCGTACCGGGCCGCCTTCAAGGCCTTCGCGGGCTACACCCACCTCAAGGGCACCGCCAACGACTGGGTGGCCCGCGACGCACTGGGCGAATACGGCCGCTTCGGCCAGATCGACGGCCTGCAGAGCCAGGTCGTCGCCGACCTCGGAGCCCTGCTCGAACCGGTCAAGGCCGGCTGGGGCAACGGCAGCGAGCAGTGGGCCAAGATCGTCTCCTGGCTGAACACCTTCGAGGCGTGCAAGCCGTACGGGGTGTGCAAGGAGGACATCGAGAAGGTGCTCTTCCCGAACACCTACACCTACGACAACGGCGCCATCAAGGTCCGCACGGCCCTCGACCGGGCCACCGTCGACCAGCTCTACTACGCGAGCAAGCAGGTCAAGACGCAGTTCCACCGCGTGCTGGGCACGGACCAGCCCCTGGCCGGCGATCCCAACACCTCGCTGAACATCGTGCTGTACGCCTCCCGCGCCGACTACGTGACCTACCAGACGATGCTGTACGGCTACGGCACCAACAACGGCGGCATGTACATCGAGAACGGCGCCACCTTCTACACCTACCAGCGGCGCGTCCCGCAGGACTCCTCCCTCACCCTCGAAGAGCTCTTCCGCCACGAGTACACGCACTACCTCAACGGGCGGTTCGCCGTCCCCGGCTTCTTCGGCGAAGGCCCCTGGTACGAGGGCGACCGGACCACCGCCATGGACGAGGGCACCGCCGAGTTCTTCGACGGCGCCACCCGTGACAACGGCATCGCCGTGCGCAAGTCCCTGGTCAGGGGCATCATCAGCGACACGGCGGGCGGCGGGCCCCGGATGACGGTGGAGCAGCTGCTCAACGCCACCTACGACGGCGACGGCTTCCGCTTCTACAACTACGCCGGCACCTTCTTCGAGTTCCTGTGGACCGAGAAGCCCTCGCTCCTGCGCGAGATGTACACCCACCTGCGCGCCAACGACGTGCAGGCGTACGACGCCTGGCGCTACCGGATGGGCGCCGACACCTACCTCCAGCGCGACTACGACCGCTTCCTGGACAAGCAGATCGCCAAGGTCGACCAGCTCTACGTGCCGAACACCACCTTCACGGCCAACGACCGGCTGCGCGACTCCGCGCTCGCGAACGTCAAGTCCTCCTTCGCGGCGGCCACCTACAACACCCCCGACTGCGTCGAGAACGGGGACCCGGGCAAGCGCCGGTTCACCTGTACCGGCCGGATCACCGCGAACCTGAAGAACTGGCGCAGCGACGACCAGAACTTCAAGGACATGTCCGAGACGGTGGACTACTTCATCCTCGACCGGGCGGGCGCCGCCTCCAACAACCTGGCCGACATGAACTGCTCCTTCGGCCCGGTGGAGATCTGGAGCACCCACAAGTCGGGGACCTCCGCCTACAGCTGCGAGGGCCCGCTGCGCAGTTGAGCCCCGGCCGCCCCGGCCCGGTCCGGTCTCCCGACCAGGACCGGGCCGGCGGCACCAGGATCCCCCCGGCGCCTGGACACCCCGCCTGGGCACCCGCCCGCACACCCTAGGCACCTCTAAAAGAATGTGACATATTACTGCCGTGCCCAAGAGACATCCCCTGGACGTCGTGATCATCGGTGCCGGCGTCGTCGGAGCCGCATGCGCGTACTACGCCGCCCGCTCCGGACTCTCCGTGGCCGTCGTCGACCGAGGCCCCGTCGCGGGCGGCACGACGGGCGCCGGGGAGGGCAACCTCCTCGTCTCCGACAAGGAGGCCGGACCGGAGCTCGACCTCGCCCTGCTGTCGGCCGGCCTGTGGCGCGAACTCGCCGCGCTGCTGCCGGCAGAGGTCGAGTACGAGGCCAAGGGCGGCCTCGTCGTCGCCCCGGACGAGGCCACGCTCAAGGCGCTGCGGGCCTTCGCGGAGGGGCAGCGCGCGGCCGGGGTCGACGCCGTCGAGGCGGGCCCCCACGACCTGCGCGAGCTGGAACCCCACCTGGCCCCGGGCCATGCGGGCGGCTTCCACTACCCGCAGGACGCCCAGGTCCAGCCGGCCCAGGCGGCGGCGTGGCTGCTGGCCGCATCGGGGGCGCAACTGCACCTCGGCGAGGAGGTGACCGGCATCCTCACGGAGACCCGAGGGTCCGGCGGGGTACGGGGGGTCCGCGGGGTCCGCACCCGCAGCCGTGAACTCCTCGCCCCCGCGGTGGTCAACGCGGCGGGCACCTGGGGCGGCCGCATCGCGGAACTGGCCGGGGTGAGCCTCCCGGTGCTGCCGCGGCGCGGGTTCGTGCTGGTGACGGAGCCGCTGCCGCGGGTGGTCCGGCACAAGGTCTACGCCGCCGACTACATCGCGGACGTCGCGAGCGGATCCGCGGCCCTGCAGTCCTCGGCCGTGGTCGAGGGCACCCCGGCGGGCCCGGTGCTCATCGGGGCGACCCGGGAGCGCGTCGGCTTCGACCGCTCCCTGTCGGTGGAGGCGCTGCGGCGCCTCGCCGTCCAGGCGGCCGCCCTGTTCCCGGTCCTGGGCGATGTCCGGGTCCTGCGCACCTACCACGGCTTCCGTCCGTACCTGCCCGACCACCTGCCGGCGATCGGCCCGGACCCCCGGGTCCAGGGACTGCTGCACGCCTGCGGCCACGAGGGCGCGGGCATCGGACTGGCCCCGGCGACGGGCCTGCTCGTCGCCGCCGCCCTCACCGGAGCCGAACCCCCGCTGCCGCCCGAGGCGTTCCGCCCGGACCGCTTCGGGCCGTCCGCCGGTCCGGAGTCCGCCCGATGACCCGCACCACGCCGAAGGAGAACGGCCGATGACCCGGACACCACGCACCCTCGTCGGTGGAGCCCCGACCGCGACGTACGTCCTGCGCTTCGACGGCCGGGAGCTCACCGCCCAGGCGGGGCAGAGCATCGCGGCCGTGCTCTGGGCCGCCGGGATCCTCGCCTGGCGGACCACCCGCGAAGGCGGCGCCCCCCGCGGGGTGTTCTGCGGCATCGGCAGCTGCCACGACTGCCTCGTCACCGTCAACGGGCGCCCGAACCAGCGCGCCTGCCTCGTCCCCGCCCACCCCGGGGACACCGTCACCACCCAGGAAGGGACCGGCCGTGCCGACCTCGCCGTCTGACCGAGCGGTGTACGACCTCGCCGTCGTCGGAGCCGGGCCCGCCGGGCTCGCCGCCGCCGTCACCGCCGCCGGGCTCGGGCTGCGCGTCACCGTCCTGGACGCGGGAGAACGGCCCGGCGGCCAGTACTACCGCCACCCCGCGCCCGGCCTGGGCGCCGCCCGGCCCGAGGCCCTGCACCACGGCTGGGCCGCCTACGCCGACCGTGAAGCCGCCCTGCGGGCCCACGAATCGGCCGGCCGGATCACGTACCGCCCGGGCCACCACGTCTGGACCGTGGTCCGCGACGAGGGTGAGGACGGAGGTGGGGACGGGGGCGGCGCCGGCCGCGGGGACGGCCCTACCCGCCGGGGCCGCTGGGCCCTGTACGCCGTCGCGGGTCCGGAGGAGACCGCCGCCACCGTCCACGCCCGCGCCGTCCTCCTCGCCACCGGGGCCTACGAGCGGCAACTCCCCTTCCCCGGGTGGACCCTGCCCGGGGTCGTCGGGGCCGGCGGGGCACAGGCCATGCTCAAGGGCGGGCTCGTCCTGCCGGGCCGGCGGGTCGTCGTCGCCGGGAGCGGGCCGCTGCTGCTCGCCGTGGCCGGGTCGCTCGCCGCGGCCGGAGCCCGGGTACCCGCCGTGGTCGAGGGCGCCGCCTACACCGGATACGCCGCCCACACCCGCGCCCTGCTGCGCAACCCCGGCAAGCTCGGCGAAGGCGCCACGTACGGCAGCGCCCTGCTCCGCCACGGCATCCGCCTCCTGACCCGGCACGCCGTCACCGAGGCGCACGGCCGCGACCGGGTCGAGGCCGTCACCGTGGCCCGCCTCGACCGGGACTGGCGCCCGGTCCCCGGCACGGCCCGCCGGATCCCCTGCGACGCCCTCGCCGTCGGCCACGGGCTCGTCCCGCAGCTGGAGCTGGCGACCGGCCTCGGCTGCGCCACCCGCTCCTGCGCCGACGGCACCGTCGCCCTGGAGGTGGACGAGCAGCAGCGGACCTCCGTACCCGGCATCTGGTCCGCCGGTGAGACCGGCGGCATCGGCGGCGCCCAACTGGCCCTGGCCGAGGGGGAGATCGCCGCGCGTGCGGTGGCCGGCGCGCCCGTGCCGGCCGCCCTGCGGCGGCGCCGCGCGCGGCTGCGCGGCTTCGCCGAGGCGATGGGCGCCGCCCACCGCCCGGGCCCGGGATGGACCGGCTGGCTGCGCGACGACACCGACGTGTGCCGCTGCGAGGAAGTCCCGGTCGGCCGGATCCGCGAGGCCGTGGCCGACCTGGGCGCCCGGGACGCCCGTACCGTCAAACTGCTCACCCGGGCCGGAATGGGCTGGTGCCAGGGCCGCATGTGCGGTCCCGCGGTGGCGGCCCTCGCCGGCGCGGAGCCCGCGGCCGACCGGCGGCCCCTGTCCTGCCCGGTCCCGCTGCGCCACCTGGCCGAACTGCCGCCCGCCGGGGGCTGATCCGGCGATCCGGCGGATCCGGACCCTTGTGGTCCCTTCACACCCACTAGTAAAATGTCACACATCACTCTAGGGAGCTCTCATGACCCACGCGCACACCCCCGCGCCCGCCCTGCCCCGTACCCGCCCCTGGCACGGAATCATGGTCGCCACCGCGCTCCCGCTGCGCGAGGACCTCAGCGTCGACTACGACGCGTATGCCGAGCACGTCGCCTGGCTCATCGAGAACGGCTGTGACGGCGTGGTCCCCAACGGCTCCCTCGGGGAGTACCAGACCCTCACCGACGAGGAGCGGGCCCGCGTCGTCCGCACCGCCGTCGAGGCGGCCGGGGACGGCGCCCGCGTGATGCCCGGTGTCGCGGCCTACGGCAGCGCCGAGGCCCGCCGCTGGGCCGACCAGGCCGCCGAGGCCGGCGCCGGGTCCGTCCTGCTGCTGCCGCCCAACGCCTTCCGCGCCGACGAGGCGACCGTGCGCGCCCACTACGCCGAGGTCGCCCGTACCGGCCTGCCCGTCGTCGCGTACAACAACCCCATCGACACCAAGGTGGACCTGACCCCCGGCCTGCTCGCCCGGCTGCACGGGGACGGATCCATCGTCGCCGTCAAGGAGTTCAGCGGGGACGTCCGCCGGGCCTACGAGATCGCCGAGCTCGCCCCCGGCCTCGACCTGCTGATCGGCGCCGACGACGTGCTGCTCGAACTGGCCCTGGCCGGCGCGGTCGGCTGGATCGCCGGCTACCCCAACGCCCTGCCGAGCTCCTGCGCCACCCTCTACCGGGCCGCGGTCGCCGGCGACCTCGCCACCGCGCTGCCCCTCTACAAGTCCTTGCACTCCCTGCTGCGCTGGGACTCCAAGACCGAGTTCGTCCAGGCCATCAAGCTCTCCATGGACCTGGCCGGACGCCCCGGCGGAGCGACCCGCCCGCCGCGCTTCCCGCTCACCGGGGAGACCGAGGCGGCCGTCCGCGCCGCGACCGAGAAGGCCCTTGCCGAGGGCCTCAACTAGCCGACGGGGGACCCCCATGCGTACACGCCACGTCTACCACGCGGTGGACTCGCACACCGAGGGCATGCCGACCCGGGTGATCACCGGGGGAGTCGGAGTGATCCCGGGCGCCACCATGGCCGACAAGCGGCTCCACTTCATCGAGCACATGGACCACGTCCGGACCCTGCTGATGTACGAGCCGCGGGGCCACTCCGCGATGAGCGGCGCCATCCTCCAGCCCCCCACCCGGCCCGACGCCGACTTCGGGGTGCTCTACATCGAGGTGTCTGGCCTGCTGCCCATGTGCGGGCACGGAACCATCGGGGTCGCCACCGTCCTGGTCGAGACGGGCATGGTGGAGGCCGTCGAGCCGGTCACCACCGTCCGTCTCGACACCCCGGCGGGGCTGGTGAGCGTCGACGTCCGCGTCGAGGACGGCGCGGCCACCGCCGTCACCTTCACCAACGTCCCCTCCTTCTGCGTCGGACTCGACCTGAAGGCCGAGGTCCCCGGGTACGGCACGGTCACCTACGACCTTGCCTACGGCGGGAACTTCTACGCCTTCGTCGAACTCGACGCCCTCGGCCTGCCCTTCGACCACGCCCGCAAGGGCGACCTGCTCGCGGCAGGCCTCGCCGTCATGGACGCGATCAACGCCTCGGGCGACCGGCCCGTCCACCCCGAGAACCCGGGCATCGCCGGCGTCAAGCACGTCTACCTCGCGGCCCCCGGCTCCGACGCGCGCCGGTCCCGGCACGCCATGGCCATCCACCCGGGCTGGTTCGACCGCTCGCCCTGCGGTACGGGTACGAGCGCGCGCATGGCCCAGCTCCACGCCCGCGGACTGCTGGACCTCGGCGCCGACTTCGTCAACGAGTCCTTCATCGGGACCGAGTTCACCGGCCGGCTGATCGGTGACACCACGGTGGGCGGCCGGCCCGCCGTCGTGCCCACCGTCACCGGACGGGCCTGGATCACCGGGACCGCCCAGTACTTCCTCGACCCGTCCGACCCCTTCCCCGGAGGGTTCCTCTTGTGATGCCCACCGTGCGGACCGAGGACTACCACACCGCCGGCGAGCCCTTCCGGATCGTCGACGCCGCCGCAGCAGGGCTCCCGCCCGTGCCCGGCGACACCGTCGCCGAGCGCTGCGCCACCGCGATCGGCCCCGGGGGCTCCGGGACGGCCCCGCGCCGGGGCCCGCTGGACGACGTACGGCGCCTGCTCGTGCAGGAGCCGCGCGGCCACGCCGGGATGTACGGCGGGTTCGTCGTGCCCCCGGACGACGACGGGGCCCACTTCGGGGTGCTGTTCTGGCACAAGGACGGCTACTCCACCGCCTGCGGCCACGGCACGATGGCGCTCGGCGCCTGGGCCGTGGACACCGGCCGGGTCGCCGCCCCCGCCGACGGGGACGTCCGGGTACGGATCGACGTGCCCTCGGGGCGGGTCGGCGCGACCGTGCACCGGGCCGGGGGCCGCACCACCGGGGTCACCTTCCGCAACGTCCCGGCCCGGGTGGGCGCCCGGAAGGTGCCGGTCGCCACCACCCTCGGGCTGGCGGAGGTGGACATCGCCCACGCCGGGGCCTGTTACGCCTCCGTCACCGCCCGCGACCTGGGCCTGGAGGTCTCCCGGGCCGCGCTGCCCGACCTGGTCCGGGCCGGCCGGGAGATCCGCGCCGCCCTCGCCACGCACCCGGGGACCTGGCACCCGGGCGGGCCGCTGCTGTCGGGGGTGTACGGGGTGATCCTGTACGAGGAGCTGCCCGACACCCCTTTCGGCCCGCACCAGCGCAATGTCACCGTGTTCGCCGACGGGCAGATCGACCGCTCGCCCTGCGGCTCGGGGACCTCGGCGCGCCTCGCGCTGCTGGCGGAGGACGGGCGGCTCGGCCCGGGCGAGGACCTGCTGCACGAGTCGGTGGCGGGCACGGTGTTCACCGGCCGGCTGGTCCCGCAGGACCCCGCGGGGATGGGCGCCGGCCTGGTCACGGAGGTCACCGGGGCGGCGTACCGCACCGGTGAGCACCTCTTCACGCTCGACCCGCAGGACGCCCTCGGCGCCGGGTTCCTGCTGTGATCCCCCAGTTCGGGGCCGAGCGGATGGCCGCGCTGCTCACCCCGGCCGCGGCGGCGGACGCGCTGGCGGACGCCCTGCTCGCCGGGCTGGACCCGGAGGCGGGGCCCCCGCGCAGCGCCCTGGCCGTGCCGGGCGGGGAGCTGCTGCTGATGCCCGCCGCGTCGGGGGCGTACGCCGGGGTGAAGGTCGCGGGGGTGGCGCCGGGCAACCGGGCGCTCGGCCTGCCCCGGATCACCGGCTCCTACCTGCTGCTGGACGGCCCGACCCTGCAGCCGCTGGCGCTGTTCGACGGCGCGGCCCTCACGGCACTGCGCACCCCGGCGGTCTCGGCGCTGGCCCTGCGCCACCTGGCCCCCGCGGGGCGGCCCCTGCGGCTGGTGCTCTTCGGCTCCGGTCCGCAGGCCTACGGCCACCTCGACGCGGCTCTGGCCGTGCGGGAGTTGTCGGAGGCGGTGGTGGTCGCCCGGAATCCGGCCGGTGCGGAGGAGCTCGCGGCGTACGCCCGCACCCTCGGGGTCCCCGCCCGCAGCGGAAGCCCGCAGGACGTGGCGGGCGCCGATCTGGTGATCTGCTGTACGACGGCTCGTGAACCGCTGTTCGACGGGCGCCTGGTGGACCCGGGTGCGGTGGTCGCCGCGGTCGGCTCCCACGAGCCGGACGCGCGGGAGACCGACACGGCCCTCGTGCGACGGGCGGCCTTGTACGTGGAGTCGCGGGCGGCGGCCCTGCGGGAGGCGGGGGACCTGCTGGTTCCGGAGGCCGAGGGGGCCATCGGGCCCGGTCATATCAACGGCACCCTGGCCGACCTGGTGACCGGCCGCATGCCGGTGAGCGGGACACAGAGTTGTCCACAGCTCTTCAAGAGCGTGGGCATGGCCTGGGAAGATCTCGCTGTGGCGGTGGCGATGTACCTCGCCGCCGGAGAGAGCAGCGAAACGTGACATTGTACGCTGTTCCTCTGCACGTCGGTGGCGTGAAGGGTGTCGGAGGAAGAGCAATGGGTGACCTGAAGCAGCACAGTCTCATCAAGGCCCAGGAACGGCTCCGCGACCAGGTCGGCCACGCCCTCCGAGCAGCTCTGATAGCGGGCGAGCTGCGCCCCGGCAGCGTCTACTCCGCGCCCGGCCTGGCCGCCGAGCTCGGCGTCTCCGCCACACCGGTCCGCGAGGCGATGCTCGACCTGGCCCGCGAGGGCCTGGTGGAACCGGTCCGCAACAAGGGCTTCCGGATCACCGAGGTCAGCGAGCGCGACCTGGACCAGTACACCGAACTGCGCACCATGATCGAGGTGCCGACCATCGGCCGGATCACGAAGATCGCCACCACCGAAGAGCTGGAGGCGCTGCGCCCCATCGCGGAGGAGATCGTCACCAGCGCCCGCGAGCACAACCTCATCGGCTACCTGGAGGCGGACCGCCGCTTCCACCTCTCCCTGCTCGGCCTCGCGGGCAACGACCGGCTGGTCGAGACGGTGGGCGACCTGCGCAAGCGGTCCCGGCTGTACGGGCTGACGGGCCTGGACGAGGCCGGGAAACTGGTCTCCTCGGCCGAGGAGCACATCGAGCTGCTGGACCTGATGATCAGCGGCGACGCGGAGGCGGCCGAGGCCTGCATGGTCCGCCACCTCGGCCACGTCCGCTCCCTGTGGGCCCAGAGCCGCGACGAACCGGTGGGCCGCACGCCCGGGGGCCTCGGCTCCGGCCTCGGTTAGCGCGACCGGGCGCCGGGTACGAAGCCCTGCCCGCCGACCCGAACCGGGCCCCCGGTTCGGGCGCCCGAACCCGGCCCCGAACCGGGCCCCCCGATCGGGGGATTCCCCTGTCGGGACCGGCGCCCTGCTGGGACACTCCTTCCACGACGACCAGTTCGGAGGCCGGTGTGGGGGAACTCGGGATCGCGGTGGAAGACGTGTTCCTGGTGCGGCACGGGGAGAGCGAGGGCAACGCCGCCTACCGGGAGCGGGACAGCGCGTACGCGCGCCGGGTCTTCACCCGGCCGCAGTGGGAGTGGCGGCTCACCCCCAAGGGCGAGGAGCAGGCGGCCGCGACGGGCGCCTGGCTGCGCGACCGGATCCCGGCCGGCCCGCTCGCCTGCGCCGTGTCCCCGCTGACGCGCGCGGTGGAAACGGCCGCCCTCCTCGACCTCCCGGGCAGCGCCTGGCAGCTCGATCTCGGCCTGCGGGAGCGGGAATGGGGGGAGTGGGACCACCTCACCCCCGAGCGGCAGCGGGCCGAACTCGCCCGGGGCGAGGAACACCCCGTCCACTGGGGGCCGCCCGGCGGCGAGTCGCTCTCCGACGTGATCCACCGGGTGCGCGTGCCGCTCGCCGCCCTGCTGGCCGAGCCCGCCCGGGCCGCCGTCGCCGTCAGCCATGCCGACACCCTCCAGGCCCTCGCGTTCCTGCTGGCCGGCCATACGCCCGCCACGTGGACGGAGTACTACCGCCACACCGGACCCGTCGCCAACGCGGGAGTGCTCCACTTCACCCGCCGCCACCCCGACACCGGGGCCCTGAGCCCGCACTTCGCCTGGTTCCGCACTCCGCCGGGCCCCTTCCGGCCCTGCCCGGCGAACCCCCGCGCGACCAGCGCCGAACTCCTGGCGGAGGCCCGCCGCGTCCCGCGCATCCCCCGGGAGACGGTGCCGCGGCCCGTCAGCTGACGCACCCTCACGGGGTCGCCCGCCGCGGCCGCATGGTCGACGACCGCCCGCATCACGGCGACGGACCCGGTGGGCGCCGGTGCGGCTCACAACTGCCCTTCACGGGGGCCGATTTGGACACGGCTGGATAACGGGGGCACCGAAGTCTTGTCAGTGCAATTTCACATTACTATGTTACCGGTCACACCCTAGAGCGCGGCCCTTCACTGGAGTGACCATGACCAAGCGCACCCAACTCGCCCTCGCCACCGCTCTGGTGGCGGCTCTCGCACTCGGCGCCTCGGGCTGCTCCGACCCCAAGAAGGGCTCTGCGGACGGCGGTGCCCCGAACCCCGCCGCCGCCAACGACGGCAAGGTCCTCGGCGGCACCCCCGCCAAGGGCGGCACCCTCACGGTGCTGTCGAACCAGGACTTCGCCCACCTCGACCCCGCCCGCAACTGGGTCATGCCGGCGATGGACTTCGGCACCCGCCTCCTCTACCGCACGCTCGTCACCTTCAAGGCCGAGCCCGGCAAGGCCGGCAGCGAGCTCGTCCCCGACCTCGCCACCGACCTCGGCACCTCCTCCAACGGTGGCAAGACCTGGACCTTCACCCTCAAGGAGGGCCTGAAGTACGAGGACGGCTCGCCGATCAAGGCCCAGGACATCAAGTACAACGTCGAGCGCTCCTTCGCCCCCGACCTCACCGGCGGCCCCGACTACGCCGCCCAGTACCTCGCGGGCACCGAGGGCTACAAGGGCCCGCTCCAGGGGCAGCACCTCGACTCCGTCAAGACCCCCGACGACCGCACGATCGTCTTCGAACTCAAGCGGCCCGTCGCCGAGTTCTCGGCCACCGCCACCCTCCCCACCTTCGCGCCCGTACCGCAGGCCCAGGAGAAGGGCACCCAGTACGACGCCCGTCCCTTCTCCTCCGGCCCGTACAAGATCGAGACGTACGACCGCGACAAGAAGCTGGTACTCGTCCGCAACGAGCACTGGGACCCGAAGACCGACACCGTCAGAAAGGCCTACCCCGACAAGTTCGTCATGGTCATGGGCCTCAAGGGCGGCCAGATCGACGACCGCATCATCGCCGGCGAGGGCGCCGACGCCTCTGCCGTCCAGTACTTCGACATGCGCCCCGAGAGCGCCCCCAAGGTGCTGCCCAAGGCCGACGTCAAGGCCCGCCTCCTCGCCGAGTCCCAGGGCTGTACGGAGATGCTCCACCTGAACAACTCCCGCGCCCCCTTCAACGACCCCAAGGTCCGCGAGGCCATGCAGTACGCCGTCGACAAGGAGGCCGTGGTCACCGCCGGCGGCGGCCCGGCCCTCAACGAGGTCGCCACCGCCTACCTGCCCCCGGCCCTCACCGGCGGCAAGCAGGCCGACACCCTGAAGATCGCGCCGGCCGGCGACCCCGCCAAGGCCAAGGAGCTCCTCAAGGCCGCGGGCAAGGAGACCCTGAAGGTCTCCCTCGCCGTCTCCACCGGCGACAAGGGCAAGGCCGAGGCGATCCAGCAGGGCCTGGCCCGGGCGGGCATCGAGGTGGTCATCGACACCGTCGACCCGGGCGCCTACTACGACGTCATCGGCGACCTGTCCACCACCCCCGACATGACCCTCACCGGCTGGTGCCCCGACTACCCCTCCGGTTCGACCTGGATCCCCTTCGTCTTCGACGGGCGCACCATCAAGGACAAGGGCAACCAGGGCAACTACAGCCAGTTCCGCGACGAGGCCACCATGAAGCGGATCGACGAGATCAACGCCATGACCGACGCCAAGCAGGCCAACCAGGCCTGGATCGACCTCGACGCGGAGATCATGAAGAAGTCCCCGTCCGTGCCGGTCCTGCTGGAGCGCAAGCCGCTGCTGGTCGGCCCCAACATCGCGGGGGCGTACGGCCACCCCGTGTGGACCGGCACCATCGACTACGCCACCGTCGGTCTCAAGGACCCGTCGAAGAGCCAGGGCTGAGGCGGGGCAGGCAGCCAGCGTCATGACCACCACCGCATCCGGCCCCGGCTCCGTACCCGGACCCGGCTCCGCACCGGCACCCGGCTCCGCACCCGGCCCCGCACCCGCCGCGCACGCCCCGGCCGAGGGCGTCCCCGCGGGCAGCAGCCCCTGGCAGCTCGCCCGGCGGGAACTGCGCCGCCGCCCCGCCGTCCGCGTCGGCCTCGGCGTCGTCCTCCTCTTCGTCCTGATGGCCCTGACCGCGCCCTGGCTGGGCGCGCTCGGTGGCTGGTCCCCCGACGAGTTCGACAAGAACGCCGTCGACCCCTACCTCGGGGGCCTCCCGCTCGGAGACCTCGGGGGGATCAGCCCCGAGCACTGGCTCGGCGTCGAACCCGTCTCCGGCCGCGACCTGTTCGCCCGCGTCGTGACCGGCGCCCAGGTCTCGCTGCTCATCGCCTTCGCCGCCACCGCCATCGTCGTGGTGGCGGGCACCGCCGCCGGGATCGCCGCCGGCTACTTCGGCGGGCGCACCGACACGGTCCTGTCCCGCCTGATGGACCTGACCATGTCCTTCCCCTCCCTCATCTTCATGATCGCGATGCTGTCGGTGGCGAAGGACGTCAACCGGATCGTCCTCATGACCGCCGTCATCGGCATCTTCGGCTGGCCCGGCGTCGCGCGCGTCGTCCGCGGCCAGACCCTCTCCCTGAAACACCGCGAATACGTCGACGCCGCACGCGCCGGCGGCGCCGGCTCCTGGCGGATCCTGACCCGAGACATCCTCCCGGGCGTCTCCGGACCGGTGATCGCCTACACCACCCTGCTGATCCCCGGCATGATCAGCACCGAGGCGGCGCTGAGCTACCTCGGCGTGGGCGTCCGCCCGCCGACCCCGTCCTGGGGCCAGATGATCGCCGAGTCCGTGGCCTTCTACGAGACCGATCCCATTTACTTCGTCATCCCGAGCACCTTCCTCTTCCTCGCGGTGCTCGCCTTCACCCTGCTCGGAGACGCCCTGCGCGACATCCTGGACCCGAGGGGCGGCCGCAGTTGATCCTCTACCTCCTGCGCCGGCTGCTCGCCCTGGCGGGTGTCCTGCTCGCCATCGCCGCCGTCACCTTCACCATCTTCTACGTCCTGCCCTCCGACCCGGCCGCGGCCGCCTGCGGCAAGACCTGCAGCGCCGAACGGCTCGCCGACGTAAGGGAGTACCTGGGCCTGGACCAGCCGCTGTGGCGGCAGTTCCTCGACTTCCTCACCGGCATCTTCACCGGCCGCACCCTCGGCACCGGCCAGTACGCCGTCCAGTGCGACTTCCCCTGCCTGGGCTACTCGTACGAGAACTCCCTGCCCGTGTGGGACCTGCTGATGGACCGCCTGCCCGTCTCGGCCTCGCTCGCCCTCGGCGCCGCCGTGCTGTGGCTGGTCCTCGGCCTCGGCGCCGGCGTGACCGCCGCCCTGCGCAAGGACACCGCCACCGACAAGGCCCTGATGGTCGGCGCGGTCGCCGCGGCCTCCCTGCCGGTGTACTTCACCTCCGTGATGCTCATCTACGGAGTCATCCGCGTCGCCGGGCTCCTGCCCTACCCCACCTACCAGGCCTTCGCCGACAACCCGCTCGCCTGGGCCTCGAACCTGCTGCTGCCCTGGACCGCGCTCGCGCTGCTGTACGCCGCCATGTACGCCCGCCAGAGCCGCGGGTCGATGATCGAGGCGATGGCCGAGCCGTACATCCGCACCGCCCGCGCCAAGGGCATGCCCGAACGCACCGTCGTCGTCAAGCACGGCCTGCGCTCCGGCATGACACCGATCCTCACCATCTTCGGCATGGACCTGGGCGGGCTGCTCGCCGGAGCCGTCATCACCGAGTCCATCTTCGGGCTCCCCGGCATCGGGCGGCTGTTCTACGGCGCCCTCGTCAGCTCCGACCAGCCGGTCGTCCTCGGGGTGACGCTGCTCGCCGCCTTCTTCATCGTCGTCGCCAACCTCGCGGTCGACCTCCTGTACGCCGTCATCGACCCGAGGGTGAGGTACTGATGGCCGCTCCACACGACGCCGCTCTCCTTGAAGTACGTGATCTGCGCGTCACGTTCACCACCCCGCACGGCCCCGTACGGGCCGTCGACTCGCTCGGCTTCACGGTGGAGGCCGGGCGCACGCTCGGCATCGTCGGGGAGTCCGGGTCCGGCAAGTCGGTCACCTCGCTCGCCGTCATGGGCCTGCACCGGGGCGCCGAGGTCACCGGCTCCATCAGGCTCGCCGGGCAGGAGCTGACCGGGATGTCCGAGAAGGCGCTCTCCCGGCTCCGCGGCCGCAAGATGGCCATGATCTTCCAGGACCCGCTGTCCAGCCTGCACCCGTACTACACGGTCGGCGAGCAGATCGCCGAGCACGTCCGGGTCCACTTCAAGGCCGGTCGGGCCGCCGCCCGCCGCCGCGCCGTCGACATGCTCGGCGAGGTCGGCATCCCGGAACCGGCCCGCCGGGCGGGGGAGTACCCCCACCAGTTCTCCGGCGGGATGCGCCAGCGCGCGATGATCGCGATGGCCCTGGCCTGCGAGCCCGACCTGCTGATCGCCGACGAGCCCACCACCGCGCTCGACGTGACCGTACAGGCGCAGATCCTGGAGCTGATCGCCCGGCTCCAGGAGGAGCGCGGCCTCGGCGTGGTGATGATCACCCACGACCTGGGGGTGGTCGCCCGCGTCGCCCACGAGGTGCTGGTCATGTACGGCGGCCGGGCCGCCGAGCAGGCGGGCGCCGACGCCCTCTTCACCGAACCCGCCCACCCGTACACCCGGGGCCTGCTGGACTCGCTGCCCCGGCTGGACGACCCCGACGACGAGCCGCTGCGGGCCATCCCCGGCGCGCCGCCCTCCCTGCTCGCACCGGCCCCGGGCTGCGCGTTCGCCCCGCGCTGTCCGAAGGCGGCGGCGCGCTGCACCGACGTACGGCCGCAGTGGGAGGCGTACGGGAAACAGCCCGGGCGGAGCGTGGCCTGCCACTTCGCCGGAGACCGCAGCACCGCGGAGGCGGCCCGATGACCACCGACACCCTGCCCGCCGGAACCTCACCCTCCGGCACTTCGTCCTCCGACACCCTGCTCTCCGTACGGGACCTCACCATGGCCTTCCCCGGCCGGCGGTCGGCGACCGGGCGCCGGGGGGCGCCCGTGCGCGCCGTCGACGGGGTCTCCTTCGACCTGGCGGCCGGCCAGACCCTCGGCCTGGTCGGCGAGTCGGGGTGCGGGAAGTCCACGACCGGCCGGATGCTGGTACGGCTGCTGGAACCCACCTCGGGCAGCATCGCCTTCGAGGGCAAGGACATCAGCCGGCTTTCCCAGCGGGCCCTGCGCCCGCTGCGCCGCGACATCCAGATGGTGTTCCAGGACCCGCACTCCTCCCTCAACCCCCGCCAGACGGTGGCCCGGATCATCTCCGATCCGCTGCTCGTGCAGGGCTCGTCGGCCTCGGACGCCCGCCGCCGCGCGGCCGAGCTGATGGAGCTGGTCGGGCTGATTCCGGAGCACATCGACCGCTACCCGCACGAGTTCTCGGGCGGGCAGGCCCAGCGCATCGGCATCGCCCGCTCGCTGGCCACCAGCCCGCGGCTGATCATCGCCGACGAACCCGTCTCCGCGCTCGACGTCTCCGTACAGGCCCAGATCGTCAACCTGATGGAGCGGCTGCGCCGCGAACTCGGCCTCGCCTACGTGTTCATCGCACACGACCTCTCCGTGGTCAAGCGGGTCAGCGACCGGGTGGCCGTCATGTACCTCGGCCGGATCGTGGAGATGGGCGAGAAGCGCGCCCTGTACGAGAACCCCCAGCACCCGTACACCCGGGCGCTGCTGTCCGCCGTGCCGCTGCCCGATCCGGCGGCCGAGCGGCGGCGTGAGCGGATCGTGCTGCTCGGTGATCCGCCGAGCCCGGCCGCCCCGCCCCCGGGGTGCACCTTCCACCCGCGCTGTCCCATGGCGCAGGAGATCTGCCGCACCGAGCGGCCGCTGCTGAGGCTCGCCGCCTCACGCGAGGTGGCCTGCCATCTGGTGTAGCGCAAGGGCCCCGGGCGCCTGACGGGACCCCGGGAAAGGAGGAACCCCGGAGCCGACACGATCGGCTCCGGGGTTCTTCGCCGTTACAGCCCCAGTTCCCGGCGGAAGAAGTCCAGTTCCTGGGTCATGATCTTCTCTCGCGCGCCGTGCGGGGTCATGTGCGTGACCCCGGGCAGGACCAGGAGCCGGTGCGGGCGGCCCGCGTCCGTCAGCGCCTGGGACAGCCGCAGCGTGTGGGAGGGGTGGACGTTGTCGTCGGCCAGCCCGGTCACGAGCAGCAGGGGCCGGGACAGTTTCGGGGCGTCCGCGATCAGGGAGTCCCGCTCGTACACCTCGGGGTGCTCCCGGGGCAGGCCCAGGTAGCGCTCGGTGTACGCCGTGTCGTAGTGGCGGAAGTCGGTGGGCGCGGCCCCGGCCGCCGCCGCGTGGAAGACGTCGGGGCGGCGCAGCACCGCCAGCGCGGACAGGTAGCCGCCGTAGGACCAGCCGCGCACCCCGACCCGGCCGAGGTCGAGGTCGCCGTGGCGTTCGGCCAGCGCGTGCAGGGCCGCGACCTGGTCCTGGAGGGTGACCTCGGAGAACCCCCGGTGCATGGCGTGGGTGAAGGCGGGCGAGACGTACGGGGTGCCGCGGTTGTCGATGGTCACCACCGCGAAGCCCTGGTCGGCCCACCACTGGCGGTGCTGCCAGCGGCGCGGTTCGGCGCTGACGTCCTGGAAGCCGGGGCCGCCGTAGCCGTCGACCAGGACGGGCAGCCGGGTGCCGGGGACATGGCCGCGGGGCAGGACGAGCGCCGTGGGGACGCCGTGCTCGGTGACCCGCTCCAGCACCGGGACCACCCGGTACGGCAGCGGCTCGGACAGGTCGGCGGGGGCGGACACCCGCCCGTCGGCGGTGCGCACGGTGCGGCGAATGCCGTCGGCGTCGGCGCAGGTCAGCAGCAGCGTCCCGGCCTGCGCGAGGACGCTGTGCACCCCGGGTCCGTCGGCGAGCGGGGTCAGCTCGCCGGTTCCCGGATCCAGCAGCAGCACCTGCTGCTCGGCGGGGTCACGCTGCCCGGCCTCGATCAGCAGCCGGTCCTGGTGGACGCCGGCCACGCGGCGGACCTGGAGGTCGTCCCCGGTGAGCAGCTTGCCGTCCACGGCGAGGGCGCGGGCGGCTCCGCCGGGGGTGTCGGCGGCCGTGAGCATCCGGCCGTCGGCGAGCCGGGCCGGTGTGCCGGGCACCAGCGGGTCGACCCACTGGGGGTGCGTGGTGCGCGACAGTTCCCGGGTGCGGCCGGTGGCCGGGTCGGCGCTCAGCAGCAGCACGTTCTGCTGGAGGCGGTCCTGGACGGTGAGCAGGATCTCGGTGGCCGACTCCCAGTCGGCGTCGGAGACGTACGGGTACCGTTCCGCGTCCCAGTCGAGCCGGACCCGCCCGCCGTCGGGGCCCAGCACCCACAGCTGCACGTCGGCGTTGGGCCCGCCCGCCTCGGGGTACGCGAAGTCCTCGGCCGGCAGCTCGGGGTGGGCGGGGTCGGCGAACCAGCGCCGCTGAAGGGCTGATTCGTCGACGCGGGCGGCGAGCAGGGTGAGCCCGTCGGGGGACCACCAGTGGCCGCGGGCGCGGCCCAGTTCCTCGGCCGCGGCGAACTCGGCGAGGCCCCAGCGGGCGCCGTCGGCGGGGCTGATCCGGCCGCCGGGCCACATATGGAGGGCGTCGTCGGCGACGTAGGCGGTGCGGGTGCCGTCGGCGTTCAGGCGCGGGTCCAGGGCGGGTCCGGGGGCCGGGATCTCCTCGGGCCGGCCGGCGCCGTCGCAGTCGACCGCGTACAGCCGGCCGTACAGCGCGAAGACGGCGCGGCGGCCGTCGCCGGAGAGGGCGTACGAGCCGATCCCGGCGGCCACGAGCCGGGTCCGCTCGCGCAGTCGGCGCTCGGCGGCGGGAAGGGGGCCGGGTGCGGGGGCGAGGGTGCGGGGGTCGGCGAGGCGGGTTTCGGCGCCGGTGGCGGTGTCGAGGACCCAGAGGCTGTCGAAGGCGTCGGTGGGGCCGGTGGAGCGCAGGAACCAGAGGAGCCGGCCCTCGTCGCCGAAGGTGAACGCCCGCGGGGCGCCGTACGTGAAGCGGGCCGTGTCGGCGGAGAGCCTGAGGAAATCGTCCATGGGTAGCAGTGTGACATGTGAAATACCACACGGTACACCGCTGGTTATTAGTCCATTCGAGTGGTGTGCCCGTCGGGGCAGGTTTAGCGTCGAAAAGGTGGACCGGAACGCATCGCCGACCAGGAACGGGACCGACGGCAAGGTCCGGGGCAGCGGGAACGGACTCGCCCTGTGCGTCATCGCCTCATGCCAGCTCATGGTCGTCCTCGACATCACCATCGTGAACATCGCGCTGCCGCACATCCAGACCGGGCTCGGCTTCTCCACCGAGAGCCTCTCCTGGGTGGTCAACGCCTACACCCTCACCTTCGGCGGCCTGCTGCTCCTCGGCGGGCGCACCGGCGACATCCTCGGCCGCAAGCGCGTCTTCATCTGCGGTGTCCTGCTCTTCGGCCTGGCCTCCCTGCTGGGCGGACTCGCCCAGAACGCCGGCCAGTTGATGGCGGCCCGCGCGCTGCAGGGCGTGGGCGGTGCCATCGCCTCGCCGACCGCGCTCGCACTGATCACCACGACCTTCCGCGAAGGCCCGGCGCGCAACCGCGCCTTCGGCGTCTTCGCCGCCGTCTCCGCAGGCGGCGGCGCGGTCGGGTTGCTGGCCGGCGGCATTCTCGTCGAGTGGCTCGACTGGCGCTGGGTGCTCTTCGTCAACGTCCCGATCGCCGCGCTGATCGCCCTGGCGGCCGTCAAGGTGCTCCGCGAATCCGAGCGGCACGCCGGGCACTTCGACGCCGCGGGGGCGCTGCTCGGCACCGCCGGCATGGTCGCCCTCGTCTACGGGTTCATCCGCGCGGCCCAGGACGGCTGGCGCGACCCGCTGACGCTCGGCTCCTTCGGCGCCGCCGTCGTCCTGCTGACCCTGTTCGTCGTGGACGAGCGGCGCTCGCCGCAGCCGATCACCCCCCTGCACATGTTCGCCGACCGGAACCGGGCCGGCACGTACGGGATCATGCTGATGCTGGCCTGCGCCATCTTCGGCATGTTCTTCTTCCTGACCCTGTTCGTGCAGAACGTGCTGGGCTTCAGCCCGCTGCGGGCGGGGCTCGCCTTCCTGCCGATCAGCGCGATCATCGCGGTCGGCGCGGGCTGCGCCTCGCAACTGCTCCCGAGGTACGGCCCGAAGCCGTTCATGGTGGCCGGCGCACTGTGTACGGCGGCCGGCCTGGCCTGGCTGACCCGGACCGACGTCCACTCCACCTACCTGGGAAGCATCCTGGGCCCCATGCTCATCTTCGGCCTCGGCATGGGCCTGCAGTTCGTCTCGCTGACCCTGATGGCACTGTCCAACGTCCCCGACCGGGAGTCCGGCGCGGCCTCCGGGCTGCTCAACACGATGCAGCAGGTGGGCGGCTCACTCGGGCTGTCCATCCTGGTCACCGTCTTCGGCACGGCCAGCCGGAACGAGGCGCACACCCAGGTCCCGGCCTTCCTGGCCACCGCCACCCCCGAACAGCGGGCCTCCTTCCGGCGCACCGGCATGCTCCCGGACCCCTGGGGCGACCAGGTCCTCACCTCGGGCGTCAGTGCGGCCTTCATCGTGGCGGCGGCCTTCACCCTGGTCGGAGCCGCCATCGCCCTCTTCGCCATTCAGGTCCGCCCCTCGGACCTCGAACGCCTCCAGGGCAGCCACGCCCCGACGGCGGTCTGAGCGCCGTCCGGCCGCGCGGCGCGGGCGACCGGCAGCAGGAGCATCCCGCAGGCCGCGACCAGGACCCAGCCCGGCCGGGACGCCTGGGCGAGCCGGGCCGGGTCGGCACCGGCGACCAGGCCGCCGGCGACGGCGATGCCCAGCGCCGCGCCGAACTGGCGTGCCGTCGAGGTGATCGCCCCGGCCACCCCGGCGCGGGCGGGCGGCAGCCCGCTCACCGCGGTGTTGGTGATCGGGGCGTTGGCGAAGCCGACTCCGATGCCGATCAGCAGGTAGGCGAGCAGGAGCAGCGGGACGGGCGTGTGCCGGTCCAGCCCGACCAGGCAGAGCCCGCCCGCGGCGATGAAGCCGCCCGCCAGGACCAGCGGCAGCCGCGGCCCGGTCCTGCCGACCAGGCGCCCCGACCAGGGTGCGCAGACCGTCGCTCCGAGGGCCATGGGCAGGGCCGCCACCCCAGCGGCCAGGGGCGTCCACTGCCGGGTGTGCTGCAGGTAGAGGGTGGTGAGCAGCAGGGTCGTGTTCAGGGCGACGAAGACCGCGACGGCCCCCAGGACCGCGCCGGTGAAGAGCGGACGCCGAAAGAGCCGCGGATCCACCAGCGGCTCGGCCCGGCGGGATTCGACCCGTACGAATGCGACCGTCGCCGCCGCGACGACCCCGTACGCGGCCAACGCCGTGAGCGAGGTCCAGCCGATCCGCGGCCCTTCGATGAGGACGCCGACCGAGCCCCCGATGACCACGGCCAGCAGGGCCTGGCCCGGGAGGTCGAGCCGCCGCGCCTGCGGAGCACGGGACTCCGGCACGAACAGCCTGCTCAGCACCAGGGCGGCCACGATGACCGGCGCATTGATCCAGAACACCGACCGCCAGCCGAACCCGTCGATGAGGGCGCCGCCCGTCACCGGGCCGGCGGCCATGCTGAGGCCGAAGACCGACGCCCAGACGCCGATCGCCTGCGCCCGCTCCTTCGGGTCGGGCATCGCGTTCACCACGATCGCGAGCGCCACGGGACTGAGCATCGAGGCGCCGATCCCCTGCACGGCGCGGGCGGCGATGAGCGCGCCCACCGACGGGGCGGCCGCGCAGGCCAGCGAGGCCGCACCGAAGACGAGCAGTCCGCACTGGAACACCTTGCGGCGGCCGAACCGGTCCGCGAGTGCGCCGGAGGTGATCAGAAGGCTTGCCAGGACGAAGGTGTAGGCGTCCACGGTCCATTCGAGACTGCGCGTCCCGACGCCCAGGCCCCGCCCGATGGCGGGCAGACCCACATTGACGATGGTGGTGTCCAGGCCCACGAGGAACATGCTCAGACAGCACACGGCCAGCACGGTTCGGCGTCTGCGCGCGCTCAGCGGGGACCGGAGCTGATCGGGGTGGCGGGTCGCGGTCACGGTCTGCCTCTCGGAAGGACGTACGTTTCCGCCATGCTCGGGCCGGCCGGCGACCGCTTCCCAGGAGTTTTGCGGAGACTGCAAAACTGGACCCCGTGGACACGGAACTCGCGCAGATACTCGACGGCATCGGACCCCGCCTGCGCACCCTGCGCCGGGGCCGCGGACTCACCCTGGAGGCGCTCGCGGACGCGACCGGCATCTCGGTGAGCACGCTGTCCCGCCTCGAATCGGGCAAGCGCCGCCCCACCCTGGACCTGCTCATCCCGCTCGCACGGGCCCACCGCGTGGCCCTCGACCAGCTGGTGGCCGCGCCGGCCAGCGGGGACCCGCGGGTGCACCTGACGCCCCTGCACAAGGGGCACGGCAGCGTCCTCGTCCCCCTGACCCGGTACCCGGGCCGGGTGCAGGTGTTCAAGCAGGTCCTGGCGCCGCGCGAGCCGAAGCTGGTGACCCACCACGGCTACGAGTGGCTCTACGTCCTGGCGGGCGAGCTGCGCCTGATCCTCGGGGAGCGTGAACGCACGCTCCGCCCCGGCGAGGTGGCCGAGTTCGACACCCGGGAACCGCACTGGTTCGGCCCGGCGAACGGCAGCGCGGTGGAGATCCTGCACCTGTTCGGCCCGCGGGGCGAACAGGCCGTGGTCCGCGAGGGGCCGTCGGCGGCGGAACCCGCACCCGGGGCCTGACCGGAGTCCGGCTCGGAGCCCGCCTCCCGGACCTGTTCCCGATCAGGCCGCAGGCGGCTGCCGCAGGAGGGCCGCGCGCAGGCGGGCGGCGTCGGCGCGGGTGTTCATGCGCAGGGCCAGCCAGGAGCCGTCCGCGAAGGCCAGGTCCACCCGGGCCGTGCGGCGGCGCAGCCGGGGGACCGGGCGCAAGGTGCAGGAGGCGGTGTACGAGGCCCGGTTCGGGTCCCCCCGGCCCCAGGGCGGCCGGACGGTGATCTGGCCCGGGCCCGCCCTGAAGGTGCCGTACGGGCCCTCGGTCTCCGCGTGCCAGCGCGTCCAGTGGAAGCCGTGCAGGGCCAGGGCGAGCCGGCCCGCCTCGCTGTGCCAGCCGCCGCACAGGGCCGGCCCGTGGCAGAGCCGCCCGTACAGCCGGGCGGCCCGCTCCAGGGGGTCGAGCAGCGCGGCCGCCGCGTCGGCGAGATCGTCCGGCAGAGCGGTCAGGAAGCGGATGAGGAAGAAATCCCCGACGCGGCGCAGCAGGGGCGGCCGGGCCGGTGAGCCCGGCAGCAGCGCCCGCGCGGGCCGACGTACGAAAGGGGACAACCTCCCCGGAATCTCCTCATCCGAATCCACCGGTCCATGATGGCCGCAGGCCGCTACCCGGCCAAGCTCCGGATCCGGCAGCGCGTCGGGCCCTGCGTCTGGAGGGTGATCCCGGCGCTGACCGGCACCTCGGTGTCCACGGCCTCGAACTCGTACGCCCGCAGGATCATCGCCAGGGCGATAACCGACTCCAGCATCGAGAAGTGCTGCCCGATGCACGCACGCGGGCCGCCGCCGAACGGGAACCAGGCATAGCGCGGACGGGCCGCCTCCGCCTCGGGGGTGAAACGCTCCGGGTCGAAGCGGTCGGGATCCGGCCAGTACCGCGGGTGGCGGTGCGTCACCCACGGCGCCACCATGACGTCCGCGCCCGCCGGGACGAGGTGGCCGCCGATCTCGGTGGCGGCGACCGAGCTGCGCCCGATGACCGGGGCGGCCGGGTAGAGCCGCATGGCCTCCTTGAGGACCTGGGTGAGGTACGGGAGCCGGTCGAGGTCGGCGGCGTCGGGCGTACGGTCGCCCAGGACCCGGGAGATCTCCTCGCGGGCCCGCTGCTGCTCCGCGGGGTGGCGGCCCAGCAGGTGCAGGGCGAAGGCGAGCGAGGTCGCGGTCGTCTCGTGCCCGGCCAGCAGGAAGATCAGCACCTGGTCCCGGAGTTCGGCGGCGTCGAACTCCCCGTCGTCCGAGCTGGTGGCGGCGGCCAGCAGGCTCAACAGGTCCTCGCCCTGCGCGGAGGCGCCGCTGCGCCGCTCGGCGATGATCCGGTCGCACAGCCCGTACAGCTCGTCCGTCGCCGCGGCGGCCCGCCGGTTGGCGGGGGTCGGCCAGGTGCGGGGGAGGTTGGCGGGGGAGTAGCCGCGGCGCAGTACGTAGTCGGTGATGACCGGGAAGCACCGGTCCACGACCTCGACGGTGGCGTCGACGTCCGTCCCGAAGAGGATCCGGGACACCGCGCGCAGGGCGAGCCGCATCATCTCGTCGGAGACGTCGACGACGTCGCAGGAGGCCTCCTCCCAGCGCGCGAGGACCGTGCGGGTCTCGGCGGCGACGGCAGCGGCGTACCCGTCCACCCGGCGCTTGGTGAACAGCGGCTGCACCAGGCGGCGTTGGCGCAGGTAGTCCTCGTCCTGGCTGGTCAGCAGGCCGTTGCCGAAGGAGTCGCGGATCTCCTGGTAGAAGGCGTTGTCCTTGCGGAAGTTGGCCGATTCCGAGGCCAGCACCTGCTGCGCGCCCTCGGCGGAGAACACGCAGTACAGCTCGGCCCGCAGGCCGGGCGGACCCGCGGTGATCCGTACGACGTCCCCGTGCTGCTGCTGGGCGCGCAGGTAGGTGCCGAGCGAGTCCGATTTCAGGTCGAAGAGCGACCCGAGCAGGGGAACCCCCGCGAGTTCGGGAATCCTCGTGCCGGTGGCCTGTGGACCGGTGCCCTGTGGACCGGTGCTCTGTGCTTCGACTGCCATGGCCGCCCCCTCGACGCCGTGCGTACGGGCGCACGCACGGCCCCGATTCTGCCCGCCGGCCACCGCCACCGGCCGGGGCCGGCCCGCCGACCGGCGGAAACCGGCCACCGCCACCGGCCGGGGCCGGCCCGCCGACCGGCGGAAACCGGCCACCGGTTGGAGCCGGCAGCCGGCGGGAGATGACCGTCGCTAGCCCTCCATGTAGGCGACGCGGCCGGCCCGGCGCGCGGCGTCGATCTCGCGCAGGCGGGCGAAGTTGCCGGGCGTCATGACGGCCTCCCACTCCGCCACCGTGTGGACCCGCACCTCGTCGTGCTCGCGGGGATCGAGGACGATGCCCGCGATCTGCTCGGGGGTGAGGGTGCCGCCGTCGAAGACGAAGCCGATGTGGTTGGCGGGCCACGCCTCGCCCTGGTGCCCGATGAAATGCGCGCCCAGCAGCTTCGGCTCCCCGCGGAAGACGATGCCGGTCTCCTCCGCGCACTCCCGTACCGCGCACTCCCACGGCGTCTCCCCGGGGTCCATGTTGCCGCCGGGCCACTGCCACTCCTCGGTGGCGTAGGTGGCGCGCAGCTGGACGGGACGGCCGTCGGGGTCGGTGAAGTACAGGCAGGCGTAGCTGGTCGCCTGGGCGATGGTCTTGATGTACTCCGCGGGCGGGAGCCAGGTGTCCGTCATGCGCCCGAGCCTCACGGCCCGCCGCCCCCCGAGCCTCCTGAACCGGTTCCGTCTCCCCCGGGTGGGGGAGGCGGATCCCCCCGGCGGGGGAGCCGCCGGGGCGGTGCCGGAGCCGATGCTGGGATTCCGGACGTGGAGGGAGTCGGCCGATGGAGCGCTGGGACCGGATCGGACGAGGGGCGGCCTACGGGGCGGCCCTCGCGCTGACGCCATACCTGCTGATCAAGGTGTCCTGGGTGGTGGGCTCGCTGCTGGGGCTGCTCCCGAAGGACGACGGCTTCAGCCTGGCCGGCTGGGTGGTGCTGAACCTGGTGACCGTCGGCATGGCCGGGATCGGGATCCTGCTCGCGCTCGCGCTGGTGCGGCCGTGGGGGATGCGGATACCGGGATGGCTCGTGGTCTTCTGCGGCTGGGCGGGCTTCCGCCGCCTTGAACACGGCCGCCACCTTCGCGGGCGCGGTCATGCTCCTACGCCTCATGTCCCTGCGCCCGCACCACAGGGCGCCGGCCCGGCAGCCGCAGGAGGGGCAGGACGCACAACAGGCCGGCCCCGTCCCGCCCGCCGCGCCACGGCTGTCCGCGCCGGGAGCCTGCGGGCAGCGTCAGTAATCGAAGGCGGCGAGCATGAGAGCCGCCGCGACGACGGCGAGGGCACCCCCGTAGCGCCGCTTGACGGACTTCTGTCTGCTGCCGGGCAGTTGCGTGGGCGTGGGGCTCCTGACGGGCGAGAACGCACGGAAAGGCGATCAACATACAAGCGTTCAAGCGTCCTACCGGGCGGTACGCGCATGACGGCAGACGTAAGAAGCCCCCCTCCCCGGCCGGCGGCGCCACAGCAAAGAGATGAGGCCCCGTCACTCTCCGGGAAGAGCGACGAGGCCTCACGCGTGCAGATCCAGAGCCCCCGGTTGCGGCCCCCCGGGCCGCCTTCGGGCGGCTCGGGGGAAGGGGAGAACCGCGTCTTGTTTAAATGTCGCGGAAGATTTCGATCTGGGCGCCCACCGAGTTGAGGCGTTCCGCCAGTTCTTCGTAGCCGCGGTTGATGACGTAGACGTTGCGCAGGACCGAGGTGCCCTCCGCCGCCATCATCGCGAGGAGGACGACCACCGCCGGGCGCAGGGCCGGGGGGCACATCATTTCGGCCGCGCGCCAGCGGGTCGGGCCCTCGACCAGGACGCGGTGGGGGTCGAGGAGTTGGAGGCGGCCGCCGAGGCGGTTCAGGTCCGTCAGGTAGATCGCCCGGTTGTCGTACACCCAGTCGTGGATCAGGGTCTGGCCCTGGGCGGTGGCGGCGATGGCCGCGAAGAACGGAACGTTGTCGATGTTCAGCCCGGGGAACGGCATCGGGTGGATCTTGTCGATCGGGGCTTCCAGCTTCGACGGGCGGACCGTGAGGTCGACCAGGCGGGTGCGGCCGTTGTCGGCCGTGTACTCCGCCGAGCGGTCGTGGTCCAGGCCCATCTCCTCCAGGACCGCGAGCTCGATCTCCATGAACTCGATCGGGACCCGGCGGATGGTCAGCTCCGATTCCGTGACCACCGCGGCGGCGAGCAGGCTCATCGCCTCGACCGGGTCCTCGGAGGGGGAGTAGTCGACGTCCACGTCGATGTTCGGGACGCCGTGCACCGTCAGGGTGGTGGTGCCGATGCCGTCGACGCGTACGCCGAGCGCCTCCAGGAAGAAGCAGAGGTCCTGGACCATGTAGTTCGAGGACGCGTTGCGGATGACGGTGACGCCGTCGTGCCGGGCGGCGGCCAGTAGGGCGTTCTCGGTGACCGTGTCCCCGCGCTCGGTCAGCACGATCGGGCGGTCGGGGGAGACTCCCGACGCGACCTTCGCGTGGTAGATGCCCTCGGTCGCGGTGATGTCCAGGCCGAAGCGGCGCAGCGCGATCATGTGGGGCTCGATGGTGCGGGTGCCCAGGTCGCAGCCTCCGGCGTACGGGAGGCGGAACTGGTCCATCCGGTGCAGCAGGGGGCCCAGGAACATGATGATGCTCCGGGTCCGGACCGCCGCCTCCGCGTCGATGGAGTCCATGTCGAGCCGGGCCGGCGGGACCAGCTCCAGGTCGACGCCGCCGTTGATCCAGCGGGTGCGGACACCGATGGAGTTCAGGACTTCGAGGAGCCGGTAGACCTCCTCGATGCGGGCGACGCGCCGGAGTACCGTACGGCCCTTGTTGAGCAGCGAGGCGCACAGCAGGGCCACGCAGGCGTTCTTGCTCGTCTTGACGTCGATGGCGCCGGACAGGCGGCGCCCGCCGACGACGCGCAGGTGCATCGGGCCGGCATAGCCGAGAGAGACGATTTCGCTGTCGAGTGCTTCACCGATGCGGGCGATCATCTCAAGGCTGATGTTCTGGTTGCCGCGCTCGATCCGGTTCACGGCGCTCTGGCTGGTGCCCAGGGCGTCCGCCAGCTGACTCTGCGTCCAGCCCCGGTGTTGCCGGGCGTCACGGATGAGCTTGCCGATGCGTACGAGGTAGTCGTCTGCCATGGATGCACCGTATCTCAGATATGAGATGAGCCCTGCGTCGGGTGTGGCGGACGGGTGTTACCCGCCGTCAGATCCCATGGTGGGGCCGCCGGGCGCGAACTGCGCGCCGAGCGCGGACAAAGCGCACAGCGGCACCAAATCGCCCAAACGGTGACCGGTGCCGCGGCGTGCTCGCTCGTGAGGAGTCGCGTCCCTTTTGTCCGTCTATGATCCTTGGGTGTGTCCGCCCGCTCGGTCGTCCCGAACGCGTGTACGGCTCGCTACCGCCCGGCTCCCGCCCCCGCACCGCCGTTGCAGCCGCACGCCGCGTGCCGGCCGACGCCGTGCACCGTCGCGTACGAGGCCGGGCGCGGTCCGGATGCGGCGCGGGCCACGCGGGCAGCCGCCGTACGCCCCGCCGCCGACTCCGCGTCGTGCACCACCCGCCCGCCGACCAGCGTCAGGCGGACCCCGGTGCCACTGATGTCGGCCACCGGACAGCGGGTCACATCCCGGTCCAGCAGCACCAGGTCGGCGGCCTTGCCGGGCTCCACCGTCCCCGTCAGGGCATCCTGGCGCAGCTGCCACGCCGTCCCCGCCGTGTGCATCCGCAGCACCGAGGCACGGCCGAGCCCCTCGCGCTCCGGATACAGCGCCCCCGCCCCGTACGCCCCCTGCCGGTCGATCGCGGTCCGCAGCTGGTTCCACACCTGGAGCGCGTCCACCGGCCAGTCGGAACCGCCCGTCAGCCGGGCGCCCGCCTTCTCCAGGCTGCGCGCCGGGTACAGCCGGCGGTGCCGCTCCGGCCCGATGTACGGGAGCAGCGCCTCCACCGTCCAGGTGTCCCGCGCCGCCCACTGGAGCTGCATGCAGGCCGCCACGCCGAGCTGTGCGAAGCGCCGCAGGTCGGCCGGGTCCACCAGCTGGAGGTGGGCGATCGCGTTGCGTGCGTCGCGCTGTCCGGTGGTGCGGCGGGCGTACGCGTACCCGTCCAGGGCCGTACGGACCGCCCGGTCGCCCAGCCCGTGGGCGTGCATCTGCCAGCCGGCCCGGTTGAAGGCCGCGGTCAGCCGGCCGTAGTCCGCCGCCGAGGTGTAGAGCTCGCCCCGGCTGGCGGTCGGTCTGCCGTCGCCGTCCAGGTACGGGGCCAGCAGCGCGGCCGTCTGCGCCGGGTACTCGATGACCCCGTCGAGGAACACCTTGACCATCCCGAACCGGAGCCCGTGCACCCCCTCGAACTCCCCTCGCAGCCCCCGGGCGTAGGCCAGGGCGCCCGACGGGTCCTCGGCCTGTGCGGCGTCCAGCCGGATCGCCGGCACGATCCGCTGGGGCAGCTTCCCGGCCCCGGCCAGGTCCCGGTAGAGCTCCAGCTCCTGCCGCCCCACCAGGGCGTCCATCATCGTGGTCACGCCGGATGCGGCGGCGAGCCGCAGCACCGCCGCGCAGGCGGCGACCAGCTCCGCCCGGGACGGCTGCGGGACATGCCGTTTCGCCAGGCCCTGTGCGTCGTCCTTGAGGACACCCGTCGGCTGCCCGTCCGGCCCCTTCACGATCCGGCCGCCGACCGGGTCGGGGGTGGCCGCGGTGATCCCGGCGATCTCCAGAGCCCGCCGGTTCACCCACAGGTTGTGCCCGTCACCGCCGACCAGCGCGATCGGCCGCCGGGTGGCGAGGGCGTCCAGCACCGTGTGGTGCGGGGTGGTCCCGGTCGGCAGCAGGCCGACCGGGTTCCAGTCCTCCACGACCAGCCAGCGGTCCGGCTCCGCCTCCGCGCCCCCGGTGTCGGCGAGAAAACCGGAGAGCAGCCCCCGGAGCTCCGGAACGGTGGTCTCGGCCCCCTCCAGCGAGGGCCGCAGCGACCGGTCGCCGGCGCCCAGCGGGTGGACGTGCCCGTCGTGGATCCCGCTCATCACGGTGTTCCCGCGCGCGTCGACGACCTCGGTGTCCCGGCCCGCGTACCGGCGCAGCGACGCGTCGCTCCCCGTGGCCAGGATCCGGCCGTCCCGCCCGACGGCGACCGCCTCCGCGGGCGCGCCGCCCCCGCTCGCCCCGGTGAACACGCGGGCGTTGCGGATCACCAGGGCGGCCGGTCCGCGCCCCGGCGCAGCGGCGGCCGCGGCCGTCCCCGCCCCGAACAGGCCGGTCGCGCCGGCGGCCCCGGCGGCCGCGAGAAGTGCCCGCCGGGACAGGGCGGGGATCGGAGACGAAGGGGTCATGGCCACTCCAGACGTGGGACGGGCGTGAGGGGTGGCCAGGACACTGTTTGATTAATCCCTTAACCAGAACCCGCCGCGGCCGACGGAATCCGTACGATGTCGGCGTGCCCGGGCCCGGACCGACCCCGACCATCGCCGACATCGCGCGCGCCGCGGAGGTCTCCACCGCGACCGTCTCGCACGCCCTCAACGGCACCGGCCGCCTCGGCGACTCCACCCGGCGCCGGGTCCGCGAGATGGCGGCCGCCCTCGGGTACGGCGCCCACCGCGGACCCCGTACCCGCACCCTCGGCCTCGCGGTCACCACCTACGCCGGTTCGGCCTGGGACTTCGCGCGGATCGCCTACTTCTCCCGGCTGCTCACCGCCGCCACCTCCGCCGCCCACGCCCACGGCTACGCCCTGACCACCCTGCCCGCGGAGCGCGGCGGCGAGCCGCTGTGGCACACCCTCGCGGTGGACGGGATGCTGCTGCTCGACAGCCCGGCGGGCGACCCGGTGCTGCGCGCGCTGCGGGCCCGCGGCCTGCCGGTGGTGTTCGACGGCCGCCCGGCCGACCCCCGGCCCGGGGACGTCTGGGTGGACAACGACCACGAGGCCGCCACCCGCGAGGTGCTCGACCACCTCACCGACTCCGGGGCCCGGCGCATAGCCCTGCACTCCGGTTACGGCCGGGAGTTCTACACCGCCGCCGTCACCTCGGCCTACGCGCGGTGGTGCGCCGAACGCGGCCACGCCCCGCTGGTGGTCCCCTTCGACCCCGACGACGCGCCGGGGCACGCCTTCGACGGGGTGTTCGGCGCGCCGGGCCGGCCCGACGCCGTGTACTGCGTGTACGACCCGGGCGGGCGGCAGGTGCTGGCCGCCGCCGCGCGCCATGGAATCCGTACGCCCGCAGAGCTGCTGCTGGTCTGCGCCAGCGAGGATCCCGCGTACGCCGAGCAGGAGCCGGCCGTGACCACCGTCACGCTGAATCCGGAACGGATCGCGGTGTCCGCGGTGTCCGCGCTGGTCATGCTGATCGAATCCGGGCATGCGGAACCGGCGGGGCAGTGCACCGTCCCGGCGGGCCTGAGGGTGCGTGCCTCGTCGCTCCGCCCGGACATGTACTAGAGTTATCTCGACATCGAGATATCTGCCGAAGGCGTACCGCAGCCGCCCCCGCTGGTAAGGGTTACCTAACTTAGCCTTACCTTAGCGGATTGGCCATGGGGCGTGGCGGCAGGATGCGGTAAACGCGCGAATTTCATGCATGAAGGAGACTGTCGTGTCGGCGAACAGCTTCGACGCCCGCAGCACGCTGCAGGTGGGCGACGAGTCGTACGAGATCTTCCGGCTGGACAAGGTGGAGGGCTCGGCCCGCCTTCCCTACAGCCTGAAGGTGCTGCTGGAGAACCTGCTCCGCACCGAGGACGGCGCGAACATCACCGCCGACCACATCCGGTCGCTCGGCAACTGGGACTCGCAGGCCCAGCCCAGCGAGGAGATCCAGTTCACGCCGGCCCGCGTGATCATGCAGGACTTCACCGGCGTCCCCTGCGTCGTGGACCTCGCGACCATGCGTGAGGCCGTGAAGGCCCTCGGCGGCGACCCGTCGAAGATCAACCCGCTGGCCCCGGCCGAGCTGGTCATCGACCACTCGGTCATCGCCGACAAGTTCGGCACCCACGACGCGTTCGCCCAGAACGTGGAGCTGGAGTACGGCCGCAACAAGGAGCGCTACCAGTTCCTGCGCTGGGGCCAGACCGCCTTCGACGAGTTCAAGGTCGTCCCCCCGGGCACCGGCATCGTGCACCAGGTCAACATCGAGCACCTGGCCCGCACGGTCATGGTCCGGGGCGGCCAGGCCTACCCGGACACCCTCGTCGGCACCGACTCGCACACCACCATGGTCAACGGCCTCGGTGTGCTGGGCTGGGGCGTCGGCGGCATCGAGGCCGAGGCCGCGATGCTCGGCCAGCCGGTCTCCATGCTGATCCCGCGCGTGGTCGGCTTCAAGCTGACCGGCGAGCTGCCGACCGGCACCACCGCCACCGACCTGGTGCTGACCATCACCGAGATGCTGCGCAAGCACGGTGTCGTCGGCAAGTTCGTCGAGTTCTACGGTGAGGGCGTCGCCGCCACCTCCCTCGCGAACCGCGCCACCATCGGCAACATGTCGCCGGAGTTCGGCTCCACCGCCGCGATCTTCCCGATCGACGACGAGACCCTGAAGTACCTGCGCCTGACCGGCCGCGACGCCCAGCAGGTCGCGCTCGTCGAGGCGTACGCCAAGGAGCAGGGCCTGTGGCTGGACCCGGCCGCCGAGCCGGACTTCTCCGAGAAGCTGGAGCTCGACCTCTCCACGGTCGTCCCCTCCATCGCCGGCCCGAAGCGCCCGCAGGACCGCATCGTCCTGGCCAACGCCGCCGAGCAGTTCGCCCAGGACGTCCGCAACTACGTGGACGACGTGGACGAGGCGGGCAAGGAATCCTTCCCGGCCTCCGACGCCCCGGCGAACCACCCGAACGGCGCCCCGTCGAAGCCGACCCTGGTCACCCTGGCCGACGGCTCCTCCTTCGAGATCGACCACGGCGCCGTCACCGTCGCCGCGATCACCTCCTGCACCAACACCTCGAACCCCTACGTCATGGTCGCCGCGGCGCTCGTGGCCAAGAAGGCGGTCGAGAAGGGCCTGACCCGCAAGCCGTGGGTCAAGACCACCCTGGCCCCGGGCTCGAAGGTCGTCACCGACTACTTCGACAAGGCCGGCCTGACCCCGTACCTCGACAAGATGGGCTTCAACCTCGTCGGGTACGGCTGCACCACCTGCATCGGCAACTCCGGTCCGCTGGACGAGGAGATCTCGAAGGCGATCAACGAGCACGACCTCGCGGTCACCTCGGTGCTCTCCGGCAACCGCAACTTCGAGGGCCGGATCAACCCCGACGTCAAGATGAACTACCTGGCCTCCCCGCCGCTGGTCGTCGCGTACGCCATCGCGGGCTCCATGAAGGTGGACATCACCAAGGACGCCATCGGCATCGACACCGAGGGCAAGCCGGTCTACCTCCAGGACATCTGGCCCTCCGAGGCAGAGGTCAACGACGTCGTGGCGAACGCCATCGGCGAGGACATGTTCAGCAAGTCCTACCAGGACGTCTTCGCGGGCGACGCCCAGTGGCAGGCGCTGCCGATCCCGACCGGCAACACCTTCGAGTGGGACCCGCAGTCCACCTACGTGCGCAAGCCCCCCTACTTCGAGGGCATGACGATGGAGACCACCCCGGTCTCCGACATCACCGGCGCGCGCGTGCTGGCGAAGCTGGGCGACTCGGTCACCACCGACCACATCTCCCCGGCTGGTGCGATCAAGGCCGACACCCCGGCCGGCAAGTACCTCACGGAGCACGGCGTCGAGCGCCGCGACTTCAACTCGTACGGTTCCCGCCGCGGCAACCACGAGGTCATGATCCGCGGTACCTTCGCCAACATCCGCCTGCGCAACCAGATCGCCCCGGGCACCGAGGGCGGTTTCACCCGCGACTTCACCGTCGAGGGCGCGCCGGTCGCGTTCATCTACGACGCCTCGCAGAACTACCAGGCCGCCGGCATCCCGCTGGTCATCCTGGCGGGCAAGGAGTACGGCTCCGGCTCGTCCCGCGACTGGGCGGCCAAGGGCACCGCGCTGCTCGGCGTCAAGGCCGTCATCGCCGAGTCCTACGAGCGCATCCACCGCTCGAACCTGATCGGCATGGGCGTCCTGCCCCTGCAGTTCCCGGAGGGCGCCTCGGCGGCCGCCCTGGGCCTCACCGGCGAGGAGACCTTCTCCTTCACCGGTGTGGAGGAGCTGAACAACGGCACCACCCCGCGCACCGTCAAGGTCACCACCGACACCGGTGTGGAGTTCGACGCGGTCGTCCGCATCGACACCCCCGGTGAGGCGGACTACTACCGCAACGGCGGCATCATGCAGTACGTGCTGCGCAACCTCATCCGCGGCTAGTCGCACCAGCGGTACCAGCGGCACCAAAGGGCCGTATCCCCGTCAAGGGGGTACGGCCCTTCCGCTTATTTGGCCGGAAGGCAGGTTTCGGGGAGGTCTCAACTCGGAAAAGCTGACGGACATCCGTGCGCATGATCTTGCTCACGCGAGCGGAAGTGGACTATACCTGTGCGCGTCCGGCCCGCCGCGCTGTGAACGGCACCGGACCGGGGGATGGGCGGGGAGCTGCGGTGATGTCCGCGTGCACGGCAACCGCCGTGCTTTTCCGGCCTCCTTCACACTTCTGACGAAGGCGAGGACATGAGCATGGGATCCACCGGTGACGGTCTCGGCCGCCGCGACCTGATCAAGCGCTCCGCAGCACTCGGCCTGATCGCCGTGCCGACGATGGGCTTCCTGTCCGCCTGCGCCTCCGGCGGCGAGGAGACCACGAAGGGACCGGGCAAGGCGCCCGTGACCAAGGAGAACCCGTTCGGCGTCAACAAGGGCGGCAAGCTGGACGTCGTCGTCTTCAAGGGCGGGTTCGGCGACGACTACGCGAAGTCCTGGGAGGCCGCCTTCGACAAGAAGTGGGGCACGACCAGCTCCCACCTGGGCACCCAGGAGATCGCCGCCAAGCTCCAGCCGCGCTTCAACGGCGGCAACCCGCCGGACGTCGTCGACGACTCCGGCGCCCAGCAGATCAAGATCGACGTCCTCGCCAAGGGCGGTCAGCTCGCCGAGCTCACCCCGGTGCTCGACGCGCCCTCGCTCGACGACCCAGCCAAGAAGGTCCGGGACATGCTGATCCCCGGCACCGTGGAACAGGGAACCCAGGGCGGCAAGTTCGTCGCCCTCTACTACGTCTACACGGTCTACGGCTTCTGGTACTCGGGCAAGCTCTTCAAGGAGAAGGGCTGGACCGAACCGAAGACCTGGGACCAGTTCCTCGACATCTGCACCAAGGCCAAGGACGCCGGCATCGGCGGCCTCGCCCACCAGGGGAAGTACCCGTACTACATCAATGTCGTCATCATGGACCTGATCGCCAAGAAGGGCGGCCTGGAGGCCATGAAGGCGATCGACAACCTCGAACCGAACGCCTTCGAGGGCAACCCCGCGGCCCTCGCGGCGATCGAGGCGGTGTACGAGCTCGTCGAGAAGGGCCTGCTGATGGCGGGCACCAACGGCCTCACCCACACGGAGTCCCAGACCGCCTGGAACCAGTACAAGGCGGCCTTCATCCCCTCCGGCTCCTGGCTGGAGAACGAGCAGCTCAAGCAGACCCCGGAGGACTTCGACATGAAGTTCCTGCCGATCCCGCTGCTCGCCGACAGCAAGCTCCCCTTCGAGGCCATCCGGGCCGGCGCGGGCGAACCCTTCATCGTCCCGGAGAAGGCCGCCAACAAGGCCGCGGGCCTGGAGTTCCTGCGCTCGATGCTGTCGCGCGAATGGTCGACCGTCTTCGCCCAGCAGGCCAACTCCCTCACCGTGGTCAAGGACGGCGTCGACCCCGGCGTCAAGCTGCGCCCGGGTACCGCCTCGGCGGTGGCGGCCGTCAAGGCCGCCGGTGAGAACACCTTCAACTACCTCTACCCCGACTGGTACAGCGAGATGGACACCGAGATCCAGAACGCGTCCAATGAGCTGATGGCGAAGCGGATCCAGCCAAAGGAATGGATCAAGCGGGCCCAGGCTGCGGTAGACAAGGCTGCGAAGGACCCGAACGCGAAGAACAACCGCCGCAGCTGACGCCGGGGACGGACACCGTGGGACGGACACCATGAGCCAAGTAGCCCAGAGCAGAGGACGGGCCGGCTTCATCACCGGCTTCCTCATCCTTCCGCTCGCCCTGTACCTGACGTTCGTCATCTGGCCGTACATCCAGACGTTCGGCTATTCCTTCACCAACTGGTCGGGCCAGTCGCCGACGTTCGATTTAGTCGGCCTCGACAACTACGCGGCCCTGCTGAAGGACGAGGTCTTCCGCGGCGCCCTGTGGCACAACCTGCTGCTCCTGGTGTTCGTCCCCACCGTCACGATCCTGCTCGCCCTCTTCTTCGCGTTCATGGTGAACGCGGGAGGGCGCAGCGGGGCCGGCGGGGTGCGCGGAGTCCGCGGCTCCCGCGTGTACAAGATCGTCTACTTCTTCCCCCAGGTCCTCTCGCTCGCCATCCTCGCGGTCCTCTTCGGCGCCGTGTACCGCAGCGACGAGGGCGGCCTCCTCAACGGCTTCCTCGCCCGACTGGGCCTCGTCGACCCGGCCCACCCCGTCGAATGGCTCAACCGGCCGAACCTCGTGCTGTGGTGCCTGCTCCTGGTGGTGGTCTGGCACGGGGTCGGCTTCTACCTGGTCCTCTTCTCGGCCGCCATGCAGTCCGTACCCAAGGACATCTACGAGGCCGCCCTGCTCGACGGCGCGGGGCGCGCCCAGACCTTCCTCAAGGTCACGCTGCCCCTGCTGTGGGATTCTGTGCAGACGTCCGCGGTCTACCTCGGCATCGCCGCGATGGACATGTTCGTCCTGGTGTCGACGATGACCTCCGGCCAGTTCGGCGGCGGACCCGACCACCACAGCGAGGTCATGGCCACCGTGCTGATGCGCAACTTCCTGTACTTCGGCAAGAGCGGCTACGCCTGCGCCATGGGCGTGGTCATGCTCCTCCTGACCATGATCCTCTCCGTCGTCACGCTGCGCGCCACCCGCCGCGAGCGCATCGAGTTCTGAGCGGGAGACCCCGATGACCACAGTGATCAAAGCACCGGGCGAGGCCTCGGCCGAACGGGCCGGCGGCGGCCGCCCCAAGGAGCGCGGGACCCGCGGCTCCGAGGGCATGGTGCTGAACGTCTTCTCGCACGGCTTCCTCGCCGTCTGGGCGATACTGATCGTGCTGCCGCTGCTCTGGCTGGCGCTCGGTTCGTTCAAGACCGACGCGCAGATCGGCGGATCGGCCCTCAGCTGGCCCTCGAACTGGCATTTCGACGCCTTCTCCCGGGCCTGGGACAAGGGCATCGGCGACTACTTCGCCCACACGCTGATCGTGATGGCGTTCTCGGTCCCGCTGACCATGCTGCTCGGCTCGATGGCGGCGTACGTGCTGGCCCGCTACCCCTTTCCGGGCAACCGGCTCGTCTACTACTTCTTCGTCAGCGGGGCGATGTTCCCCGTCTTCCTGGCCCTCGTCCCGCTGTTCTTCATGGTCAAGCGCCTGGACATGCTCAACACGTACCACGGTCTGATCCTGGTGTACGTGGCCTACTCGATGCCCTTCACCGTCTTCTTCATGCACTCCTTCTTCCGTACGCTCCCGACGGCCGTGCACGAGGCGGCGGTGATCGACGGGGCCTCCGACACCCGGATCTTCTTCGAGGTGATGCTGCCGATGGCCAAGCCCGGCCTGATCAGCGTCGGGATATTCAATGTCCTGGGCCAGTGGAACCAGTACATCCTGCCCTCGGTGCTGATGCAGCCGCAGACCGGATCGGACCCCGAGCGCTACATGCTCACCCAGGGGCTGATCCAGCTCCAGTACCAGATGGGCTACGAGACGGACCTGCCCGTGCTGTTCGCCGGTGTGACCATCGCGATGATCCCGATGCTGGTGGTCTACCTGTCCTTCCAGCGCCAGATCCAGGCGGGACTGACCTCGGCCACCCTCAAGTAGCGGGCCGCCCTCAAGCGGCGCAGGAGCCGCCCCGCCGGCCCAACGGCCCCGCGGGCGCGGGGTGTTACGGTCTCGCCATGTCCAAGAACGAGATAGACGCGCTGACCGCCGAGTTCTTCGGGGCCTTCGACAACCGGGGAGGCCGACCTGCCGACGTGGCCCGCATCCGTCGGCTGGTCCTCCCCGGCGGCGTGATCGTCAAGACCGGCCCGGACCTGGCGGTCTACACCGTGGACGCGTTCATCGAGCCGCGCCGGCGACTGCTGGCCGAGGGCCGGCTGACCGAGTTCTCCGAATGGGAGACCTCCGAGCGGACCGACATCGCAGGCGACATCGCGTCGCGGTTCGGCACGTACCGCAAGGCGGGGCTCCTGGACGGTGAGCCGTTCGAGGGCGGCGGGACCAAGACCTTCCAGTTCGTCCGGACCCCGGAGGGCTGGCGGATCGCCGCATTCTCCTGGTACGACCAGCCCTGAGGCGACCGAGCTCGTGGCCGGGCGCGGACGCGCCGCGGCGCCGAGTGGGTCGCGTGTCAGGGGCATGGCGGCGTCGGCGCACGGGCCGACGGGCCTTCCGGGCGCGTGCCCGGCCTCTCGCGGCGCCGTTCAGGGCACGGCCCGCTCACGGCGCGGTGCCCGAGCAGCCGGCCCGCCGCGGGCCGGAACGGCGCCTCAGTGGCCCCGTAGCACGATCTTTGAGGATGTCTCTCATACTTATGACCGGTAGTGCCCGTTTCGTGCTGTCTCAGCCTCTTGACGTCTGGAGGGGCAAAGGCTCGACTTAAGGTTCACAAGTTGGAGAGACGCCGGCGTCTCGGAGCGGCAAGCCGCGATGCCGGCCCGGGGGGCGACGGCCGGCCGTCGTTCATGGGCAGGAGTGGATGAGTCGTGCAGACTCCCGGATCGCAGTCGTCACTGCACCGCGCGAATCTCGAACGAGTCGTGCGGGCCGTGCGGCTCGCGGGTTCGCTGACCCAGGCGGAGATCGCCCGGTCCACCGGACTCTCGGCGGCCACGGTCTCCAACATCGTCCGCGAGCTCAAGGACGGTGGGACCGTCGAGGTCACAGACACCTCGGCGGGCGGCCGCCGGGCCCGCAGCGTCTCGCTCAGCGGTGACGCGGGCATCGTGATCGGCGTGGACTTCGGCCACACCCACCTGCGGGTGGCGGTCGGGAACCTCGCCCACCAGGTCCTGGCCGAGGAGGCCGCCCCGCTCGACGTGGACGCCTCCTGGGCCGACGGCTTCAACCGGGCGGAAGCGCTGGTCGGGGAGCTGATCGCCGCCATAGGCGTGAGCCGGGAGAAGGTCATCGGCGTGGGCCTCGGCGTCCCCGGTCCGATCGACGTGGAGTCCGGGACCCTGGGCTCCACCGCGATCCTGCCGGGCTGGGCCGGGATCAACCCCCGCCAGGAGCTCTCCCAGCGCCTCGGCGTGCCCGTCTACGTGGACAACGACGCCAACCTCGGGGCGCTCGGGGAGCTGGTGTGGGGCAGTGGCCGGGGGGTCAAGGACCTCGCGTACATCAAGGTCGCCAGCGGTGTCGGCGCCGGCCTGGTGATCAACGGACAGATCTACCGGGGGCCCGGCGGCACCGCCGGCGAGATCGGGCACATCACCCTGGACGAGTCCGGCCCGGTCTGCCGCTGTGGCAACCGCGGCTGCCTGGAGACCTTCGCGGCGGCCCGCTACGTGCTGCCGCTGCTCCAGAGCACCCACGGGCCCGACCTCACCATGGAGCGGGTGGTCGAACTCGCCCGGGAGGGTGACCCGGGATGCCGCCGGGTGATCGCCGACGTGGGCCGCCATGTGGGTAGTGGTGTCGCCAATCTGTGCAATGTTCTGAACCCGAGCCGCGTGGTGCTCGGCGGCTCCCTGGCCGAGGCTGGTGAACTGGTCCTGGGCCCCATACGCGAGTCCGTGGGGAGGTACGCGATCCCCAGCGCGGCACGCCAACTCTCCGTCCTCACCGGCTCGTTGGGGGGCAGGGCCGAGGTGCTCGGAGCGCTCGCCCTGGTGCTGAGCGAGATGGGCGATTCGACCCTTCTGGCCGATACGCCGGGGCGCCCTCTCTTGTCTTCAGTTAGATAACGGATGGCACCGTTGTCATCTCGTTAAGGATTCACTCCTTGACGACAAACTGCGGCCGAGGTTGACTCACGCTCACCTCGGCCGCAATGTTGCGGCCTCGTCAGGGAGGTTCAAGAAATGAACACGCGTATGCGCAGAGCCGCCGTAGCCGTAGCCGCCACCGCAATGGCCGCTTCCCTTGCCGCCTGTGGCAGCGCCAAGGAGGCCGGCGAGAAGCCGAAGGAGTCCGGCTCCGGCACCGCGGGTGGTGCGATCAAGATCGGTCTGCTCCTGCCGGAGAACCAGACCGCGCGCTACGAGAAGTTCGACAAGCCGCTCTTCGAGAAGAAGGTCTCCGCACTCACGGACGGCAAGGCCACGGTGGTCTACGCCAACGCCAAGCAGGACGCGACCACGCAGAACTCCCAGGTCGACACGATGATCACCAACAAGGTGAACGTCCTGGTCATCGACGCCGTGGACTCCAAGGCCATCGCCGGCTCGGTCAAGAAGGCCAAGGAGGCCGGCATCCCGGTCATCGCCTACGACCGCCTCGCCGAGGGCCCGATCGAGGCCTACACCTCCTTCGACAACGAAGAGGTCGGCAAGGTCCAGGGCAAGGCCCTGCTGGAGGCCCTGGGCGACAAGGCCAAGGACGGCGACATCGTGATGATGAACGGGTCGGTCACCGACCCGAACGCCGCCCTGTTCAAGAAGGGCGCCCACTCCGTCCTCGACGGCAAGGTGAACATCGGCAAGGAGTACGACACCAAGGAGTGGAAGCCCGAGAACGCCAACACCAACATGGCGGGTGCGATCTCGGCGCTCGGCAAGGACAAGATCATCGGCGTCTACTCCGCCAATGACGGCATGGCCGGCGGCATCATCACCGCCCTCAAGGCGGCCAACATGTCCCCCCTGCCCCCGGTCACCGGCCAGGACGCGGAACTCGCCGGCGTGCAGCGCATCGTCGCGGGCGAGCAGTTCATGAGCGTCTACAAGCCCTACGCCCCCGAGGCCGAGGCCGCCGCGAAGATGGCCGTGGCGCTCGCCAAGGGCGAGAAGCTTGAGGGCGTCACCACCTCCACGGTCGACAGCCCCACCACCAAGGGCATCCCCTCGGTCCTGGTCCCGGTCGTCTCGCTGACCAAGAACAACATCAAGGACACTGTCATCAAGGACGGTGTCTACACGGCCGACGAGATCTGCACCGACAAGTACGCGGCCGCCTGCGCCACCCTCGGCCTGAAGTAGGCCGGTCGGGGGCATACGTAGAAATACGTAGCCCTCCCGGCCCGGTCCGGGCCGGTGTCCGGCCCCACGCGGCCCCCTCGGGGCCCGCGAGGCCCCAGTCCTGCCGGCCGGAGGCCCGCCCCCGCGGCCTCCGGTCCCCAGGACCCCACGCGCCTGCCCGGCGCCCCGCCCCTCTTCCCCCGCCGGCGGCGGGGCGCTGGGCAGAAACGTTCCCCCACCCACCCCGCTCCTGCACTTACTGCACGACATCCCCGCCGGTCAGGCGGCGAAGGAGATGGTTCATGTGTCCGCTGCGCCCGTGCTGGCGTTGCGAGGGGTCTCGAAGCGATTCGGTGCCGTCCAGGCGCTCACCGACGTAGAGCTCGAAATCCACTCCGGCGAGGTGGTCGCCCTGGTCGGCGACAACGGCGCCGGCAAGTCCACGCTCGTCAAGACGATCGCCGGCGTCCACCCCATCGATGACGGAGTCATCGAATGGGAGGGCAAGCCGGTCTCGATCAACAAGCCCCACGACGCCCAGAACCTGGGCATCGCGACGGTCTACCAGGACCTCGCGCTGTGCGACAACATCGACGTCGTCGGCAACCTGTTCCTGGGCCGCGAGCTCAAGCGCCGCGGTGTCCTGGACGAGGTGGAGATGGAGCGCCGCGCCCGCGAGCTCCTGACCACCCTGTCCATCCGGATCCCCAGTGTCCGCATCCCCATCGCGTCCCTCTCCGGCGGTCAGCGCCAGACCGTGGCGATCGCCCGCTCGATGCTGGGCGAGCCCCAGCTCGTCATCCTCGACGAGCCCACCGCCGCCCTCGGCGTCGAGCAGACCGCCCAGGTCCTCGACCTCGTGGAGCGGCTGCGCGAGCGCGGCCACGCCGTCATCCTCATCAGCCACAACATGGCCGATGTGAAGGCCGTCGCCGACAAGGTGGCGGTTCTGCGGCTGGGCCGCAACAACGGTGTCTTCGCCGTCAAGGACACGTCGCAGGAAGAGATCATCTCCGCCATCACGGGAGCCACGGACAACGCCGTGACCCGCCGGGCGGCCCGTACCGGGGAGGCTCGCAAGTGAGCACCGAACACCACACCGCGGCGGAAGAGGTGGCCAAGCTGGCCAACCCCGCCGCCCCGGCGGACGCCATTCCCGTGGTGGACCCGCGCCTCCTCGTCCGCGAGCAGGGCCTGGCCGGCTACCTGAGCGAGTTCGGCCGCAAGATGAAGGCCGGCGACCTCGGATCCCTCCCGGTCGTGATCGGCCTGATCATCATCTGGGGCATCTTCCAGGGGCTGAACTCGAACTTCCTGTCCCCGGAGAACCTCACCAACATCGCGATCACGATGGTGGCCACCGGCATGATGGCCGTGGGCATCATCTTCGTGCTGCTGCTCGGCGAGATCGACCTCTCGGTCGGCTCGGTCAGCGGTGTCTCGGGCGCGATCGTCGCCGTCCTCGCCGTCACCCACGGGGTCAACGAGTGGGTGGCGATCCTGCTCGCCATCGGCGGCGGCGCCCTGATCGGGGCCATCCACGGCTTCTTCTTCGCCAAGATCGGCGCGCCGGCCTTCGCGGTCACCCTGTCCGGCCTGCTGTTCTGGTCCGGAGCCATGCTGCAGATCCTCGGCAGCAACGGCACGATCAACCTCGACTCCGACGGCGTGGTGGGGCAGCTCACCACGTACTACTTCTCGGACGTGGCGGCGGGTTACGGCCTCGCGGCGGTCGCCGTGGTCGGATACTTCCTGGCGAGCTTCTACGACAACCGCCGCCGCCAGGCCGCGGGGGTCCCGTCCCGCCCGATGAGCGAGCTCGTGCTGCGCACCGGCCTGCTCGCTCTGTTCACCTTCGGCCCCGCCGCGGTGTTCAACCAGTACAAGGGCCTGCCCCTCGCGGTGGTGCTCTTCGTGGTGGTGCTGGTCGGAACGGACTTCGTCCTGCGCCGCACGACGTTCGGCCGCAACGTGTTCGCCCTCGGCGGCAGCGTCGAGGCGTCCCGCCGTGCGGGCATCAACGTCACCGGGATCCGCATCGCGGTCTTCGCCATCGCCGGTACCTTCGCGGCCATCGGCGGCCTGTTCTGGGCCTCCAAGATCGCGGCGGCCAACCAGAGCGCCGGCGCCGGCGACCTGCTGATGAACGTGATCGCGGCGGCCGTGATCGGCGGCACCAGCCTCTTCGGCGGCCGCGGCCGCACGTGGAACGCCCTCCTCGGTGTCATGGTGATCACCTCGATCCAGTACGGTCTGGCCCTTGAGGGAATCGCCACGCCGATCCAGTACATGATCACCGGTGCGGTGCTGCTGGCGACCGTGGTCATCGACTCGGTCACCCGCAAGACCCAGAAGACGGCCGGACGCGCCTGACACCGCGCCCGGTGCGGCAAGAGCGGTAGGAACGGTAAGAACGGCCACAGTGCCCGGTGCCACTCCGTGTGGCGCCGGGCACATGTGCGTGCGCCGGCACAGCTGCCTTACGTACAGCTGTGTGGGTAAACGCCCGAATGTGATGTGTGACATCAGGGTGATGTGTACAGGTATCACAGAGCTGTGACCCGCTTGCGGCAGCCCGATGACTTCGCTCGCCGACGGAACATTAGACTCGACAGACCAGCAAGCAACTGCAAGGAGGCACGGGTGCTGCTGACCCGCATCAAGGGACCGCGCGATCTGGACCGGCTCAGTCAGGAGGAGCTCACGCAGCTCGCCGCCGAGATCAGGTCCTTCCTCGTCGACGCCGTCTCCAAGACCGGCGGGCACCTCGGCCCCAACCTCGGTGTGGTCGAACTGACGATCGCCCTGCACCGGGTCTTCGAATCGCCCAAGGACAAGGTCCTCTTCGACACCGGCCACCAGGCCTACGTGCACAAGCTCCTCACGGGCCGCCAGGACTTCGGCGGCCTGCGCACCAAGGGCGGCCTGTCCGGCTACCCCTCGCGGGCCGAGTCCGAGCACGACGTGATCGAGAACTCGCACGCCTCCACGGTGCTGGGCTGGGCCGACGGCCTCGCCAAGGCCAACGAGGTCCTCGGCCGGGAGGACCACCACGTCGCGGCCGTCATCGGCGACGGCGCGCTCACCGGGGGCATGGCCTGGGAGGCGCTGAACAACATCGCAGCCGCCAAGGACCGCCCGCTGGTGATCGTCGTCAACGACAACGAGCGCTCGTACGGCCCCACCATCGGCGGCCTCGCGAACCACCTGGCCACCCTGCGCACCACGGACGGCTACGAGCGCTTCCTGGCCCGCGGCAAGGAGATCCTGGAGCGCACCCCCGTCGTCGGGAAGCCGCTCTTCGAGACCCTGCACGGCGCCAAGAAGGGCCTCAAGGACTTCATCGCCCCGCAGGGCATGTTCGAGGACCTCGGCCTGAAGTACATCGGGCCCATCGACGGCCACGACATCGAGGCCCTGGAGTCCGCCCTGCAGCGCGCCAAGCGCTTCAGCGGCCCGGTCATCGTGCACTGCCTCACCCAGAAGGGCCGCGGCTACACCCCGGCACTGGAGCACGAGGCGGACCGCTTCCACGCGGTCGGCGTGATCCACCCGGACACCGGTCTGCCCGTCAAGACCGCCGCCGCCAGCTGGACCTCGGTCTTCGCCGACGAGATGGTCAAGCTCGGCCACGAGCGCCCCGACATCGTCGGCATCACCGCCGCCATGCTGCACCCGGTCGGCCTCAACAAGTTCGCCGAGGCCTTCCCGGACCGCATCTTCGACGTCGGCATCGCCGAGCAGCACGGTGCGACCTCCGCGGCCGGCCTGGCCACGGGCGGGGTCCACCCCGTCTTCGCGGTGTACGCCACCTTCCTCAACCGCGCCTTCGACCAGGTCCTGATGGACGTGGCCCTGCACAAGTGCGGTGTCACCTTCGTCCTGGACCGCGCCGGTGTCACCGGCGACGACGGCGCCTCCCACAACGGCATGTGGGACATGTCGATCCTCCAGGTCGTGCCCGGCCTGCGGCTGGCCGCCCCGCGCGACGCGGAGCAGCTGCGCGCCCAGCTGCGCGAGGCCGTCGAGGTCAAGGACGCCCCGACCGTGGTCCGCTTCTCCAAGGGCGTCGTCGGCCCGGCCGTCCCGGCCGTGGGCCGCATCGGCGGCATGGACCTGCTGCGGCCCCCGGCTCCCGAGGTCACCCGTCCGGACGTACTGCTCGTCTCGGTCGGCGCGCTCGCCCCGATGTGCCTGGAGATCGCGGACCTGCTCGACAAGCAGGGCATCTCCTCGACCGTGGTCGACCCGCGCTGGGTCAAGCCGGTCGACGAGGCGCTGGCCCCGCTCGCCGAGCGGCACCGGGTGGTCGTCACCGTCGAGGACAACGGCCGCGCCGGCGGTGTGGGCGCCGCCGTCTCGCAGGCGCTGCGCGACGCCGGTGTGGACGTACCGCTGCGCGACTTCGGCATCCCACAGCGCTTCCTGGACCACGCCCTGCGCAAGGAGATCCTGGCGGAGATCGGCCTGACCGCTCCGGACATCGCGCGCCAGGTCACCGGTCTGGTGGCGAAGCTGGACGGGCGCTTCGACAGCGAGCCGGCCGCCGCGGTCGACTAGGCCGGCGACTGGGCCAGAGGGCCGAGGCGCGGTTGCACGTCACGGGCCGGGAGATCACCCTGAAGGAGGTGGGCCTCCCGGCCCTTTCGCGTGCGTCCCCGTACGGAGGTACGTCGGTGAGTACGGATCTCAACAGTCCTTTCCGCACCAAGACGGTGGAACAGTCCATCCGGGACACCGAGGAGCCGGAACACGCGCTCCGCAAGTCCCTGTCCGCATGGGACCTGACCGTCTTCGGCGTCGGCGTCATCATCGGCACCGGCATTTTCGTCCTCACGGGCATCGCAGCCCGGAACAACGCCGGGCCCGCCACCGCCCTCGCCTTCGTGGCGTCCGGCATCGTCTGCGCCCTCGCGGCGCTCTGCTACGCCGAGTTCGCGTCCACCGTGCCGGTGGCCGGCTCGGCGTACACCTTCTCGTACGCCTCGATCGGTGAACTGCCCGCCTGGATCATCGGATGGGACCTGGTGCTCGAATTCGCGCTCGGCACCGCCGTCGTGGCGGTCGGCTGGTCCGGGTACGTGCGCCACCTCATGCACACCAACCTCGGCTGGGACCTGCCCGTCGCGCTGGCCGGGCCCGACGCGGGGGGAACCTTCGACCTGCTGGCCTTCCTGCTGGTCCTGGCCCTCACCGCGATCCTGGTCGTCGGGACGAAGCTCTCGGCCCGGATCACCGCGATCGTCGTCGCCATCAAGGTCACCGTCGTGCTGCTGGTCATCATCGCGGGCCTGTTCTTCATCAAGGCGGACCACTACTCGCCGTTCATCCCTCCGGCCGAGCCGCAACCCGCGGGCAGCGGCCTGAAGGCGCCGCTGGTCCAGGTGCTCTTCGGCTACGAACCCACCAACTTCGGCGTCATGGGCATCTTCACCGCGGCCTCTCTCGTCTTCTTCGCCTTCATCGGCTTCGACGTCGTGGCCACCGCGGCCGAGGAGACCAAGAACCCCCAGCGGGACATGCCGCGCGGCATCCTCGGCTCGCTCCTCATCTGCACGGTGCTCTACGTGGCGGTGACGCTGGTGGTCACGGGCATGCAGGACTACCGGCAGATGTCGGCGAGCGCCCCGCTCGCCGAAGCCTTCAAGTCGGTGGACCAGCCCTTCTTCGCCGGCGCCATCAGCCTCGGTGCGGCCGTCGGCCTGATCACCGTGTGCATGATCCTGCTGCTCGGCCAGACCCGGGTGTTCTTCGCGATGAGCCGTGACGGACTGCTGCCGCGCGTCTTCTCCGTCACCCACCCGAAGTACCGCACCCCTTACAGGGCGACCATCCTGCTGGGTGTGCTCATCGCCGTCGTCGCGGGCTTCACCAGCCTTGAGAAGCTCGCGGAACTGGTGAACATCGGCACCCTGTTCGCCTTCGTGGTGGTCGCCCTCGGCGTGATCGTCCTGCGCCGGACCCGCCCCGATCTGCACCGGTCCTTCCGCACCCCGTGGGTGCCGGTGATCCCGATCCTGTCGATCGCGGCCTCGCTGTGGCTGATGCTCAACCTGCCGACGGAGACCTGGATCCGCTTCGGGATCTGGATGGTGATCGGCTTCTTCGTCTACTTCCTGTACGGACGCCGCAACAGCCGCCTGCACAAGGTCGGGCGCGGCGCGGAGTTCTGAGGGAGCTTCGGAATCAGCCCTTGGCGGGTGACTTCTTCGCCTCGGCCGGGATCTTCTGGTCGGTGCGCAGGGCCTCCCACAGCAGGCCCGCCTGGGGCTGTGCGACGACGACACGGTTCGGGTCGACCTTGTCGTAGGCCACCGGCAGCATGATCGTTTCCATGGTGTCCGGGTCCACGCCCTTCATGCTCTGGGCGAAGTCGGCCAGGGCGGTCAGCGAGCCCAGGTCGGAGTCCGTGGTCAGCGACTTGGTGCCGGCGTCCGCGAGCTTGTAGAGCCGGGCGGGGTTGCCGAGGGCGTCCTGCCTCTTGATCTCCGACAGCATGGCCATCATGAACTGCTGCTGGAGGCCTATGCGCCCCAGGTCGCTGCCGTCGCCGTAGCCGTAGCGGGTGCGGACGAACTTCAGCGAGTCGGTGCCGTTCAGCCGGTGCGTGCCCGCGTCCAGCTTGAGGCCGCCCTTCGCGCCGCTCATCGGCTTGTCCAGGGTGACGGTGACCCCGCCCAGGGCGTCCACCAGCCCCTTGAACCCGGCGAAGTCCACCTCGACGAAGTGGTCCACGCGGATCCCCGACATCTCCTCCACGGTCTTGACCACGCAGGCGGGGCCGGCGAGGGAGTAGACCGAGTTGAACATGACCCGGTTGGCGGGCTTGACGGTGTTGCCCTCGCCGTCCTTGCACTCGGGCCGGTTGATCAGGGTGTCGCGCGGGATGCTGACCGCGGTGGCCCTGGCCCGGCCCTCGGGTATGTGCACCAGCATCGCGGTGTCCGAGCGGGCGCCGCTGACATCGCCGTGGTCGAGGTCCCCGTTCGCCCCGGCCCGCGAGTCGGAGCCGAGCACCAGGACGTTCTGGGCGCCCGCGACGACCTTCTTCGGCCGGTTGTCCCCGATGGCCTGGTCGAGGTCGACGCTGTCGATGTTGCCGTTGAGGTGGCTGTACGTCCACCAGCCGACGCCGCCGACGGCCAGGATGAGGACCGCCGTCGTCAGCAGCACGATGCGCAGGACTCGCCTGCCGCCGCGCCTCGGCTTGCGCCGGGACGAAGGGGAAGAGGCCGAGGGGCGGTCGGTCATGGAGGCAGGGCCCTTCTATTATCGATGGGGTGCATCATAAGACACACTTTCGAGTGGCTGATTCTTATGGGTGCAGAGCCCTGTCGCTCGCACAGTGGACATACTCGGCAGAAGGGTGGACAGCGGCGTGATCCGAGGCAAAAGCGTTGGCCGGGCTGCCTCTTCGGCCCGCGGCGCCGAGGCCGGCGCCCTGCCCGGCGCCGGCGCCCCGCCCTTTGCGCCCCCGGCCGGAAACTGGCTGTTCGCCGGAGCCGACGGACGTCTGAGCGCCTACGCCAGCGGACCGCACGGCCTCCTGCGCTGGACCGAGGCCGCCGCCCCCCACACCGGCTGGACCGGCCCCGAGGCCCTCGACGTGCCCGGTTGGACGGGGGCCGTCTCGATGGCCCAGAGCCGCGAGGGATATGTCCACTTCGTCGCCCTCAGGGCCGCTGCGGACGGCTCCCGCAGCCCCGAGGTCATCGTGTCCACCCAGTTCCAGCCGGGCCGCGGCATCTACGACTGGCACAGCCTCGGCACCCCCGGCCTGCGCGGCGGCCCCCCGGACGACACCCTGGCCGGCCCCCCGCGCATCGCCGTCAACCAGCGCTCCGGCTCCACGCACGTCATCGTCTCCCTGCGCCACGGTGGCATCCTGCGGCGCAGCCGTAACGCCGAGGGCGTCTGGGGCGGGTGGAAGCCGGTCTCGCCCGAGCCCTACCGCGGTGACGCGACCCCGCTGATGGCGGTCGGCGGGCCGCTGGAGCTGCTCGCCCTCGGGCCGGCCGGAGCCGACCGCTGGGTGGGTGTCAGCCAGGGCCGCTTCCAGCTCGCCGACCGCATCCCCACGCCCGTCGTCCCGGGAACCCCGGTCCTGTACGAGACGGGCCCGCGCAGGGTGACGTACTTCTGGCGGTACCCCGGCGACGGCTCGCTCGTCGCCTGGCGCGCGGCCCAGGGCGGTGTCCAGAGCGGCCTGATGAGCCTGGGCGGCGCCGGGGGCCAGGGGGCGCCGGGTGTCGTCAGGGCCGTCATCGGCGGCTACGACTGCACCGTGCTCGCCCAGATCGGTGCGGAGGGCGACGTCGAACTCACGGCCTACGTCACCGAGAACGAGGGGTACGGCGCGTGGTGGGCCTCCCTCGGCGGCCACGGCGCCTACGCCCCGCAGGTCGCCGTCGACGCGGCCGGACGTCTCGTCGTCGCCGCCTTCGACGCCGACGGCACCCTCATCTGCGCCCGCCAGGACGCCACCCAGCCGGGGCTGGTCTTCGGCCCCTGGGACGCCGCCGCCTGAGGCGGGCAGCGGCGTCGGGCGCAGGCTGCGGCCGGCGGGCGGTCAGGCGTGCCGCGGCAGCGGCGTGCGCTGGGACACCTCGATGGTGAGCCCGCCGGACTCCGTGTAGTACGGGATGGCCACCAGCTCCATGCCCTGCCCACCGGGCGCGGCAGCGATCCGCACCGGCATCCGGGCGGTCGTGTCGAGATCGGCGGAGCGCCGTGGGCCGAGCCGCACCTCCTGCGTCACGCCCTCGAAGCCGACCGCGAGGTAAAGGTCCCAGGTGCCCGGGGGAAGGGGCCAGCCGCTGGAGGTCTGCGCGAGGTTGACCCGGGAGGAGAAGCGGCCCATCGCCCGGGGCCTGCCTTTGGCGTTGGTCAGGGTGTCGTCCCGGCGGGCCGTCACCGAGTAGCTCTCCTGCGCGCCGCTCGTGCGCTCCCGCAACACCACGCGGGTGGCACGGTCCTTCGTCGACAGCTGCTCGAAGAAGGCGAAGCCCTCCAGCAGCAGCATCGGCCCGTCCCAGCGGGCCTTCTCCAACTGGTGGGTGACCGTCATGTCACCGGTGATGTCGAACAGCTCGTCCGGCAGGGCGACCTGCGGGTCGCGGAAGAACGGCAGTGTCGTGAACACCCGGCCGTTCTCCACCGTCTTGCGGACGGCCGGCCGGTCCTTGTCCGCCTCGAAGGCGGCCATCTGCTGCGCCTCGGCGAACCGGCCCTGCGCGAGCAGGGCGTACCGCACGGCCACCATCCGGGGCAGCAGGGCCAGCGCCCCCGGCGAGGCCTGGGTGCGCAGCACCTCGGCCGCGCCCCACAGGGCCTGGTCACGCTCCGCCGCGTCCGCGGCGGACAGCAGGGCGGCCTCGGTCGCCTTGCCGAGCTCCACCTCCAGGTGGCGGGACTGCAGCTTGTCCCGGCGCGGGCCCTCGGGCAGCTGCGAGGCGACCACGCCCAGCATCCGGGAGGCGAGGGCGACCCGGTCCGGCAGCGTCGCGCGCTCCGCCGGCGGGGCACCCTTGACCACGCAGGTCCCATCGCCGACGACGGAGACGTTGTCCGCCCCGATGAAGGCGGCGGCGGTGAACGCCTGGTCGTCGCCGATCGGCATGTCGGTCGGGAAGCTCAGCCCCCGGCGCTGCAGCATGCTGGTGCGGAACAGTTTGTCCGGCGTCAGCGACCAGTAGACCCGCGAGGCGTACACATCGGCGTAGGCCTGGTTCTTGCGGAACATCGAGGTCGCGACCGCATGCCGGCCCGCGCTCTCCAGTTTCCCGAGCACGACGTCGGCCTCGTGGGTGTCGGCGGCCGTGACCATCCGCTCCAGGGCGTCGGGCGCCAGCCGGTCGGTGGCCTCCAGGAAGGTGACGTACCGTCCGCGCACCTGGCTCAGCGCCCAGTTGCGGGCCGCCGCCGGGCTGAGCCCGTGGGACACCTGGCCCGCGCGGACGAACGAGGGGTACTGGTGCGCCGCACGGGCCAGTACGGACCCGCTCTCGTCGGTCGAGCCGTCGTCGACACCGATGATCTCCAGCCGGTCCGTGCCGATGGACTGCACGAGGACGGAGGCCAGACAGGCGTCGAGCGCGGCGGCCTGGTTGCAGACCCGGACGGCGACCGTGACGTCCTTGACGTCGGTGGCGCCGACGACGGCGGTGTTCATGATCTCGGGATCCTCATCGGTTCTGCGGGGCGGCGGGGCGGGGCCACGGCATCTCCCCGGTGAGCTCGGGCCATTGCCAGGGGCGCGGCGCGCTGTCCGCGGGATGCTGCGGGAAGGCGCCCGGGATGTGTTCCAGCGAGCCCACGAAGACGTTCACGTGCGAGGTCAGCTTGGCCGACGCCGCCGTGCCCACGGTGTAGGTGAACCGGTCGTAGCCGGTGAAGCCGGGGGCGGGCGCGTAGGTGGCCCAGCCGTCCTGCGACAGCTCCGCCCGGCCGCTCTTCGGCTGCGTCACGGAGATCGCGGTGCTTCCCGCCGGGGCCCCCGACAGCACGTTCACCGTGCCCGGCCGGCCCGGTTCGGTCGCGATCCGCAGGCCGCGGGCCGTGGGCGGCCGCAGCGGCAGGGGCTCGGCGGCGAGCTTGCCCGTGCGCACGAGCTTGCGGCCGGACGCGTCCGGGATGCCCACGAGGATGCGGGGGCGGATGCTGCGCGCGGTGGCCGAGTCGCCGACGCGCAGGTGCAGGACCCCCGTCGTCTGCTCCCCGGCGTCCGCGCGGACCCGGAACCAGCGCTGCCGGGGGAAGTACTCCAGCCCCTGCACGCCGACGATCTCGCCGACGGCGGTCAGCGGTTCCTCCGTCAGGTACGCGCAGCCGCGCGAGGCGCCCTGGTCGGGAGCCACGGACAGGCCGAACTGGAGGGTCTCGCCCGGGGACGCGCCGCGCCGCGGGTCGGCCGAGCTGTACAGGGCCGCGTAGACGGTGCCGAGCGAAGGGGTGTCGCCGACGGCCTGTCCCCGGCGGAGGAGGTTCACGCGGTGGACTCCTTGCGTACTGCGGGCTCGGACACCCGGGACTTCGTACGGTGCGCGAACGTGTCCTCGTCCAGCCAGCCCATCTCCTCGTAGGAGAACCGGCGGCGGTCGAGGTCGCGGACCCAGTGGGAGGGGATGACGCCCTGCTCGGCCAGGCTCCGGGCGACGAACCGGGCGCACTCGACCGCGCCCTCCGCCCGCAGGTGCACGTTGTCCCCGTCCTGGACGTTCTCCAGGAGCGGCTCGCCCGGTCGCAGATACGTGAAGACGAGCTTGGACGACTCCGGCCCGAGCTCCTCCCACCACTGCAGGCTCTGGCCGTACAGGTCGACGACGGGGACGTGCTCGTCCTCGGCCAGCTGCCGCGCGGCGAGCGGGTAGTCGCCCAGGAAACGGGCGACGTTGCCGTGGGCGTCCATGCGGCGCCGCTCGTACGGCAGCAGGATCACCGGGTGGGCCTGCCGCTCCCGCGCCCCGTGCACGAAGGCGGCCATGTGCTCCTGGAAGGTGGAGAACGGCTTGGTGTGCAGGCCGGGGTCGGTCTTCCAGTCGATCTGGCCGAAGCCGAACAGCAGGTAGTCGCCGGGCTCCAGTTGGTCGAGGATCCACTGGAGCCGCCCGCGCTCGCGGAAGCTCTTCGAGCTCGCACGGGCGCGGGCGCAGTTGACCACCTCGACCGCGTCCGTGAGGAAGAGCGGCAGCGTCTGCGCCCAGCCCGCCATCGGCAGGTAGCTGTACGGCCGGGTGACCGCCTCGGAGTCGCCCGCCACGAAGATCCTCCGCGGCCGGTGCTGCTGCTGCCCGGGTGCGTACGTCACGCCTAGACCCCCTGGTCCTCCGTGGTCTGGATCAGCACGGACGCCAGGGCCGCCTCGAAGCCGGAGCGCTGCGCCGGCGTCGTGGTCGGGTCCTGCTTGCGCACGTCGATCACGTGGCCGGTCATCTCCGAGACGAGGACGTCCAGGGAGGTCAGGGCCACCGACTCGGAGGTCAGCAGCGAAGAAGAGGGCTCCTGGCCGAACGCCTTGGTGCGCATCGGGGTCGCGGTCCGCTCCGGGTTGACGCAGTTGACCCGGATGCCGTCCTCGGCCCACTCGTCGGCCAGCGCCTGCGTCAGGTTGACCATGGCGGCCTTGGTCGAGGAGTACAGGCTGTACTCGGCGCGGCCGCGGGTGTAGCTGCTGGAGGTGAACAGCAGCAGCTGGCCCCGGGTCTCGCTCAGGTACTTGTACGAGGTTCGGGCGATGTTCACGGGAGCGAGGTAGTTGACCTCCAGCGCCTCCCGGATCGTGTCGTTGTCGGTCTCGTCGAGGCGGCCGACGCGCAGCACGCCCGCGGTGTTGACGACGTAGTCGATCCGGCCGGTCTCGGCGTAGGCCCGGGCGAGGGCCTCCTCGACGTGGTCGAGGTTCTCCACGTGCGTACCGGTCGAGGTGCGGCCCAGGGCGAAGACGCGGGCCCCGAAGCCCTCGGCGATGCGCGAGATGTCGGCGCCGATGCCGTACGAGCCGCCGAAGACCACCATCGTCTTGCCGGCCAGCTGCTCCCGGTAGGCCTGCTCGCCGGCCTGTGCGGGCGCGGCGTGGGAGGCGAGCTGGAACAGCTTGTCGGCGATGAACACGTCGACCGGCTGGGTGACCTTCATGTTGTAGTCGTCGCCGGTGACCACGTGGACCGGGACGTCGGGCAGGTACTTGACGACCACCGAGCAGTCGTCGGTGGCCTGGAAGAACGGGTCCGCGGCCGCCCGGTCGTAGGCGGCGCGGATGGTGGACAGGCGGAAGCCCTGCGGGGTCTGGCCGCGGCGCAGCCGGGAGCGGTCGGGCACCTCGGTGATGAACTCGCCGTCGTCCCCGTGGGTGCGGGTCACGATGACGGTGTCGGAGGACGGGATGGCTACGTCGACGGCCTGGTAGCGCTCCAGGGACTCCACGCATTCGCGGACGACGCGCTGCGAGAGCAGCGGGCGCACCGCGTCGTGGAAGAGGAGGTTGCAGTCCTCCCCCTCGGCGAGGCCCGAGGCCGCCGCGCTGATGGCGATCCGGGTGGTCTCGCTGCGGGTGGAGCCGCCCGCGAGGACCTGCGTGACCTTGCCCAGGCGGGCCCGCTCGACGATGCGCCGCGCGTCGTCCACGTAGGCGGGCGTCATGAGGAGGATCACCTCGTCGACGTCCGGGGCGTTCTCGAAGATGTGCAGCGTGTGTTCCAGGATCGGCTTGCCGGCGATCTTGATGAGCTGCTTGGGGATTTCGAGCCCGATGCGCTGACCGGTGCCCCCGGCGAGAACGACGGCGATGGTGCGACGGGGGGCAGGTCTGGAGGACACGGGCTCCTACTTCCTGGGGTGGGGATGCGGCACGGCGGTGGACGGCGGGGGTGGGACGGTGCGACGCGGTCACACGGAGTGGGGGATCGGCTCCGGGTATTCGATGGGGAAGTCGCGCAGCCCCCGCCGGTAGAGGTTGTTCGCGGCCGCGTTGAAGCGGACGATGCTGGGCGGGTACTCCTCGCCGAGGAGGTATTCCTTGAGCTGCTCGCGGTAGGGCGCCATGACGTCCTCGCGCGGGTTCAGCGTCGCCTCGATGGCCTCCGCCAGACCGTTGCAGTCGCCGTCGAGCAGGTAGGAGGCGTACGCCGTCCGCTGCTCGTTGCGGAACTGGTCGTCCGGCAACCCGTCGAGGTTGAAGATGGCGTACGGCTTCAGCGTCGCGACGAAGTCGGAGACGACGCTGGACATGTCGCCGATGAGCAGGTCGGACTGGTTGAAGCAGTCGTAGAGGGCCGGGATCCGGTCGGTCACCACGTGGTGCGCGGAGTCGGGTACGGCGCTCCAGTACAGGGCGCCGGCCTGGTTGCGGCTGCGCCGGATGCGCGCGGTCCGCTCCTCCTCCGTGAGGTCCGGGTACTTGGACCGGACGCCGCGCTCGGAGAGCTCGGCGATGCGCTTGTCGATCCGGGCGAGCTTCTTGGCGGCGGCCTTGGAGTCGGTGAGGTTGCGGCCGAAACGTCGCGCGTTGTCCTCTTCCAGGAGGGCGATGACGCGGCGGTGGGCGGCGGCGGCCTCGGCGGAGCGTGAGCCGGTGAGCGGGTGCGGCTTGTAGATGATGCGGATCTCGCGCTCGTAGTCCAGCAGCGCCTTGATCAGTTTTTCGCCGGCCGGGATGACCGAGGTGTAGCAGGCGTCGTCGGTCCAGCCCTCCCAGGTGGGGGCGTAGATGACGGTGGGGATGGGGCCCGCGACCTTTCCGGTCCAGCGGTGCAGGGGCATCAGCTGGGGGCGGCCGACCTCGACGATCTGGTGGTGCGAGACGGCGTGCTTGATGCGCTCGTAGCGGTCGCGGCCGGCCCGGCCGGCCACCCAGATCTCGTCGAACACCTTGCTGACGCGGTTGCTGCTGGCGAGTTTGTCGCTGTCGCCGTGGCCGATGAACACGTGCTTGACCTCGGCGCGCTGGAGCATGTGCACGTTTTTGCCCGCATTGCCCGGGTAAAGGGCGACGCGGAGTTCCGGCATTTCGATACGCGCCAGATTGTCTGCTTTGGGAATGCAGATGACGGGCACGGACGTCGCGTCCAGGTAGCGCAGGGTGGCCCGCTCGCGCAGCACGATGATGGGCCGCAGTTCGAGCGCCTCCAGCGATTCCAGCCACATGTTGACCTGGTACATGAAGTCTTTGGAGATGGCCGCGAAGGTGAAGTAGAGCGCGACCTGGGGGCGGTATTCGGCCAGCTGGTGGTTGAGCTCGTCGATGGCCTCGTCGGTGGTGGGCAGCTTCAGCGCGTTGCGCGCGTCGGGCACCAGCACCAGCAGGGAGAAGTAGGCGAGGAAGACGGTGGTGATCATGCCGTACGTGACGTAGCGCCAGTCGTCCGTCGCGATGGTGGCGAGGGATCCGGCCACCAGCGGGATGTCCAGGTGCAGCGTCTTGCGGACGTGCTTGTTCATCAGGAACGGGTGCGGCATGCGGCGGATGCCGAGTGCCTCAAGGTCCAGCCCGCGCGTGGTGAACGGCAGCTCGTTGCGCATCTTGCGGACGTGCTTGAGCAGCGCGCCGTACGCGAGCTGGAGGATGAACAGCAGGAGCAGGCCGATGGTGGTCATCTGGGCCACGAACGACTCGATGTCCGAAACCGCACCGCACAGGCCCAGCAGCAGGAACTGGCGGATCAGGAAGCGCATGGTGAGGCCGAAGCGCGAATCGCGCAGCCGCTCCAGGGTCGTCGACTCGGTGTTGTGCAGCATCAGGTCGGCGATGTAGCTGAGGGCGGCGCAGCCCGCGAACAGGGGGAGGGAGACGAACGCGACGGCGACCAGCATGCCCAGGAAGCTGAGGATGAGCCCAGAGGTGATCAGAACGCCGAGCACGGCGCGCAGCCGCTTGGAGCCCATGGTGCGGTGCCTCCCCTGTGGAGGTATAAGAATCCCGTGAAGTGTCGCAGTAGTATAAGCAGCCTTGTGGACGGCTCTAGAACGCCGGGTGAACCGCGGGCCAATGATTAACGGCTTCGTAGCACGGAATATGTGACCTTCGCCGCTCCGTCTCCGGAGCTCTCAGCCGGTGTACTGATACAGCGCCAGCTCGCGCCGGTCCTTCGCCTTCACGGAAAATCCGACACACAAAGCAGCCCGTGACCCGACCCGCCTGACCGCGATTCCCTCCGGCTCCCGGAAGGGCAGATCCGGTGCGACCGTCACGCGGTGGCGCCCCTGCGCCTCCCCGGTCCGCACGTCAATCACGGTGATGTAGGTATTTCCGCCGGACTTCGGCGGGTTGTCCCCGTTCTTACCGGTATACGGACCACCGGTCAGCACGTAGACGTGGTCCCCGTACAGGGCGCAACCCTGGAACCACTCCTCCTCCTTGACCTGTACGCCGGCCTTGACGACCTGTGCGGCGCCGAAGCGCCCGGCCAGGAAGTCCTGCATCCCGTATACGGCGAACCGGTGCACGCCCTCCTCCTCGCGGCTGACCAGCACCCGCTCACCGGCCAGGTCGAGCGCGGGGGAGACGCCGGAGGCGCCGGGGAGCGGCTCGAAATGCCGGACCGAGGGGTCGGAACTGTCCAGGACCGCGCCGTCCTTGAACGGCACCCGGACCACCGAGCGGCCGTATCCGCTCTCGGTGTCCGCGTTCCCCTCCACCCATATGTACGTACGCTGGCCGGTCGGCTCGACACCGAAGGAAATGCCGTGCCCGAAACCGCGCAGATACATATGCCCGAGCGTTTCACCGGAACTGCTCAGCCGGGTCAGGCACATATCGCCGGCGTCCTTGCGGTCGCCCGCACTCACCGGCTCTTCCTCGTCGTCGAGCCGGATACCGCCCTGCACCGTCTGCAGCGTGTAGACCTGCCCGTTCGTGTCGTCGAACGCGAACGACTGCGGTCCCGTCGTATTGAAGAGCGCGGTCGAGGCCAGCAGCCGCGTGCCGGTCCGCATGTCGAAGTCGCCGGCCATCGGCTGGGTGCTGTCCGGCTCGCGAGGGCCGTCCTGCTCCGCGGAACCCGGCCGCAGGGCCCAGGTCAGCCCGCCGGTGGTGGTGAGCCCGGCGGCCACCGCGCCGCCCGCGAACAGCAGCGTGCGGCGGCTGAAAGGTCTCTTGCCATCCGCCATGCACCGTATTCTGCCAGCTTGCACGGGCTGCCCCGCGGCCGCCCCCGGGAACGGCGGAAGCCCGCCCCCGAGGGGACGGGCTTCCGCGGCGCACCGCCGACTAGGCGGGGACGCTCGCCACACCGGGGGCGAGGAACTTCTTTCCGTTCACCCGCTCCGAGACGCCCTCGCGGTCCAGGTACGGCGTGATGCCGCCCAGGTGGAAGGGCCAGCCGGCGCCCGTGATGAGGCAGAGGTCGATGTCCTGGGCCTCGGCCACGACACCCTCCTCCAGCATCAGGCCGATCTCCTGCGCCACCGCGTCCAGGACGCGGTCGCGGACCTGCTGCTCGGTCAGGACGCTGTCGCCCTGCACCAGGAGCGCGGCGACCTCGGGGTCCAGCTCGGGCTTGCCCGAGTCATAGACGTAGAAGCCGCGCTTGCCGGCCTTGACGACGGCCGCGAGGTTCGCGGAGACCGTGAAGCGCTCCGGGAAGGCGCGGTTCAGGGTCTCGGAGACGTGCAGGCCGATCGCCGGGCCGACGAGCTCCAGCAGCACCAGCGGGGACATCGGCAGACCGAGCGGCTCGATGGCCTTCTCCGCGGTCTCGACCGGGGTGCCCTCGTCGATGACGTTCTGGATCTCGCCCATGAAGCGGGTCAGGATGCGGTTCACGACGAACGCCGGGGCGTCCTTGGTGAGGACCGCGGTCTTCTTCAGCTTCTTGGCGACACCGAACGCCGTGGCCAGCGAGGCGTCGTCGGTCTGCTCACCGCGGACGATCTCCAGCAGCGGGAGGATCGCGACCGGGTTGAAGAAGTGGAAGCCGACCACGCGCTCCGGGTGCTGGAGCTTCGAGGCCATCTCCGACACCGACAGCGAGGAGGTGTTGGTGGCGAGGATCGCGTGCGCCGGAGCGACCGCCTCGACCTCCGCGAACACCTTCTGCTTGACGGACATCTCCTCGAACACGGCCTCGATGATGAAGTCCGCGTCCGCGAAGCCCTCGGCCTTGTCGAGCACACCGCTCACCAGGGCGGTCAGGCGGTTGGCCTTGTCCTGGTTGATGCGGCCCTTGCCGAGCAGCTTCTGGATCTCGGCGTGGACGTAGCCCACACCCTTGTCCACGCGCTCCTGGTCGATGTCGGTGAGGACCACCGGCACCTCCAGGCGGCGCAGGAACAGCAGCGCCAGCTGCGAGGCCATCAGGCCCGCGCCGACGACGCCGACCTTGGTGACCGGGCGGGCCAGGGACTTGTCCGGGGCGCCGGCCGGGCGCTTGCCGCGCTTCTGGACCAGGTTGAAGGCGTAGATGCCGGAGCGCAGTTCGCCGCCCATGATGAGGTCCGCGAGCGCGGTGTCCTCGGCGTCGAAGCCCTTCTGCAGGTCGCCGTCCTTCGACGCCTCGATGATGTCGAGGGCGCGGTAGGCGGCCGGAGCCGCGCCGTGCACCTTGGAGTCCGCGATGGAGCGGCCGCGGGCGACCGCCGCGTCCCAGCCCTCGCCGCGGTCGACCTCGGCGCGTACGACCTCGGTCTCGCCCTTGAGGACCTTCGCGGTCCACAGCAGCGACTGCTCCAGGAAGTCGGCGCCCTCGAACAGCGCGTCGGCGATGCCCAGGTCGAAGACCTGCTGCCCCTTGAGCTGCTTGTTCTGGTTCAGCGAGTTCTCGATGATCACCGAGACCGCGCGGTCCGCACCGATCAGGTTCGGCAGGATGGTGCAGCCGCCCCAGCCCGGAACCAGGCCGAGGAAGACCTCGGGCAGCGAGAAGGCCGGGATGGCCTTCGAGACGGTGCGGTAGGTGCAGTGCAGACCGACCTCGACACCGCCGCCCATCGCCGCGCCGTTGTAGTAGGCGAAGGTCGGAACGGCCAGGCCCGCAAGGCGCTTGAAGACGTCGTGGCCGCCCTTGCCGATGGCGAGCGCCTCGTCGTGCTTCTTCAGCAGCTCGACGCCCTTGAGGTCGGCGCCGACCGCGAAGATGAACGGCTTGCCGGTGATGCCCGCGCCGACGACGGAGCCGGCCAGGGCCTCCTGCTCGACCTGGTCGATCGCCGCGTTCAGGTTGGCGAGGGACTGCGGGCCGAAGGTGGTCGGCTTGGTGTGGTCGAAGCCGTTGTCCAGCGTGATGAGCGCGAAGCGCCCGGCGCCGAAGGGCAGGTCCAGGTGGCGGACGTGCGCCGAGGTCACGACCTCGTCCGGGAACAGCTCGGCCGCGCCCTTGAGGAGCTCAGTGGTGGTGCTCACTTGTCGTCTCCCTCGAAGTGCGGGTTCTCCCAGATGACCGTCGCGCCCATGCCGAAGCCGACGCACATGGTGGTCAGGCCGTAGCGGACGTGCGGCTGCTCCTCGAACTGGCGGGCCAGCTGCGTCATCAGGCGGACGCCGGAGGAGGCGAGCGGGTGGCCGAAGGCGATGGCGCCGCCGTACTGGTTCACCCGGGCGTCGTCGTCGGCGATGCCGTAGTGCTCCAGGAAGGCCAGCACCTGCACGGCGAAGGCCTCGTTGATCTCGAACAGGCCGATGTCGTCGATCGTCAGACCGGCCTGGGCGAGGGCCTTCTCGGTGGCCGGGATCGGGCCGTAACCCATGACCTCCGGCTCGACACCCGCGAAGGAGTATGAGACCAGGCGCATCTTGACCGGGAGGTTGTTCTCCCGGGCGAAGTCCTCGGACGCGATGATCGCGGCGGTGGCACCGTCGTTGAGACCGGCGGCGTTGCCCGCGGTGACCCGGCCGTGCGTACGGAACGGGGTCTTCAGGTTCGCCAGGTTCTCCAGCGTGGTGCCCGGGCGCATCGGCTCGTCGGAGGTGACCAGACCCCAGCCCGTCTCACCCGCCGCCTCGTTGGTGTTGCGCACCGAGATCGGCACCAGGTCCTGCTGGATCTTGCCGTCGGCGTACGCCTTGGCGGCCTTCTCCTGCGAGCGCACGGCGTACTCGTCGGCGCGGAGCTTGGTGATCGTCGGGTACCGGTCGTGCAGGTTCTCGGCGGTCATGCCCATGAAGAGGGCGGACTCGTCGACCAGCTTCTCGGAGACGAAGCGCGGGTTGGGGTCGACGCCCTCGCCCATGGGGTGGCGCCCCATGTGCTCGACACCGCCGGCGAGGGCGACGTCGTACGCACCGAAGGCCACGCCGCCGGCGACGGCGGTGACGGCGGTCAGCGCACCGGCGCACATGCGGTCGATCGAGTAACCCGGGACGGACTGGGGGAGGCCCGCGAGGATGCCGGCCGTGCGGCCCAGCGTCAGACCCTGGTCGCCGATCTGCGTGGTCGCGGCGATGGCGACCTCGTCGATCTTCTTGGGGTCCAGGTCCGGGTTGCGGCGCAGCAGCTCCCGGATCGCCTTCACGACGAGGTCGTCGGCGCGGGTCTCGTGGTAGATGCCCTTCGGGCCCGCCTTGCCGAACGGGGTGCGGACGCCGTCGACGAAGACGACGTCCCTGACGGTACGAGGCACGTTGGCTCTCCTCCAGGTGCGGGATGGCACTGCTGCGCGTGGACGCCACTCACTGAGCGGGCGCTCACCTGGCCCATGCTACTTGCGGGTAACCCATGTGGACACCCTTCACGGCGGGAGCGGCGAAGGTCACACTGCCGCGGAGGTCCGCGACGGGTCCGGTCCCTCCCGTACGCGCCCGCCGGCGCTCGTCCGCGCCGTGGCGCCGGGCACGCAGAAGCCCCCGGCCGGCCGGGGGCTTCAGGGGATGCGGGAGGGTCAGGCGGTGGCCCTGAGGGCCGTGGTCAGCGCAGCCGCCACCTGCTCGACCTGCCAGGGGCGGGCGCCGTAGCCGGCCAGGGCCTGGGCCACCGCGTCCTCCTCCAGCCGCTGCGGCGGCTCCCAGCACAGCCGGCGCACGGTGTCCGGGGTGATCAGGTTCTCCTGGGGCAGGTTCAGCTCCTCCGCCAGCGCCGACACCGCGGCGCGCGCCGCGGACAGCCGGGCCGCGGCGGCCGGGTCCTTGTCGGCCCAGGAGCGTGGCGGGGGCGGCCCCGCCGGAGTGGCGCCCGGCTGCGGCAGCTGGCTCTCGGGCAGCGCCTTCGCCCGGTCCACCGCGGCCATCCACTGGTCCAGCTGGCGCCGCCCCATCCGCTGCCCGTAGCCGGGCAGGGCCGCCAGCGCGTGCACGTTCGCCGGCAGCGCGAGCGCGGCCTCCACGATCGCCGCGTCCCCCAGCACCTTGCCGGGCGACACGTCACGGCGCTGCGCGATCCGGTCCCGCGACTCCCACAGCTCCCGTACGACCGCCATCTGCCGCCGGCGGCGCACCTTGTGCATGCCGGAGGTGCGGCGCCACGGGTCCTTGCGCGGCGGGGCGGGCGGGGCGGCCGCGATGGCGTCGAACTCCTGCCGGGCCCATTCCAGCTTGCCCTGCCGCTCCAGCTCCTTCTCCAGCGCGTCGCGCAGGTCCACCAGGAGCTCCACGTCGAGCGCGGCGTAGCGCAGCCACGGCTCGGGAAGCGGGCGGGTCGACCAGTCGACGGCGGAGTGGCCCTTCTCCAGGGCGTAGCCGAGCACGCTCTCGACCATCGCGCCCAGTCCGACCCGCGGGAAGCCGGCGAGGCGGCCGGCCAGCTCGGTGTCGAACAGGGAGGTGGGCACCATGCCTATTTCGCGCAGGCACGGCAGGTCCTGGGTGGCGGCGTGCAGGATCCACTCGGTGCCGGACAGGGCCTCGCCCAGGGCGGAGAGGTCGGGGCAGCCCACGGGGTCGATCAGCGCGGACCCCGCGCCTTCGCGGCGCAGCTGCACCAGATAGGCGCGCTGGCCGTAGCGGTATCCGGAGGCGCGCTCGGCATCGACGGCCACGGGTCCGGTCCCCGCGGCGAAGGCCGCGACCACCCGGGCGAGGGCCTCCTCGTCGGCGACCACCGGGGGGATCCCCTCGCGCGGTTCGAGCAAGGGAATCGGCGCCTTCTCGACGTCGTCCGGGGGGCCGCCCCCGGTGGTGGTGCGCAGGTCTGCTGCGGTCTCTTGGGCGTCGGTCACCGCTCAAGGGTATCCGCCCGCGCGACCGCCTGACCTGCGCCTTCGTGCAACGGAGGGGTTGACCTGCGAAAACGTGCCTCAGTACGTCCGGGCGCAGCGCGGCGATCCCGCCATCGGGTGTCCTGTATGTGCTCTCACGGCCGGAAACCGGGGCATCGCACCCCTGCGTCGCACGCCTCAGCCGCACGCATCAGCCGCACGCCCGCACACCCGCACGCGTCGCATCGCACAATGGAGCTGTACTCCGAAAGCCCGTGATCACCATGACACTCGACATCGAACGCGTGGCACAGTCCATCGCCCGCATGGACCGCGACGACCTCGCGAACCTGGCCGACGTGCTGCCGGCCCTGAAGTGGGACATCCCCGAGGGCGGCGACACCCGGGCCCAGGCCGAGATCCTCCTCAGCCAGGTCGTCGAAGCCCAGGAAGCCTACGAGCGGGGCTGAGCCCCGGGCCGTCACAGCGGCCCGTGCCGCGAACACCTCGCGCCTCGCCGGGAACACCTCGCGCCCGTCGCCGGAACGTTCCGTCGACGGGCGCGCAGTGGACGTGCGGACGGCTCCCGGAAATCCTCCGGCCCTCGCCCGGCCGGCGGCTGCCGGCCAGGGTCAGTGGATGATCCCGGTACGCAGGGCGACGGCGACCATCCCGGCCCGGTCCCCGGTGCCCAGCTTGCGGGCGATCCGGGCGAGGTGGGACTTGACGGTCAGGGCGGACAGGCCCATCGAGACGCCGATGGCCTTGTTGGACTGGCCCTCGGCGACGAGACGCAGGACCTCGACCTCGCGCCCGGAGAGCTCGCGGTAGCCGCCCGGGTGGCTCGGGGCACCCGGGGGGCGGCGGTGCATACGGGCGGCGGCAGCGCCGATGGGGGCGGCGCCGGGCCGGGTGGGGAGCCCGATGTTGGTCCGCGTACCGGTGACGACGTAGCCCTTCACCCCGCCCGCGAGGGCGTTGCGCACGGCGCCGATGTCATCGGCTGCGGACAGGGCCAGGCCGTTCGGCCAGCCCGCGGCGCGGGTCTCGGAGAGCAGGGTGAGACCGGAACCGTCGGGCAGGTGTACGTCGGCCACGCAGATGTCGCGCGGGTTGCCGACGCGGGGGCGGGCCTCCGCGATGGACGAAGCCTCGATGACGTCGCGTACTCCGAGGGCCCACAGGTGGCGGGTCACGGTGGAACGAACGCGGGGGTCGGCCACGACAACCATGGCCGTCGGCTTGTTCGGGCGGTAGGCGACCAGGCTTGCGGGCTGCTCAAGGAGAACGGACACCTAGGCCTCCTGGGGGAGTGGCGGGACGGCCGGCTCGGGGAAGGAAGCCGGTGCGAACCGTGCGGATGGTCACTGACTCCTTCGGCACGTCACCCGCCCGGCTTTAGGGAATGATCACGATTTGGTGAGTAACAATTCGGGCAATTCGGACGGGTGATCGATCATCAGGTGATCAGAAGCCCGCACCGGGCGTCCGGTTCTGACCTGTCGTCACGCTCACTCGATCGGCCGTTCTACGCCCGGCCGATCGGCTGTTCCCTGCCTGCCTGCCCGGGGTCGCGTCCGCTGCGTCCGCTGCGGCGCGGAGGCAGGCTACGGGTGGTGCGGACCGCGCCGCTGCGGCAGCGAGACGACGCCCGTGCCCGAGTCCGTCGGCCCGGCCGGCGGCAGCCCCGCGATCTGGCACAGCAGTTCACACCACGCCGCCAGGTGTGCCGGGGTGTCCGGCACCCCGCCCACCCCCTCGCGTGGCGTCCACGAGGCCCTGATCTCGATCTGGGTGGTCGGCCGCCGCTCCGCGAGCCCCCCGAAGGAGTGCGAGCTCGCCATGGTCACCGTCCCGCCCGCCTCCCCGTACCCGAGCCCGCGCGCCTCCAGCGCCCCGGTCAGCCAGGACCAGCACACCTCCGGGAGCAGCGGGTCCGCGGCCATCTCCGGCTCCAGTTCCGCCCGTACGAGGGTCACCAGCCGGAAGGTCCCGTGCCAGGCGTCGTGCCCGGCCGGGTCGTGGAGCAGGATCAGCCGGCCGTCGGCGAGGTCGTCCTCCCCGTCCACGACCGCGGCCTCCAGGGCGTAGGCGTACGGCGCCAGCCGCTGGGGCGGTTTCGTCGGGTCGATCTCGATCCCCGGCCGCAGCCGCGCCTTCTTCAAGCCGTCGACCGCCCGCCGGAACGGGAGCGGGACGGAGCTCTCCTTCGCGCTGTCCGTACCCCCGGCGCCATCTGAAAATCGTCCCTGAGCCGCAGCCATGCGGGGAAGACTAGGCGGAACGAGCGCCCCTGCGGCGCAGGGACACCCGCGCCGGGTCGGGCACTTCTTCATACGTGCGAAGATTTGCGGCGTGAGCGCCAATGACCGCCCCACGGGCCAGCCGAGTCAGACGTACGATTCCGCCTTCCTGAAGGCGTGCCGCCGGGAGCCGGTGCCGCACACCCCGGTGTGGTTCATGCGGCAGGCCGGGCGCTCCCTCCCCGAGTACCGCAAGGTGCGCGAGGGGACGCAGATGCTGGAGTCGTGCATGCGGCCCGACCTGGTCACCGAGATCACGCTGCAGCCCGTGCGGCGCCACAAGGTGGACGCGGCGATCTTCTTCTCCGACATCGTCGTCCCGCTCAAGGCCATCGGCGTCGACCTGGACATCAAGCCGGGCATCGGCCCGGTCGTCGCTCAGCCGATCCGCCGCCGCGAGGACCTCGCACAGCTGCGCGACCTGACCCCCGAGGACGTCTCGTACGTCACCGAGGCCATCGGCATGCTCACGGGTGAACTGGGCTCCACGCCGTTGATCGGTTTCGCAGGTGCACCTTTCACTCTCGCGAGCTACCTGGTCGAGGGCGGACCGTCGCGCAACCACGAGCACACCAAGGCCCTCATGTACGGCGACCCGCAGCTGTGGGCCGACCTGCTGGACCGCCTCGCCGAGATCACCTCGGCCTTCCTGAAGGTCCAGATCGAGGCGGGCGCCTCCGCGGTGCAGCTCTTCGACTCGTGGGTCGGGGCCCTGGCCCCCGCCGACTACCGCCGCTCGGTCATGCCGGCCTCGGCGAAGGTCTTCGAGTCGGTCGCCTCGTACGGCGTCCCGCGCATCCACTTCGGCGTGGGCACGGGCGAGCTGCTGGGCCTGATGGGCGAGGCGGGCGCGGACGTCGTCGGCGTCGACTGGCGGATCCCGCTGGACGAGGCGGCGCGCCGGGTCGGCACCGGCAAGGCACTCCAGGGCAACCTGGACCCGGCGGTGCTCTTCTCCACGCCGGAGGCGGTCGAGGCCAAGACCCGCGAGGTCCTGGACGCCGCCGCCTCCCTGGAGGGCCACGTCTTCAACCTGGGCCACGGCGTCCTGCCCACGACGAACCCGGACGCCCTGACCCGCCTCGTGGACTACGTCCACACGCAGACCGCACGCTGACCGCCGGGAACCCGCCCCCGTCCGTCAGGTGGTCACCCCCTCGCGCAGGGGAGGGCCACCAGGTCGTTGCGCGCCTCCCCTCCCGCTCGCGGGAGGGGCTCAGGGGCCGGCCGTGCGGACCGCCGTGGCCGCCTTGCGCGCGGCCACCAGGACGGGGTCCCAGACCGGGGAGAACGGCGGGGCGTAGCCCAGGTCCAGGCTGACCACCTGTTCCACCGTCATACCCGCCGTCAGGGCGACCGCCGCGATGTCCACCCGCTTCGCGGAGCCCGCGCCGCCGACGATCTGGACGCCCAACAGCCGGCCCGTACGGCGCTCCGCCAGCATCTTCACCGTCATGTCCGCGGCGGTGGGGTAGTAGCCCGCCGTCGTCGTCGAGCCGATCGTCGCGGTCACGAAGCGCAGCCCCGCCGCGAGCGCGTCCTTCTCCCGCAGCCCGGTCCGGGCGATCTCCAGGTCGCAGACCTTGCTCACCGCCGTCCCGACCACTCCCGGGAAGGTCGCGTAGCCGCCGCCCACCCCCGCGCCGATGACCTGGCCGTGCTTGTTGGCGTGCGTGCCCAGCGGGATGTGGCGCATCCGGCCCGAGATGAGGTCCAGGACCTCCACGCAGTCGCCGCCGGACCAGATGTTCTCGTACCCGCGGACCCGCATCGACAGGTCGGTCAGCACCCCGCCCGACTCCCCGAGCGGCAGGCCCGCCGCCCGGGCGAGCGCGGTCCGGGGCTCCACGCCGATGCCGAGGACCACCACGTCCGCCGGGTACTCCTCCCCGGACGCCGTCGCCACCGCGCGGACCCGGCCCTCCTCGTCCGCGAGGATCTTCGTCACCTCGGCGCGGGAGACCGTACGGATCCCCATGCGGTTCATCGCGCTGTGCACCAGGCGGCCCATGTCGGGGTCCAGGGTGGCCATCGGCTGCTCGCCGCGGTGCAGGACGGTGACCCCGTAGCCCCGGCCGACCAGGGCCTCCGCCATCTCCACCCCGATGTAGCCGGCCCCGACGACGACCGCCCTGCGGCCTTCCGTGCGCTCCAGGGTGTCCATCAGGCGCTGGCCATCGTCCAGCGTCTGTACGCCGTGCACCCCGTGCGCGCCGATGCCGGGCAGCCGGGGCCGCACCGGCCGGGCGCCGGTGGCCAGCACGAGCTTGTCGTAGCCCGTCCAGGCCTCGGCCCCGGAATCCAGGTCGCGGGACCGGACCCGGCTCCCGTCGAGGTCGAGCTCCACCACCTCCGTGCGGGTCCGCAGGTCGATGTGCCGGGCGCGATGCTCCTCGGGGGTGCGCGCGATCAGGTCGTCCCGCTCGGTGACCTGGCCGCCGATCCAGTACGGGATGCCGCACGCGGAGTACGAGGTGAAGTGGCCCCGCTCGAAGGCGACGATCTCCAGTTCCGCGGGGTCCTTGAGCCGCCGGGCCTGCGACGCGGCGGACATCCCCGCCGCGTCACCGCCGACCACCACCAGTCGTTCCCTCGCCGCCATCGTCCGCACCGTCCTCCACCGCCGCCGCCACCGTCTCCTGGGGAACACGCTACGGGGGAATGGGCGTTCAGTCCGAAGCGTGCTCCGATTCCGTCGGGTCCGCAGGCCGGTCGGCCGGGAGCGGCTGCCCCGCCGAGGCCGCCCGCGCCCCCGGGACCCGCCGGGGCGCCGGGCCCGCCGGGCCCGTCTTCGGCGAGGACGGGCGCAGTCGCCGGCGGACCCGCCACCCCAGGGCCGCCAGCGCCGCCGTGACCGCGAACGGCAGCACGGCGGCGACCGCCAGCACCAGGTGGTGCAGGAGCGTCGCGAAGACGTGCCAGCCGCCGCGCAGCGCGTCGGCGAAGGACGGCGGCGCGTCCTTCTTCGCCTCCGGTTCGGCCGCGGGCTCGGTGACCTCCACCGTGATCGTGCCCAGCGAGGTCTGGTCCTTCAGCGCCGTCTGCTGCGCCAGCAGGGATTCCAGGTCCGACTGACGCTTGCTCAGCTCGTTCTCCAGCATGACCACATCGGCAAGGGCCGAGGCCTTTTCCATCATGTCCCGCACCCGCGCCACGCTCGCCTGCTGCGACCTGACCCGGCTGTCGACGTCCGCGACCTTCTCCGTCACGTCCTGCGCCTCGACCGTGCGGCCGAGCAGCCTGCCGCTCCCCTCCAGGGCGCCGAGCACGGCGTCGAAGCGCTCGCCGGGCACCCGCAGGGTCACCGTCGAGGTCATCAGGCCGTCCTTCCCGCGCCGGGTGGACTCGTTGCCGACGAAGCCGCCCGCGCCCTCGGCCGCCGTGCGGGCCGCGGCCAGGGCCTTCTGGGCGTCCGCCGTCTCGATGGCGAGGGTGGCCGTACGGATCACGTGCGGGCGTACGGCGGGCTGCTGCGGGTTCTTGGCGGCATCAGCGGCCGGGGGAGCCGCGGCGCCCGCGCCCGACCCCGCCGCCGGGCCGGCCCCCGGCTTGCCCTGCGCGGGGCCGGCGGCGGCCCGGGGGTCCTTGGCCGAGGACTGCCCGGCCGCCTCGTCCCCGGCCCCGCAGCCGGTCAGGGCGAGCGTGCCCGCGAGGCAGAGGGCGGCCAGGGCGGCCGCGCCGCGCCGGTGGTTCGGGCCGTGTCCGTGCGCAGTGTGGTGCATGCATCCCCCCGGGATCGGCGTATGTGCCGGTTCGACGTACGGACTCCCGCCGCCGGTTTCGCCCGCGCGGTCCCGAGCCGGTCCCGATGCGGTCACGGTCCGGCCTCGGTGATCGGCCGCAGATCGGTCTGAGACGATGTGTCCATGCACGAAGCGGACATGCGTACGGATGCTGCGGCCGGGCGGCCTTCGGCCGGCCACGTCGTCGTCATCGGCGGCGGCATCGCCGGACTCGCGGCAGCCCACCGGCTCCTCGCCGAGGGCCTGCGCGTCACGCTGCTGGAGGCCGGCCCCCGCCTCGGCGGCAAGCTGCACGCCGGTGAACTCGCGGGACTCCCCGTCGACCTCGGCGCCGAGTCCGTGCTCGCCCGCCGGCCCGAGGCCATGGAACTGGCCCGGGCCGTGGGCCTCGGCGAGGCCCTGCAACCCCCCGCCACCGCCACCGCCCACCTGTGGACCCGCGGCGCCCTGCGACCCATGCCGCGCGGCCATGTCATGGGCGTCCCCGGCGACCTGGGGCCGCTCGCCGCGTCCGGCGTGCTCTCCGCCGAGGGCCTGGCCCGGATCGAGGCCGAAGGCTCGCTGCCGCCCACCCCGATCGGCGAGGACGTGGCCGTCGGCGAGTACATCGCGGCCCGGCTCGGCCACGAGGTGGTCGACCGCCTGGTGGAACCCCTGCTCGGCGGGGTCTACGCGGGCAACGCCTACCGCATCTCCATGCGCGCCGCCGTGCCCCAGCTCTTCGAGGCGGCCCGCACGCACGCCTCGCTGGGGGAGGGCGTACGGGAACTGCAGCGCCGGGCGGCGGCGCAGGGCGCGGCCGGTCCCGTCTTCTCCGGCATCGCCGGCGGCATCGGCCGGCTCCCGCAGGCCGTGGCCGAGGCCTGCCGGGCCGCCGGGGCGCGGATCAGCACCGGGACCGCCGTGCGCGAGGTCCTGCGTACGGTCGGCGGCTGGCGGGTCGTCGCCGCTGCCGAGGGAGCGCGGGCGGCGGAGGCCATCGACGCCGACGCCGTCGTCGTGGCCACCCCGGCCGGCCCCGCCGCCCGGCTGCTGGGCGACCTCGCCCCGGCCGCCGCCGCCGAGCTGCGCACCGTGGAGTACGCCTCGATGGCCCTGGTCACCATGGCGTTCCGGCGTTCCGAGCTGCCGGCCCCGATCACCGGGGGCGGTGCGAGCGGGTTCCTCGTACCGCCCGTCGACGGGCGGACCATCAAGGCGTCCACCTTCTCCAGCAACAAGTGGGCCTGGGCCGGTACCGACCCCGAACTCTTCCTGCTGCGCACCTCCGTGGGCCGCCACGCCGACGAGGGCGACCTCGCCCGGGAGGACTCCGAGCTGGTCGAGGTCTCGCTCCGCGACCTGGGCGAGGCCGTCGGCCTGACGGCCCGGCCCGTCGCCTCCACCGTGACCCGCTGGGACGGCGGCCTGCCCCAGTACCCGGTCGGGCACCTCGGCCGGGTGGCCCGGATCCGCGAAGCCGTCGCCGCGCTGCCCGGGCTCGCGGTGTGCGGCGCCCTCTACGACGGGGTGGGCATCCCGGCCTGCATCGCGAGCGCGGGCAAGGCCGCGGACGTGGTGGTCGCCACGTTGGCCTCGCGGGGGGCACCCCTGGCGCAGACCACTGATCCGCACACGGGACAATAGGCACATGACTGCACCGGAGAAGATTCCCAACGCGGGGAAGAAGGCGAAGGACCTCAACGAGGTCATCCGCTACACCCTGTGGTCCGTCTTCAAGCTGAAGGACGTACTGCCCGAGGACCGCGCCGGTTACGCCGACGAGGTCCAGGAGCTGTTCGAACAGCTGGCCGCCAAGGACATCACCGTCCGAGGCACCTACGACGTCTCCGGCCTGCGCGCCGACGCCGACGTCATGATCTGGTGGCACGCGGAGACCGCGGACGAGCTGCAGACCGCGTACAACCTGTTCCGCCGCACCAGGCTGGGCCGCGCGCTGGAGCCGGTGTGGTCGAACATGGCCCTGCACCGCCCCGCCGAGTTCAACAAGTCGCACATCCCGGCCTTCCTGGCCGACGAGGTCGCCCGCGACTACGTCAGCGTGTACCCCTTCGTGCGCTCGTACGACTGGTACCTGCTGCCCGACGAGGACCGCCGCCGCATGCTCGCCGACCACGGCAAGATGGCCCGCGGCTACCCCGACGTGCGCGCCAACACCGTCGCCTCCTTCTCGCTGGGCGACTACGAGTGGCTCCTCGCCTTCGAGGCCGACGAGCTCTACCGCATCGTCGACCTGATGCGTCACCTGCGCGCCTCCGAGGCCCGCATGCACGTCCGTGAAGAGGTGCCCTTCTTCACCGGACGCCGCAAGTCCGTCGCCGACCTGGTGGCCGGGCTCGCCTGATACCTCCCCTGGGGGGAAGGGCCGGAGGATCGACCTCCTCCGGCGGATCGGAAGACAGACCCGAACTTCCGAATCGACGCAGCCGGAGATCCCGCCCGGAAGTTCAGACGACAGGCGGCAGCAGTGCCCTGGGGGCCTTCCCCGTGGTGCTCGCCGCCCTGTCGTCCAGCGACACCGGCGCGGGCTCCGGATGCGGCGCACACGACACGCGCCACCCCGCGGTGGCACCCGTCAGCAGGTACCGCTCCACGTGGCGGTCGACGCAGTCATTGCGCCCGCCGACGACTCCGTGCGTGCCCGCCCCCCGCTCCGTGACCAGCGCGGCCTGCCGGCCGAGCCGCCGCTGGAGCTCCAGCGCACCCGGGTACGGGGTCGCCCCGTCCCGCTCCGCCGCGACGATCAGCGTGCGGGGGAGCGCGTCCGGCTGCGCGCCCACCGCCACCGGCTGCTGCCGCCCGGCCGCCGGCCAGTACGCGCAGGGCAGGTTCAGGAAGGTGTTGGGCCACGCCTCGAAGGGGGCGCGGCGGGCGGTCTCGGTGGTGTCGCGGTCCCAGGTCTCCCAGTCGGCGGGCCAGGGTGCGTCGTTGCACAGCACCGCCGTGTAGACGGCCCGGGCGTTCTCGCGTTCGGCCGCAGACTCCCGGTCGGGAACGGCCTGCCGGACGAGCGGGCCCGGATCGCCCGCCAGGAAGGCGCTGAGCGCCGCCGCCCGCTCCGCCCAGACGTCGTCGTAGTACGCGGCCTGCAGGAAAGCCGCCTGCAGCTCACCGGTGCCGACCACACCGCCCGCGGGGGTGCGGGCCACCGCGTCCCGCACCCGCTCGTAGCTCGCCTGTACGGCGGCCGGGGTGGCGCCGAGGCGGTAGACGGCGTGGTGACGGGCGGCCCAGGCGCGGAAGTCGGCCCAGCGGCGCTCGAACCCGACGGCCTGGTGGAGGTTGGCGCGGTACCAGATGCGGCGGGGATCCGGGTCGACCGCCGAGTCGAGGACCATGCGGCGGACGTGGCCGGGGTACAGCGTGGCGTAGACGGCGCCGAGGTAGGTGCCGTAGGAGGCGCCCATGAAGGTCAGCTTCTCCTCGCCGAGCGCGGCACGGAGCACGTGCAGGTCGCGGACGTTGTCGAGGGTGTTGTAGTACGGCAGGGCCGCACCGGCCCGCTGGGCGCAGCCGAGGGCGTAGGCGCGGGCGGCGGCGGTACGTTCCTCCTTGTACGCGGGGGAGGGCTCCGCGGGCACCTGCGTGGGGGCCCGGTCGTGCCGGGCGGGATCCTCGCAGGACAGCGGGGCCGAGCGGCCGACCCCGCGCGGGGCGTAGCCGACGAGGTCGTAGGCGGCGGCGATGCGCTGCCATTCGGGCAGGCCGCCGACGAGCGGAAAGAACATCCCCGAGGCTCCGGGCCCGCCCGGGTTGTACACGAGCGCCCCCTGCCGGTCGGCGCCCCCGCGCCCGTCGGCGGCGACGCGGCTGACGGTGAGGGTGATCCACGGGCCGTCGGGCCGGGCGTAGTCGAGCGGAACCGGCAGGGTCGCGCAGCGCACGGAGGTGGGCAGTTCCTCGACGGCGGGACATTCCCCGAACTCCAGCCGTCCGCTTCGGCCGCGGGCGTTCCCGGAGCTGCCGGCCTTCCCGGAGCTGCCTGCGCCCCCGGCGGCGGGAAGGGTGGGCGCCGAGGCGGCCTCTGCGGCGCGGCGGGCGACGAGCTCGGCCCCGGCGTTCTGGGCGGCCGCCCGGGCGAGCGCGTGGGGCGCAGCGGCGGCGGCCTCGCCGGCGGCCCGGGCGGCTGCGGCCCTGCCGGCTCCCGTTGTGGCGATTCGCTCCGTGCCGGCCGGGCCGGGGCCGGACGGGGATGCACGACCGAGCCCGGGGGCAGTGGCTTCGCCCGCGTGCGCCGGGGCCGGCGCCGGGGCGCACAGGAGGAGGCAGAGCGCCGCCGCGGCGACCCCGTGGCGTACGAGCGGAGTCGGCATACCAGCCCCTTCATCTCTTCGGATGAACCGATGAGATGTGCAAGGCGGCCGGTTGTACAGGACCACGGCCGGGTGTCGGCCGTGGTCCCCCCGTTTGCGGGCGGTCAGGAACTGCTGCTCCCGCAACTCGAACTGCTGCCGCAGCTGGAACTGCTGCTGCAGCTCGAACCGGAGGAGCTGCCGCAGCTGGATCCCGAGGAGCTGCCACAGCTCGAACCGCTGCAACTCGACGACGCGCAGCCCGAGCCCGAGTAGCCGCAGCCCGAACCGGAGTTGTCCCCGCCGCCGGTGTCGCTGCCCGCGCACCAGAGCACCGGGACGACCTCGGCAGGGGAGGCGCAGGAGGAGCCGGTGCGGGAGGAGGCGGCGTGGGAGGAGCCGGTTCGCGCGGCCCGCGCCTGGGCGGCGGCCAGGCGGGTGTCGCGGGCGGCCGGGAGCAGGTGCGCGCGCAGGTACGGGTCCTGCAGGCCCCGGAGCCCGTACAGGGCGGTCTGGACGTGCGGGGTCCGGTCGTTGAGGTACTGCGTGCGGAACTCCCGCAGTGCCGCCTGCCCCGCCGGGGTGATCCGCTGCCTGGCCCGGACCGCGAGGGCGCAGCCCAGCACGATGCCGCCGGCCAGGGCGGGGAACACCTTGATGATGAACGGCACCTGCGGGCCCGGGTCGAGCGCCAGCGCCACGAACGTGAGCGGCAGCGAGAACACCACCCACGCCGCGCACACGACGGCTTGGATCACCGCCCGGCGCCGCCACTTCCGGCCGGAACCGGGCGCCGCGAGCAGGCCCCGCTCGGCGAGCCCGTCGCCGGTCTCCTGGACGGCGGGATCGCGCATGGCCGCGTACCGCACCTGGTACAGCCAGCCGGAGGGGGCCTGCGCGCAGGCCTGGAGCACGGCGCGCTCGGCCGTGTCACCGGCCCGCGCTCCCGGCCGGACGTGGACGATCCCCGGTCCGCCGACGAGCAGCCGGCCGTCCCCGAGGAGCGAGACGAGCGCGGTGTCCACCACCGTTCCCGGGCCGCCCGCCATGAACGCGGCCTCGGACAGGTCGTGCAGCCGCGGCGCGGCACCGACCGCGGGCGGCAGGCTGCGGCGCACGCCGCGGAACAGCAGGACACAGGAGACGATGACGGCGATCCATATCGCGACGGCAAGAACGTTCATGCCGCCCGCCCCACGAGCGAGCGGGCCCACCGCACGACCCGGGCCGGCGGCCTCGCCCCGGCCCGCTCCCGCCACCAGGCGGTGAGCCGGCGCCGGGCGGCGGGGTCGGCGGGCAGGTCCCGGATCAGCAGGTGCTCGGCGAAGGCCAGCGCGTCCCGGCGGTAGCCCGCGGTCATGGGGCGGTTGCGGGCGTAGCCGAGGAACGCCTCGCGGTACGGCTCCTCGCCGCCCAGGATGGCGGGCAGCTCCGGCGCCAGCTTCGCGACCACCCCGGCCCGCTTGGCGGCGAGCGCCCGGGCCTGCACGCGTACCCGCTGCCGGTCGAAGCCCTCGGGCACCGGGGTCCCCGCGACGAGCGCGGACAGCAGCGCGGCCTGTTCCACCCCCACCCGCAACCTGGCCCGCTCCGCCGCAGGCGAGGGTGCGGGGTCCGGGGCGGGTGCGGGTGCGGGTTCCGGCGAGGGCACGGCGTGGGCGGCGGGCCGGGCGGGGCCGGCGTCCACCACCCCGCGGATCGCGGCCAGCTCCGCGGCCAGCTCCTCCTCATCCGGGAAGTCGTCGTCCCGCTCCAGCAGGACACCCGGCGGGTCGACCAGGGCCCGCAGCTGCGCCAGCAGGCCGAGGACCTCCTCCGGCACCGGGTGCGCGTGCGTGTCGTGCCACACCCCGCCCCGCTCGACGCCACCGGCGACGTGCACGTACGCCAGCGCCTCCAGCGGGATCCCGGCGAGCACGGCGAACGGGTCCTCCCCGCGGTTCACCCGGTTCGTGTGCAGGTTCGCCACGTCGATCAGCAGCCGGACGCCCGTGCGCTCAACCAGCTCCGTGAGGAACTGGCCCTCCGTCAGCTCCTCCCCGGGCCAGGAGACCAGCGCGGCGATGTTCTCCAGGGCCAGCGGCACCGGGAGGGAGTCCTGCGCGATCCGGACGTTCTCGCACAGCACGTCGAGCGCGTCCCGCGTGCGCTGCACGGGCAGCAGGTGCCCTGCCTCCAGCACCGCGCCCGGCGCCGGTGCCGGCGAAGACGCCCGTACGAACGCGATGTGCTCGGTGACCAGCGGCGCCCCCAGCGCCACCGCCCGCTCCCCGAGGGCAGCCAGCTTCTGCGGGTCGGGCCGCTCGGCGCCGCCGAGGCCGAGCGACACCCCGTGGGGTACGACCCGGACGCCGCGGTCGAGCAGCCGCTGCAAGGACGCGGGCAGGTGTCCGGGGCAGGTGTTCTCGGCCACCACCTCGACCCAGTCCAGCCCCGGCAGGCGCTCCACGGCGTCCGCGATCTCCGGCCGCCAGCCGATGCCCACCCCCAGGTGTGCCATGGGCTTCATGTCCCCCGCCCCCTCTCGTGGTCGTGTGCGGTGGTGATGGCCCCGAAGAGGTCGGGTCCAACCGCGGGAGGGGACGTTCAGAGCAACATTTGAGGTTCCACTGCCGGCCCCGTCCTGCAGCCCGTCATGCGCCGCGCCGACGGCCGGCGGGCGTGACGCCGGCCTCCGACGGCCGGCACCCGCCGCCCCGTCAGAACCGTGCCCGAAGCGCCGGGTGGTCCGCCACCACGGTCGCCGAGCCCGGCGCGATCTCCGTGAAACCGGCGTCCCGCACCACCGGCAGCCCGCTCCCGCCCAGCTCCGCCCACTGCCCGGGCGCGGCGGTCCGTACGGCCAGCCGGAAACCGGAGTCCCGCCACCGGTCCCGTTCCGGGCCGGTCAGCTCCCACCACGCCAGCTGCGCCGCGTGCCCGGCCTGGGCCATCGCCTTGCCCGCGGACATGTCCAGGTCGGGGTTGAGCCACAGCACCGGCACGCCCGGCTCGGCCGGACCGGCGGGCTCCGGATCGTCCAGATCCGTGCCCGACACCTGGAGCTTGGCCAGCTCCTTGGGCCAGCCGTCGAGCGGCACCGGCGGGAACACCCGTACCTGCGAGCGCTCCCCGTGCACCGTGACACCCGGCAGGGTCTCCGCCTTGCGCCACTCCGCCCCGCGGGCCCGCCGCACCACCTTCCGGATCCGCGCGTCCTGCCAGTCCCGGACCGCCTCGGCCCACTCGCCCCCGCCCTGCGCGCGCTCGTCCGCCAGCAGGACCAGGACGGCGCGGGCGGCCGTCTCCAGCGCGTCCGTCCGGGCCGGCGGCTCGGCCTTCTCGATGCGGACCACCAGGGGCAGGACGAACTGCGGTGCCTCGTCCCGGGAGATGCGGCCCTGCCGGAACGGGCTGTCCGCTCCGACGGCCGGGGCCGGTGTGGTGTGCTCGGTGCTCATCCGGCCAAGGATGCCAGGCTCCGACTTGAGGATGATGCCGCGGGGGTGCGTGCCAGGTGAGGATCGGGCTCATGAAGAGCGACCTTTTCGCGTCCGAGAACCTGGCTCCGCAATCCGCCACTCCGGGCATGATCCTGCAGAACGCCAAGTCCGTGAAGTACACCGTCAACGGTGAAATGCTGGCCCGCCAGGGCTCGATGGTCGCCTTCCGGGGCAACCTCCAGTTCGAGCGGAAGGGGCAGGGCCTGGGCAACCTGCTCAAGCGCGCCGTCACCGGAGAGGGCCTGGCGCTGATGGCCGTCCGCGGACAGGGCGAGGCCTGGTTCGCCCACCAGGCCGGCAACTGCTTCATCATCGACTTCGAGCCGGGCGACGCGCTGACCGTCAACGGCCGCAACGTGCTCTGCTTCGACCCGACGCTCTCCTACGAGATAAAGGTGGTCAAGGGTGCGGGCATGACCGGCGGCGGCCTCTTCAACAGCCTCTTCACCGGCACCGGCAAGCTCGCCGTGGTCTGCGACGGAAACCCGATCGTCATCCCGGTCACGACCCAGTCCCCGGTGTACGTGGACACGGACGCGGTGGTCGGCTGGAGCGCGCAGCTGGAGACGGGACTGCACCGCTCCCAGTCGGTCGGCTCGATGATCCGCGGCGGCTCCGGGGAGGCCGTCCAGCTGAAGCTGAGCGGCGAGGGCTTCGTCATCGTCCGGCCCAGCGAGGTGACCGAGACGGCGGCGGCCCACTGAGGCTCACCGGCGTCGGCCGCCGCCACGGTCTGCGGCGGCCGTGGGTGCTGCGCGGGGTCACCCTGGAGCTGCCCGCGGGGGCGCTCGTCCGCGTCGAAGGGCGCAACGGCGGCGGCAAGTCCACCCTGCTGCGCCTCCTCGCCGGCATCGACCGCCCGACCGAGGGGCGCATCACCGGCCGCCCGCGCCCTACGGCCTACGTACCTGAGCGCTTCCCAGCCGCGCTGCCGCTCACCGCGAGCGCCTACCTGGCCCACATGGGTCGGGTGCACGGGCTCTCCCGTGCCGCGGCCGAGGACCGGGCGGCCGGCTGGCTGGAGAGGTTCGGCGCCGCCGCGTACGCCCGCACCCCGCTGGCCGAGCTCTCCAAAGGCAGCAGCCAGAAGGTCGCCGTCGCCCAGGCACTGCTCGCCGAACCCGGACTGCTCGTCCTCGACGAAGCGTGGACCGGGCTCGACGCGCCGGCCCGCGCCGAGCTGGACCGGGCCGTCGCCGAGCGGACCGCCGCCGGGGGCACGGTGGTCTTCGTCGACCACGACCCGGCGCGGCTGGCGGGGGCCGCCGACGCGCACTACCGGGTCGAGGGGACCGGGCTGGTTCCCGTACGCACGGGCGCGGACGGCGGCCCGTACGTACGGATCGAGGCCGCCGGACCGCCGGGCTCCGCACCGCCCCCCGAGCTGGCGGCGCGGCGCGCGCCCGGCGGCGTCCTGCTGCTGACGGTGCCCGCCGCCCGGTCCGACGCGGTGCTGCGGGAGCTGCTCATGGCGGACCCGCCCTGGCACATCCGAGCCGTCAAGGAATGCGAGGAGGCGAAGTGAGCGGGTTGCTCCGCTACCAGAGCGCCCTGCTGCTGCGCTCCCAGCGGTGGATCGGCCCGCTGCTGCTGTACGCCGCCGTGCTGGCCGTCGGGATCCAGCCGGGCGATCCGATGCCGGACTCGCTGGGCTTCGCGGCCGCCGGGCTGGTCCCGGTCACCGCCTGGCTGGTCCGGGTCTGCGTGACCAACGAGCCCGACGCCGCCCGCGACTGCGCGGCCGCCGCGGCCGGTCCCGTACGGGTGCATGCGGCGGCGCTGCTCACCGCCCTCGGCTGGACGGCACTCGCCGGTGCGGCGGGTGCGGCGGCGGTGGTACTGACCGGCGACCGCGGCGGCGTGGAGCCCGGGACGGCCGCCGGTGCCGGGGCGCTCGCCGTGGCGGCGTGCTCCCTGACCGGCACCGCCGTGGGGGCGGTGTGCAGCAGGCCGGTGCTGCGCTCGGGCGGCTTCGCGCTGCTCGCGGGCGGCCTGGGCTCGCTGCTCGCCCTGGGCCTGGGCGGCTCACCGGCGCGCAGCGCGGTGGGTGCGCTGACCGTGGGGGCCCGGGCGGGCACGGTGGTGCTCCCGCTGGGCGCCGCGGCGGGCGCGCTGGTGCTGGCCGGCGGGGCGGGGGCGCTGGCCTGCCTCGTCAGTGCGCGGCGCAGCTGAGTACGCTCGACGCATGGACGCAGAAGACCGCGCCGACGCACCGGACCGGCCGGCCGGGACCGAGTCGTACTGCCCCGCCCCGGCCGCACCGGCCCGCCCGGCGCCCGGGCCGCCGTACGCCGACTGCGTGGAGTGCGGCAAGCGCACCGAGTACGGGGTGGCCACACCGGGCGTGGTGCTGTGCCCGGTGTGCGAGTGGCAGGACGCGGAGCGCACCGCCTGCTCCGGCTGAGCCGACCGGACCCGGAGGGTCACTTTCCGATGAGCTCGGAGACCTTCACGAAGCGGTAGCCGCGCTTGCGCAGCTCCGGGACGATCTTCCGCACGGCCTCCTCGGTGACCGGCGCCGCACTGCGGGTGCAGTGCATGACCACCACCGAGCCGGGTTTCACGCCCGTGAGCACCTGCTCGGCCACCGCGTCCGGGTCCTTGGCGAAGGCGTCCCCGCTGACCACGTCCCACTGGACGGCCGTGACCTTGGCGGTGGACAGGACGCGCAGGGTGGCGTCGTCGTAGCAGCCGCCGGGGAAGCGGAAGTACGGGACGGTGTTGACCGCGCCCGCCGTGCGGAAGGCGGCGAAGGCCCGGTCCACGTCGGCCCGGGCGGCGGCGGGGTCGAGCGCCGGGAGCCCGTAGCAGGGGGACTTGAAGGCGTGGTGGCTGTAGGAGTGGTTCGCGACCTCGAAGTTCGGATCGGTGCCGATGGACTTCGCCTGGTCCGGGTACTCCTCGGCCCAGCGCCCTGTCATGAAGACGGTCGAGGGCACCTGGAGCGTGCGGAGGGTCGCGATCAGCTCGGGGTTGTCGAAGCGCTCCCCGCTCGCGGCGCGCGGCCCCTGATCGGAGGTCATGTCGGCGTCGAAGGTCAGGGCGACGGCCTTGTCGGTGTGCTGCTTCGCACGCTCGAAGACCGGGGTCAGGCCGTTCGGGCCGGGCGCCAGGGTCGGAGCCTTGGCGGGCGGCGCGGCGGCTCCCCCGGGCGAGGCCGCCCCGGGGGAGGAGGCCGAGGACGGCACCGCGGAGCCCGCGGGCGTCCCCATCCGGGCCTGCCCGGCACTGCCGGCTGCGGAGCCGCCGGAGCCACCGCCGCATCCGGCGAGGGCGGCGGCGAGAGCGGCACTGAGGGCGGCAGTAGCCGCCGCTTTGCGCACATAAAAGGTCACGCAGGCAAAATATATGACAATGTGCCAATCACAGGTCTACGGCGCGAAGCCAGAAGCCTGACCCCGGCCGAGCGACCCCGGGCGTGCGACCTCCTGATGTTCACCCTGACCGCGCGGGTTGCAGCCCTTCCTCGGAGGCGCCGGACAGCCGGTGATTCGGCCCCTCAGGTCCGGAGCAGGCGTGCGCGGCAATCCTCGATGTCGAAGTCGAAGTCGCCCTCGGGGTAGTGCGGGTCGAGCTCCTCCAGGTGTTCCAGCAGCAGTTTGCTGATGGCCCAGTTGCGGTACCACTTGCGGTCGGCCGGGACGACGTACCAGGGCGCGGCCGTCGTGGAGCAGCGTTCCAGGGCCAGTTCGTACGCCTGCTGGTAGGCGGGCCACAGGGCGCGCTCCTCGATGTCGCCCAGGTTGAACTTCCAGTGCTTGGCGGGGTTGTCGAGCCGCGCCAGGAGCCGTCGGCGCTGCTCCTCGTACCCGATGTGGAGGAAGACCTTCACCACCGTGACGCCGTCGTCCACCAGCGACTGCTCGAAGTGGTTGATCTCGTCGTAGCGGCGCTCCAGCCGGCTGGACGGCACCAGCTCGTGCACGCGGGCGATCAGGACGTCCTCGTAGTGCGAGCGGTCGAAGATGCCGATCTCGCCCGGCTCGGGGAGGGCGTTCATGATGCGCCAGAGGAAGGGGTGGTTCCGCTCCTCGGGGGTGGGCGCCTTGAAGGCCGTGATCCGGCAGCCCGACGGGTTGAACTGGCCGATCACGTGCTTGACCGTGCCGCCCTTGCCGGAGGTGTCCATGCCCTGGAGGACGAGCAGCAGGCGCCGGCGGTCCCCGGCGGTACTGGCCGCGTACAGCCGCTCCTGGAGGGAGGCGAGCGGCTTGGCCAGGGCGGCGGTCGCCGCCACCCCGGCCGCCTTGTCGGCGGGGCCGGCCGGTACCCCCGCGGCGGGGAGGGCGCCGAGGTCGACCCGGTCGCCGGCGGGGACGCGCAGCAGCGGGCGCAGCGAGGGCTGCGCCTCGGCCGCGGCCGGGTGCTGCGCCGGCTGAGGCTGCTCCGGCTTCTCCGCCCTCTTCGGCGCCTCCGGCCGCTCAGGCTTCTTGAGCTTCTTCGGATGCTTCTGCTTCTTCGGCTTCTCCGGTTTCCGCGCCACGGCCGTCTGCCCCAATCCGTCGACTCCGTACGATCGTCCCGCACATCGAACGACGGTGCGAGGCGGTCAGTTCCAGGGGCCCGTCACGGCGAAGGTGGTTCCGGGGTTGTAGGCGTTGACGTACATCGTCCGCGCGTCCGGGGAGAAGGTCACCCCGGCGAACTCCCCCCACTCCGGCGCCCCGGGTCGGCCGATGTCCTGGGCATTGCGTGCCATGGGGTACACCTCCCCGGCCGGGGTCAGGCCGAAGACGTACTGCGCGCCGCCGCCGTCCTCGCACACCATCAGGCCGCCGTCGGGCGCCAGGCAGATGTTGTCGGGGCCGTCCCCGGGCAGCTGGACGTCGGCGGCGGGGCCGAAGACCACCTCCAGCCGGATCACGGACCGCCGCGGATCGTGGAACCACACCTGGCCGTGGTGGTCGGCGGCGGCGCCCTCGCGGCTGCGGGCGTAGCTGGACACGAAGTACACGCCGCTGCCGCCCCAGTAGCAGCCCTCCAGCTTCTGGGCGTGGGTGATCCCGCCCGGCCCGAAGTCCTGGAAGCGGATCGGGGTGGTGGCCGCCGCGGGGTCCGGGACGCGCACCCACTCCACCGGGAACTCGGTGCCCGGCTCGCTCACCACCGACAGGTCCGCCACCCCCGGCACGCGCAGGGCCTCCAGCGTGCCGCCGGCCCGCAGGGAGCAGGGGCCGCCGAGCGGGCGCGCGGGCAGGAAGCGGTAGAACAGGCCGAAGGGCTTGATGAAGGCGTCCTCGGTCTCGTAGACGGTGCCGGCGGACGGGTCGACGGCGACGGCCTCGTGCGCGAAGCGGCCCATCGCGGTGAGCGGAACGGCCCCGCAGCGGTGCGGGTCGGCGGGGTCGACCTCGAAGACGTAGCCGTGGTCCTTGGTGTACCCGGTGGCGTCCCCGGCCCGGTCCTCGGTCTCCTCGCAGCTGAGCCAGGTGTTCCAGGGCGTACGCCCGCCCGCGCAGTTGACGGCGGTGCCGGCGAGGCCGACGCGCTCGCCGGTGACCCGGCCGGCGGGGTCGAGGTCGAGGACGGTGCAGCCGCCGAGGGCGTGCGGGTCGTACGTGAGCCCCTCCACCGGGGGCACGCGCAGGGCGGCGGTGGGCTTGTTCTCGTGGTTGCGCACCAGCCGCACCCGCCCCCGGCCCGCGTCGAAGGCGGCCATGCCGTCGCAGTTGGCGGGTACGGTGCCCTCGCCGGACCGCAGCGGGTCCCCGGCCCGGGAGAGCACCCGGTAGCCGAATCCGGCGGGCAGATCGAGCAGGCCGCGCGGGTCGGGCAGCAGCGGCCCGTACCCCTGTCGTACCTGCGCGGCCCGCGGGCTCGCGGCGAAGAGGGCGCCGAGGGTTCCGGAGAAGGCGATGCCGAGGCCGGTGCCGGCGGCGAGCAGGCTGCGTCGGGTGAGGGACATCGAAGGCTCCCGGGGCGAGGGGTGAGGGGGTGAGGGGCCGTGGTACCACGCGGACCCGCCGGCCGCGCCCTGACGCGTGCGACGGCCCCCGGCGGCTCACCCCACCGGCCGGATCCCGTCCCGAGGGCGCCGGGCCCGGCCGGGCACCGGCAGGGGCGCCCGGCCAGGGGCCGCGGCGGCGGCTCGGCAGAGGGGCGCGGACGGCCGGGGGATGCGGTCGCCGGACCGGCCCCGCGCTCGGGGTGCTGCGTCCCCGTGCCGTGCCCGTCAGGCGAGCTCGGCGCTCAGGGTGATCGTCGTCCCCGTCAGGGCCTGGCTGACCGGGCAGTTCTTCTTGGCGTCCTCGGCAGCGGCGACGAAGGCGTCGTTGTCCAGGCCCGGGACCTCGCCGCGCACCGAGAGGTGGATGCCCGTGATGCCCTCACCCGGCTGGAAGGTGACGTCGGCCTTGGTCTCCAGGCGGGTGGGCGGGGTGCCCGCGCCGGCCAGGCCGTGGGACAGGGCCATCGAGAAGCAGCTGGAGTGGGCGGCGGCAATCAGTTCCTCGGGGCTGGTCTTGCCGTTCGCCGCCTCCGCGCGCGAGGGCCAGGAGACGTCGTACGAGCCGATGCCCGAGGAGTCGAGGGTGACGACGCCCTTGCCCTCCAGCAGGTTGCCCTCCCAGACGGTGTGGGCGTGACGCGTGGTGGCCATGGTGGATCCCTTCGCAGAAGTGGACACGGCCGGCTCGCGGAACGGGCCGGCGCCCCCAACCTACTGGGACACCAGGGGCTTCGCGTCGCGCGCGAGCGCGGTGAGCCGCGAGATGGCGCGGAAGTACTTCTTGCGGTAGCCGCCGTTCAGCATCTCGTCACTGAACAGCCGGTCGAAGGGCGCTCCCGAGGCGACCACGGGTATCTCGCGGTCGTACAGCCGGTCCGCGAGGACGACCAGCCGCAGCGCCGTCGACTGGTCCGGCACGGGCCCCACGTCGGTCAGGCAGACCGCCGATATGCCCTCGGTCAGGGCGCCGTAGCGGCTCGGGTGGACCCGGGCCAGGTGGTCCAGCAGGCCGGGGAAGTCGTCCAGGCTGGCGCCCTCGGTGGCGTACGCGGTCTTCGCCACCTGCTCGTCCGAGAACGGGGCCGGGGCCTCCGGCAGGCCGCGGTGGCGGTAGTCCTGGCCGTCGATCCGCAGCGGGCGGAAGTGTGCCGACAGGCCCTGGATCTCCCGCAGGAAGTCGGCGGCGGCGAACCGGCCCTCGCCGAGCTTGCCGGGCAGCGTGTTCGAGGTGGCGGCCAGCGCCACGCCCTGCTCCACCAGGCGGCTGAGCAGGGAGGACACCAGGACGGTGTCACCCGGGTCGTCGAGCTCGAACTCGTCGATGCACAGCAGCCGGTGCCCGCCCAGGGTCTGCACGGTCTGCTGGAAGCCGAGCGCGCCGACCAGGTTGGTCAGCTCCACGAAGGTGCCGAATGCCTTCAGCGCGGGCTCGGCCGGGGTGGCGTGCCACAGGGAGGCGAGCAGGTGGGTCTTGCCGACGCCGTAGCCGCCGTCGAGGTAGACCCCGCGCGGGGCGGCCGGGGCCGCGCTCTTCGGGGTCCTGGAGAACCACCGCCGCTTGCCGGAGCCGGTGGCGTGGGCCCCGCCCAGGCCGGCGGCGAAGCCGCTCAGCACGGTGACGGCCTCGGCCTGGCTCGGCTGGGCCGGGTCCGGGACGTACGTGTCGAAGCGCACCGAGTCGAACCGCGGCGGCGGCACCATCTCGGCCACCAGCCGTTCGGCGGGCACGCGCGGCTCTCGGGCGCACAGCGCCTGCGGGCCGGCATCGACCGTGTCGGCCGCGGGGGCCGTACCGGCTATCGGGGATCGCCCGGAGCGGGGACCGGAGGCGGAGAGTGAGGTTGACACAGCTCTTAACTCTACGGGTCATGGCACACTGCACCGATGCGACGCCTGTTCCCTGTGACCGATCAGACACCCGCCGCCACGGACCGCGAGTGGTCGCTCGACGAGCTGGCCGAGGCCTACGATTACCCCGCGATGCGGCCGGACGGCCACTGGCTGCGGGCGAACATGGTGTCGACCCTGGACGGCGCCGCCCAGCACGACGGGCGCTCGCAGCCGATCTCCGGCGAGACCGACATGCGGATCTTCGGCACCCTCCGGGCGCTCGCCGATGTGGTGGTCGTCGGAGCCGAAACGGTTCGCCAGGAGGGCTACCGCCCGGCCCGGGCCCGGGAGGCCTTCGCGGCCCGGCGCGCGGCCGCCGGCCAGGGCCCCGCCCCGGCCATCGCGGTGGTCACGGCCGGTCTGGACCTGGACTTCTCCCTGCCGCTGTTCACCTCGCCCCTGGTGCCCACCCTCGTCGTCACCGGGGCGGCCGCGCCCGCCGACCGGGTCGCCGAGGCCACCCGGGCCGGGGCCCAGGTCGTGGTGGCCGGAGAAGGCGCGGGCGCCGACCCCGTACGGGTGGTGCGCGAGCTCGCCGACCGGGGGCTGCGCCGCCAGCTCACCGAGGGCGGTCCCCGGCTGCTGGGCCAGTTCGTGGCCGCCGACGCACTGGACGAGCTGTGCCTGACGATCTCGCCGATGCTCACGGCGGGGACCGCCCAGCGCATCTCGGCAGGTCCGTCGATCACGGTGCCGCAGCGGCTCGCGCCGGCCTCCGTACTGGAGGAGGCCGGGTTCCTCTTCACGAGCTACCGTCGGATCTGACAAGGGGCGGAACTCCCCGTTCCGCTTAGCTTGCGCTGGGCACATATACCTGCGCAGGCCCCGTGCGAGAGCGGGGCAGGATGGTTTCCGCAGGGGCCGGCCGACCGGCCGCGGCCCATGAAGGAGAGGGCGTCCGTGTTCACGAGCGTATTGATGATCGAGCAGCCGCTGACCCCGGTCGACGTGGACTTCGTCACCACCCTGCACGGGGACGACCCGGTCTCCTTCGTCGTCCTCATGCAGCCCCGGGGCGACCAGGACCGGCTGCTGCGCGCCATCGACGACGTGGCGCTCGGCGAGCTGCCCGAGGCCCTGCGCGAGGCCGACATCCCCGAGGGGAAGGCCGCCCGCGGCCCCGCCGAGCAGGCGCTCGCCCATTCCCTGGAGGCGTTGCGCCGAAAGGGTGCCACGGCCGTCGGACAGCTGGTCGAGGACCATCCGCTCGACAAGCTGAAGACGGTCGTGGAGGAGTCGACGGCCGACGAGGTGATCGTCCTGACCGCCCCGCACTTCGTGGAGGAGTTCTTCCACCGGGACTGGGCCTCGCGGGCCCGGCACAAGGTCGGCGTTCCGGTGCTCAAGCTCTTCGCCCACAACGAATAGGCTGGCCCCCGACATACTCGTCCGCACCCGTCCGACCCGCACCCTGGGGAGATCCCGTATGACGCCGCCCGGCCTGCCGACCGCCATGGAACGCCCGCACTTCATCGGCATCGGCGGCGCCGGGATGTCCGGCATCGCGAAGATCCTCGCGCAGCGCGGGGCGAAGGTCGCGGGCAGTGACGCCCGTGACTCCGAGACCGCCCAGGCGCTGCGCGCCCACGGCGCGACGGTCCACATCGGCCACGCCGCCGACCACCTCGCCGCGGACGCCACCTGCGTGGTCGTCTCCAGTGCCATCCGCGCGGACAACCCCGAGCTGGCGCGCGCCGCCGAGCTCGGCGTCCCGGTCGTGCACCGCTCCGACGCCCTGGCCGCCCTGATGGACGGCCTGCGGCCGATCGCGGTCGCCGGTACGCACGGCAAGACCACCACCACCTCGATGCTGGCGGTCTCCCTGTCGGCGCTGGGCCTGGACCCCTCGTACGCGATCGGCGGCGATCTGGACGCCCCCGGCTCCAACGCCCAGCACGGCGAGGGCGACATCTTCGTGGCCGAGGCGGACGAGAGCGACCGCAGCTTCCACAAGTACACCCCGCAGGTCGCGATCATCCTCAACGCGGAGCTCGACCACCACGCGAACTACGCGTCGATGGAGGAGATCTACGCGTCCTTCGAGACCTTCGTCGGCAAGATCGTGCCCGGTGGCACCCTGGTCGTGGCCCACGGCCAGGAGGGCGCCGCCGAGATCGCCCGCCGCGTCGCCGGCACGGCCGGCCTCACCGTCGTCACGTACGGCGAGGAGGAAGGCGCCGACGTCCGGATCGCGAAGATCACCCCGCGTGGTCTGACCAGCGAGGTCACCGTCGTCCTGGACGGCCGGATGCTCACCTTCACCGTCTCGGTGCCCGGCCGCCACTACGCGCACAACGCCGTCGCCGCCCTCGCCGCGGGCGTCGCCCTCGGCATCCCGGCGCACAACCTCGCCTCGGCGCTGGGCAAGTACACCGGGGTCAAGCGCCGCCTCCAGCTCAAGGGCGAGGCGGCGGGTGTCCAGGTCATCGACTCGTACGCCCACCACCCGACGGAGATGACCGCCGACCTGGAGGCCATCCGCGGCGCCGCCGGGGACTCCCGCATCCTGGTCGTCTTCCAGCCGCACCTCTTCTCCCGCACCCAGGAACTGGGCAAGGAGATGGGCCAGGCCCTCGCGCTGGCCGACTCCGCCGTGGTCCTGGACATCTATCCGGCCCGCGAGGACCCGATCCCCGGGGTCACCAGCGAGATCATCATCACCGCGGCGCGCGCTGCGGGCGCCGACGTCACCGCCGAGCACGAGAAGGAAGACGTCGCCGACGTCATCGCGGGAATGGCGAAGCCCGGCGATCTCGTTCTCACGATGGGCGCGGGCGACGTCACGGACCTCGGTCCGGCCATCCTCGCCCGCCTGTCGAGCTGAGGGAGCGGGAGAGCCATGGCCTACGAGGTCGAGAAGACGGACGAGCAGTGGCAGGCGGAGCTGACGCCGTCCGAGTACCAGGTGCTGCGCCTCGCGGGCACCGAGCCGGCGTTCCGCGGTGAGTACACCGACACGAAGACGCCGGGCGTGTACGCCTGCCGCGCCTGCGGCGCCGAGTTGTTCCGCTCCACGGAGAAGTTCGAGTCGCACTGCGGCTGGCCGTCCTTCTACGACCCGAAGGACTCCGATGCGGTCGAGCTGCGGGCGGACGTCTCGCACGGCATGGTGCGCACCGAGGTCCTGTGCGCGAAGTGCGGCTCCCACCTGGGCCACGTCTTCGAGGGCGAGGGCTACCCGACCCCCACGGACCAGCGCTACTGCATCAACTCGATCTCGCTGCGCCTGACCCCGGACGAGGGCTGACCCCGGACGAGGGCTGACCCCGGCAGTCGCGTGCGCCGGGGTCAGGACGCGTTCAAGGGGTTCGCCCCCGCCGGATCCCCGGCTCAGACCGCGACGCGGTCCAGGGCCGGGAGGAACTGGTCGTAGAAGGCGGTCTTGAGGTGGAGGGCGCGCTCCTCCAGCTCGCGGAAGCCGGCGGTGGACTCCTCGTGGGCGAGGAGCTCGGTCACACGGGTGGCCAGGCGGTCCGAGTGGGAGCCCGACAGCAGGGACAGCGTCGCGAGCGAGTGGGTCTTCGCGTCGTGGACGTGGTGCGGGTAGTAGAAGCGGGAGCGGTTCTTGCCGCCCTCGGTCAGCATCGGGGCCATCCGCTCCCACAGCCGGCCGTACTCGACGGAGACCAGCACCTCGCCCCAGAACCGCAGGATCGTCAGCAGCCGCAGGTCGGCGTCGGGGTGGCCGCCCGCGTCGGCGATCAGCTCCAGGGTGTCCTGGATGACCTGCCGGGTCCGGGCCGTGGGCCGCGAGGCCACCAGGGCGGGGCGGGAGATCCCGAGGCGGCGCAGGTCCTCCGTCATGTCCTCGCGGTGCGAGGGGGTGTGGCCGTGGCCGTCGTCCGGGTACTCCTCGCGCAGGATGACCCGGGCGATCCGCAGCCCCGCCTCGTCGCGCAGCAGGTCGATCGCGAGGTCGTAGGACGGGGTGAAGGCGAGCGAGACGAAGCGCCGCTGGAGCAGGAGCGCGGCGAAGTCCTCGTCCGGGAGGGCTGCGACGTTCGCAAGGACCGGGTGTTCCTTGAACCGCTCGACCAGTGCGTCCTCGAACGCGTCCAGAGCGTGCAGATCGTGCATGACGGTACCTTTCCGTGGATCACGGGCGTGGATCACAGGCTGATGCCGGCCACCGACGTGCGCCAGTCGAGGAGGTCCACATCCGCGCCGATGCTCCACAGCGTGCGCAGCTCCCGCTGGACCTCCTCGCCCATCACCGTGTCGCCGCCGTCGATCTCGATCTGCGTCGAGTCGATGGCGAGTTGGCCGTGCAGGAACGAACTGACCAGAAAACGCTCGTCGATCTTGAACACGGCGATGGAGGGCAGGGAGTTGTAGAGACGCACCTGGAGGCGGTTGCGGTTCCCCGGGGCGAGCGCCGTGTTGAGTTCGGCCAGTCCGGCGAGGCAGCTCTCGACGCTCGCCCGCACGTTCACGGCGAGGGCCGGATCCCGCACCGCCCGGAGCGCCTCGTCGCGCAGCCCGGCCACGGGTGACGCGGGGTGCAGCAGCAGGATGCGGACGTGGACCTGCTGGTCGGTGATCGCCTTGTGCAGGGCCGCCCGGAGGTGGTGCAGGTTGGGGATCCAGGTCTGCAGGATCACCAGCTCGTCACCGGCGCGCTCCAGCAGGCCGGTGAACGCGTCTTCGGGGAAGCGGCTGTGGATCCCGACCACGCCGCCGTAGTGCTGCCGCTTGAGGCGCTGCGCGATGGCGTCGATGTCCAGCTTGGACAGGTGCGCCTCGACGTTCGCGGTCAGGGTGGTGATCTGGGTGCCGACGCTGGTCTCCAGGGCGGTGAACTTCGTGCCGACGTTCTCCTCCAGGGCGGAGACCTTCCGTCCCACGTCGGGGCCGAGGTTCCTGACCCGGTCGTCGACGGCGTCGAGTTTCTTCAGCCGTTCGAGCTCCATGAGCAGGAACACGGTGACCGTGCTCAGGATGAGCAACGTGACCTTGGGCAGTGCGCCTCCGGGGGCGAGCGTGTCCAGCCAGCCGAAGAGGTCCGCCAGCAGGACCACCACACCCGACGTGGCCATCAGGCCCAGCGCGACCTGCTCCACCCGACGGCGGACATCGACGCTCCGGCCGCCGTCTTCGTCGCGCGGGCGGCCGACGTCGCCGCCCGGACGTCCGGTACTGTCGCTCATTCCACCCCAACCCCCGTACCCCGCCCACTGTTTGAGCGATGACCGTACACCCGCGCCGCGACGGGCAAGGGTGCCTTTCCGGACAACACCTCAGATGAGGCTGTGGCGCACCGCGCAGGCCACCGCGTGGGCGCGGTTGCGGGCCTGGAGGCGGGACATCAGCTCGTAGATCACGTTCTTCACGGTGTGCTCCGAGCACGACAGCGTGCGGGCGATCACCGCGTTGCCGTGGCCCTCCGCCATCAAGGTCAGCACCGCCGTCTGCCGGGCCGTCAGGCGCGGGGTCTGCGGCGCCGCCGCGGGGCGGGCCGGCGGCTCCGCGGCGACGGCGCCGAGGAGGCGGACCAGGGCCGGGTACGGCATCCGGCCGTCCCCGGCCTGCCGCAGCAGGCTCAGCCGGTCCGCCGGTGCGGCGCTCCGCGTGCGGGTGAGTTCGGCGACGGCGCTCACAGCAGGCCCACCCGGAGGGCGTAGGCCACGGCGTGGGCGCGGTTGCGCAGCCTGAAGCGCTGGGTGATGTCGTGGACGACGGTCGTCACGGTGCGCGGCGAGTAACACAGCTGCTTGGCTATCTCGTTGGTCTCGTGGCCGTCGGCGACCAGGCGCAGCACACTGCGCTCCCGGTCACTGAGCCCCGCCGCGCCCCAGGGGTCCGGGGAGCCGTCCGCCGCCGGTCCGCCGGCGGCCGAGCGCTCCAGCAGCCGGTCCAGGAGATCCGGCGGCAGCGTGCAGTCGCCGCGCGAGGCGGCCAGTACGGCCCGCGGCAGCCGGACGGCGTCCGCCTCCCGGCGGCGCAGCAGCCCGCGGGCGCCGGCGGCGATGGCGTGCAGGGCGCCCTCCGGCGCCAGCTCGCCGGCCACCACGACCACCTCGGGGCGGCCCGGGGTGTCGCGGACGGTGCGCAGGACGTCGAGCTCCGGCCGACCGACCTGGTCCACCGTCATGACCACGACCCGCGGCTGCGTGCCCGCGGCGGTCAGGCACACCTCGGGGCAGCCGGACAGGGTGCTCTTGGTCCCGGCTTCCAGCACGGGGTCGAATGCGACGACGTCGACAGGGACGGGTTCTCCCACCAGGTCCTCCGATGATCATCCGCCGGCCGGGGTGCCGGACGGCGGAAGGGGCACTGCGCCCAGACTGGGTCCGCGGGTGCGCGGTCGGCATCGGGCGGTGGCCCCCACATTTGTGAAGGTGCGCCCCCAGGGGGGCGGATCCTGTGAAGACGGCCCGGTGCGCGCACCGCCGCCGCGGCGCAGCCGCAGGTCGAAAGGGTGGGGGCGGGCCGGTGTCCCCCCGCACCACCCGCCCCTCACGGGGGCGTCCGCGGCCCTTGTGGAGGCCGGTCCGGGGAATATGGGGGCACGGCCCCCATGTGCGGGACGCCGCGCTCTGCGAGTTTTCTTCTCGTGACTGACACCGCCACCACCGCCGAAGAGACCCGGGTCGGTGGCCTGACCCACTCCTGGTGGGCCCGGGCCCTGAACCTGCGGGAGCGGCTCGCCGCCCCGGGTGCCCCCGCACCCGTCCCGGCCGACGCCCCCCACACCCGACCGGCGTCGTGGTCCCTGGGAGACACCGAGGGCTTCGCCGCACGGCTGGCGGGTCTCGGGACCGCACAGGAGGCGGCGTACGCCCTCGCGGCGGAGGAGCCGGGCCGGCTGGCCGGGCGCAGCACCAAGCCGCGGTGGGCGCGGTACATCGAGGAGGTGGTGGCCGGGGCGCCGCGGGAAGTCCCGGCGCAGGGCCGTGCCGAGGACGGTGCCGAGGACGGCGTCCCCGGCCGTACGGAGGACCGCGCCGGCGGTGCCGAGGTGTTCCTGCCGGCGCTGCGCCCCCTGGTCACGTCCGCCTGGGCCGAGGTGGCCGCGCGGACCGAGCCGGCCGGGCCCGAACTCGCCGCGGTGCGGGCGGCCTTCGAGGAGCGGCTCGGCGACCGGCTGGTGCGGCAGGCCGCCCGGACCCTGGTCAAGGAACTCCACCGGTCCCGCACGGCCGGCCTGCTGCGGGGGGAGACCCCCCGGGAGCGGTTCGCGGCCTTCCTCGCCCACATCGGCAGCCGGCCGGGCCTGGAGCGGCTGTTCGCCCGCTACCCGGTGCTGGCCCGGATGCTCGGCCAGACCTGCGGGTACGCGGTCGAGGCCGCGGTGGAGCTGCTGGAGCGGTTCTCCGCCGACCGCCGGGCGATCACCACGGAGCTGCTGGGCGGCAGCGATCCCGGCCCGCTCGTCCGGGTGGACCTCGGGCGGGGCGACGCCCACCAGCGGAACCGGTCGGTCGCCCTGCTGCACTTCGCCGGCGGTGCCACCGTCGTCTACAAGCCGCGCCCCCTCGGCCAGCACGCCCTGCTGGACCAGGCGGTCGGCTGGGCCAACGGCAAGGTGCCCGGCCTCGGCCTGCGGACCCCCGGCTCGCTGCGCCGCGACGGGTACGGCTGGCTGGAGTTCATCGAGCACGGCTGGTGCCGGTCGCCCACCGAACTGGACCGGTTCTACCGGCGCCAGGGCGCCCTGCTCGCCCTGCTCTACGCGATCGACGGCGTGGACATGCACTACGAGAACGTCATCGCCTGCGGTGACCAGCCGGTCCTGGTGGACGCGGAGACCCTGCTGCACGCCGGTCTGCCCGCCGCCGTGACCTGCGGTTCCGACCCGGCGGCCGAGGCCCTGGCGGCCTCGGTGTACCGCACCTGCCTGCTGCCGAGCCTGCTGATCGGCGAGAACGGCGCCATGGACATCTCGGCCCTCGGCGGCCCCGACGGCGGCTCCTACCCGAGCGACGGGCTGCGCTGGGAGGCCGCCGGGACAGACGAGATGCGGCTGCTGCGCGGGCGCATCGCCAGCCCGGCCGGCCAGAACCGGCCGCTGCCGCAGCACAGGGCGGCCGGCCACGCCGACCACCGCGCCGCGCTGCTCGAAGGCTTCCGCGCCGGGTACGACGCGATCACCGCGCACCGCACCGAACTCCTCGGCGACGGGACCGAGCCGGGCCTGCTGGCCCGCTGGGCCACCAGCCCCGGGCGGCTGATCGCCCGCTCCACGCGCCTCTACACGACCCTGCTGGACGAGTCCACCCACCCCGACGTGCTGCACGACGCGCTGACCCGGGACGCGGTACTCGCCGTGCTCTGGGCGGAGTCCGAGCACGACCCGGCCCGGCAGCGCCTGATCGAGGACGAGATCGCCGATCTGTGGTGCGGGGACGTGCCGCTCTTCTTCCACCACCCCGCGCACACCTCGCTGGAGACCTCCCGGGGCACCTTCCTCGACGGGGTGCTGCCCGCACCGAGCCTGCGCGCCGCCCGCGAGAAGATCGCCGCCATGGGCGAGGTGGACCGCCACGACCAGGAGTGGGTGATCTCGGCGACGCTCGCCGTCACCGGCGCCAACCTCAGTGTGGACGGGCCGCGTTCGGCCCTGACCGGAAGGGTGGCACCGGCCGTCGTACCCGAGCCCTCCCGGCTGCTCGCCGCGGCCTGCGGCATCGCCGACGAGATCGCGGCCCGCGCCGTCCACGGCGACGGGCGCGTCAACTGGCTGGGCCTGGAGGAGGTGGCCGCCGAGCACTGGGCCGTCCTGCCGATGGGCGGCGGCCTCGCCCAGGGCTACTGCGGGGTCGCGCTGTTCCTCGCCCAGCTCGGCGCCCTGACCGGCGCCGACCGGTACACCACGCTGGCCCGGCAGGCCGTACGCCCGTTGCCCGGGCTGCTGTCCGCGATGGCCGCGGACCCGGCGCTGAGCGCCGCCGCGGGCCCCGGCGCCCTGCACGGACTCGGCGGCATCCTCTACGCCGCGGCCCGGCTGGCCGCCCTCCTCGACCACTCCGGCGACGGCGACGGCGACAGCAGCGGCCTCGCCGCCTGCCTGCCCGCCGCCCTCGCCGCCCTGGAACTCGCCGTCGAGGCCGACCCCGAGGGTTCTGTCGACCTCGCCGACGGCCTCGCCGGGGCCCTCGCCGCCACCGTCGCGGTGCAGCGGACGTACGGGCACCCCGCCGTGGCGGGAGCGGCCCGACGGCTCGCCGACCGGCTGCTCGTCCGGGCGGGCCGGCAGCGCCCCGGCGCCCCCGGCTTCGCCCACGGCGACGCGGGCATCGGCTGGGCCCTGCTGCGCTACGCCGCGGCCCAGGAGCCGTCCGCCCAGCCGTCCGCCCGGCCGTCCGGGCAGCCTTCGGTTGCCGCCCCGGCCACGGCCCCCCACGCCCGCGCCGGAGCCGCGCTGCTGCGGCGGGCGCTGGACGCGTCCCTGCGCCGGGCCGGCCGGCCCGGCCCGGCCGACCTCGGCTGGCATTCGGGCCTGGCGGGCACCGCCCTGGCCGCCGCCGACGCGCTGTCCGCCGCCGAGGGCCTCGGCCCCGGCCTGCTCGGCGCCGCAGGCCCGCTCCCGGCGGCCGAAATCGACCGGTGCGTCACGCTGCTGGACGCCGCGCCCGCCGAATGCCCCGACCTGAGCCTGCGGCACGGCGCGTTCGGCTCCCTGGAACTGCTCGGCGTCCTCGCCGGACAGGGCCACGACGCCGCCCGGTCCGCGCTGGTGCGCCGCACCGGAGAGGTGCTCGGCCGGCTCGACGACCACGGCCGCCGCTGCGGCACCCCCGACCACGTCCCGTCCCCGGGCCTCCTCACCGGCCTCTCCGGCATCGGGTACGCCCTGCTCCGGCTGGGCTTCCCGGAGGCGGTCCCCTCCGTCCTGCTGCTCGACCACGCCGCCCCGCGGTAGCGGGCGGCCCGTCCCGCACCACCTGCTGACCAGCGTCACGGCACCACGTACCACTGCACCGAGCACCACTCCCATCAGGTATCGAGAAAGGTACTCACCACCATGCAGAAGACCCAGGTCAACGCCCAGTCCGTGACGGCCGCCGAGGCGATCGAGGCCGGGACGCGGGTCGAGGACCCGGCCGGCGGGATCACCCTGTCGGGACGGAACAAGGCGTGCGCCCGGGCCCGTGCTCTGGCCGGTGTGGTCCTCACCAGCGGCATCGTGATCACCCTGAGCACGATCGACACCAGCGTCTCGGCCCCCAACGTCTCCTGGTAGCCGGGGCGGCCGTCCCCTCCCGCGTCCTGTTCGCAAGGCATCGGAAAAGGCCAACTTTCGCCGCACGGAGCCCCGTACGCATGAACTAGATTGCGCTCATGCGTTCCCGTTCGCGGTACATCGTCGGTCGTGACTCGCAACTGCGGGACATCCAGCAGGCCTTGACCGACGCGGGCGAAGGACGCGGCAGGGTCGTCTTCCTGGTCGGCGAAGCCGGGATCGGCAAGTCCCGGCTCGCCGCCGAAGCCGTCGGCATGGCCTTCGGCACGGGCATGCGCGCACTGCGGGGCCGGAGCAGCACCACCGGCCCCACCGTGCCGTTCCGGCCACTCACCGAAGCACTCATGTCGCTCTTCCGGAGCGGCGAACCGCTGGACGACCTGCCGCTGGGGCCCTACCGGCCGGCGCTGGGCAGGATCATCCCCGACTGGAGCAGCGACGCCCAGAACAACAGCTCCATGGTGATCCTCGGCGAGGCCGTGCTGCGGCTGCTCATCGCCACCGGAAAGGAGCACGGCCAGCTGCTCCTGCTGGAGGACCTGCACGACGCCGACCCCGAGACCCTCGCGGTCGTGGAGTACCTGGTGGACAACCTGGAGTACACCAACGTGGTGCTCCTGGCCACCATCCGTACGGAGCCCTGCGACGCGCTCGACATGGCCGACTCGGCCCGCCGGCGCGGCGTGGGGACCGTACTGGAACTCGCCCCGCTCACCCGCACCGAGGTCTGCGGCCTCATCGCCGCCCAGCTGGACACCGAACCCGAACTGGTCCCCGCCGAGGCCCTGGAACGGCTGTGGGACGACAGCGCGGGCAGCCCCTTCCTCGTCGAGGAGCTCCTCCAGGGCATGATCGGCAGCGGCGCCCTCGTCCGCTCCGAGGACGGCTGGCGGGTCGTCGGCGACCTGCGCAGCGACGTGTCCACCGCCCTGGCCCGCGGCATCCTGCGGCGCATCGACCGGCTGGGGCCCCAGGGGCTGACCCTGCTGTCCGCGGCCGCCGTGATCGGGCGGCGCTTCCCCCTGACCGTGCTCCAGCGGATGACCGGCATCGACGACCGCGGCCTGCTCAGCCACCTGCACGCGGGCGTCGCCGCCCAGCTCGTCGTCCCCGACGAGCCCGCGCCCGACTGGTACGCCTTCCGGCACTCCCTCACCGCCGAGGCGCTGCTGACCCAGCTCACCCCGGCCAACCGGGCCGCGATGTCGGGGCAGGCCGCCGACGCGGTCCAGGCGCTCTACCCGGACCTGGAGGGCGACTGGTGCCCCCTGGTCGCGGAGCTGCGCGCCCAGGCGGGCGACGACGCCGAGGCCGGCACCCTGTTCACGGACGCCGGACTGCGGGCGCTGTCGGCCGGCGCGATCGGCTCGGCGGTCACCCTGCTCAGCCGCGCCGAACGGCTGCTGGCGGGCAGCCAGGACGCCGCCGGCCGCACCGTCGCCCTGGAGGCGCTGCTGCCCGCACTCGCCGAGGCGGGTGACTTCGCACGGGCCTTCAGCTTCGCCGAGAACATGCACACCCTCGTCGGCAGCGGGCTCGGCGCCACCCGGCTCGCCGCCCTGCACACCCGCCTGGCCAAGGTGGCCCACACCGCCGGCCGCTGGGAGGACGGCAATAGACAGATAGCCCAGGCCAGAGCACTCCTGGGCGGTAACCCCGACGAGCGCAGCACCGCCTCCATCGACGTGACGGCCGCCTACCTCGCCCTCGACACCCCCGGCCCGGACCGCACCCAACTGGCCGAGAAACTCGCCTACTCCGGCCTCCTCGCCGCCGAGCGGCACGGCCTGGCCACGGTCGTCTGCCAGGCCTGGGAACTCCTGGCCACCCTCGCCCGCGAACGCGACTTCGACGAGGCCACCGCCCTGCTGGAATCGGCCCTCCACACCGCCGAACAGCACCAGCTCCCGCTCCAGCGGATGTACGCGCTCACCCGCATCGGCGGCAACAACTGGCTCACCGAAGGCAACACCGCCCCGCTGCTGCACGCCCGCGCCGAGGCCCTGCGGCTCGGCTCGGCCACCATCGTCCACACCATCGACGGCATCATGATCCTGGACGCCGTCCTGCGCGGCGACTTCGCCACCGCCGAGCGGTGCGCCGAGGAGTGCCTGGCCGTCGTACAGCGGCTGCGGCTGGCCCCCGCGACCCGGTACGTCCTGATGGCCCAGGCCAGCCTGGCGGCCCACCGCGGGGAGCGCGCGGCCATGGACCGGGCGCTGGCCGCCTTCGCCGAGTGGGACGGGGCCGGATCCCAGGAGGAGCCGCTCACCCGCGGCCTCGCCCGGGCCTTCTGCGCGCTCATGGAGGAGGACCGGCCCGGCGCGGTACGCGAACTGCGCGCCGTGGCCGAACTGGAGAGCACCAACCCCAGCACCTACTACCTCAGCGGCCGCTACGGCATCGGCCTGCTCCTGGACGTGCTCGCCGGCGCCGCCGGGCGCCCCGCATACGAGGAGATCGCCGCCACCGCCCCCGGGCGCATGCGCTGGAACCGGCAGTTCGTCCACTTCGCCGGCGCCGTGGTGCACGGCCGCGAGGGCCGCCCCGAGGAGGCGGCCGCCTGCGTCGCCGAGGCCCTGCACGCCGCCGAGCCGTACGCAACCGCCCTGCACCTGGGCCTGCGGCTGATCGCGGACGCGGCGTTCGAGGACGGCTGGGGCGAGCCGGTGGCCTGGCTGCGCCGCGCCGAACAGCACTTCCACCAGGGCGGGGTGGCCTATGTCGCCGGCGCCTGCCGGGCCGGGCTGCGCCGGATGGGCGCCCCGGTCCACCAGCGCCGCACCGGTTCGAGCCGGATCCCGGAGGTACTGCGCTCCCAGGGCGTCACCGTCCGCGAGTACGAGGTGTTCCAGCTGCTCGCCGAGCGGCTCGGCAACAAGGACATCGCCGACCGGCTCTACATCTCGCCGCGTACGGTCGAGAAGCACATCGCCGCACTCGGCACGAAGACGGGCCGTGCCAACCGGGCGGCGCTGTGCGAGCTGTCGGCGTCCCTGGAGTCCTGATACCGGGCGCCGCCCCGCCTGATACCGGGCGCCGCCCCGCCGGGGGCGGGGCGGCGCTGCGGCCGTCCGGTCAGCGCATCCCGCGGACCGTCTTCGAGGCCAGGATCCCGAGGGCCGTCACCGAGAGGATCACGGCGGAGAGGGTGAACATCGGGGCGCTGCCCGAGTGGGCCAGGGCCCCGCAGGCGATCAGCGAGAGCGGCGCCACCCCGTAGCCGATGACCATGTCCACCGCGATGACGCGACTCAGCACGGAGCCCGGGATGTTGCGCTGGATCCAGCTCATCCCGAAGACCCCTTGGAAGCCCATGCCGAAGCCCATCGCCAGGACCGTGGCGAGCGCCGCCGCCGTGTTGCCGACGAGGCCCAGCAGCGCCGTGCCGACCGCCAGCCAGCCGGCCAGCGCGGCGATCAGCAGGCCCACCCGGGGGCGGCCGGCCAGTGACCCGCCGACGAGCGTGCCCAGCATCGCCCCGCCCGCCAGGGCGCCGTTGAGCAGGCCCAGGGTGGTGGAACCGCCGTGCAGGTCGATCTTGGCCAGGGTGGCGAAGCCGACGGTGAACGGGCCCGACTGGCAGAAGGTCACCGCCGCGTCCACGACCAGGATCGTGCGGATCCGCGGGTCCTCCAGGGCGTAGCGCAGCCCCTCCCGCATCCGGGCCGTCAGCGGGGCGGGCGCCGGGGGCGCCGCAGCGGGCTCCGCCGCCTTCGCGTCCCCCGGTTCCGGATCCGGTGCGGGCCGCGCCGGGGGCCGTATCCCCGCGATGCACAGTCCGCAGAGCGCGAAACACACCCCGTCGACGAGGAAGGCGACGGGCGCGTCGCTGAACGCCACCACCATGCCGCCGACGGCCGGCCCCAGCACCGCGGCCACCTTGGTGCCGACCGCGAGCAGGGCGTTGGCCGGCGCCAGCAGCTCCTCGTCGACCACCGACGGCAGGATCGACGCCCGCGCGGGCTGGAAGAACGCGTCGACGGCGCCGAAGGCGGCGGCGGCGCAGCACAGCATCCAGAGCGTCAGGGAACCGGTCGTGCCGGCCAGCCCGACCGCCGTCATCAGGGCGGCCCGGGCCCAGCTGGAGAACTTCATCAGCGCCCGCGGGGACCAGGTGTCGCTCAGGGAGCCGCCGACCAGGGTCAGCAGGGCCCGTGGGACCGCCTGGAAGGCGAGGACGTAGCCCAGCGCCAGGGTGGACCCGGTCAGGCCCAGCGTGATCCACGCGAACGCGATGTAGCTGAACCCGTCGCCGAGCAGGGACAGGGACTGCCCGAGCCACAGCAGGCGGAAGGACGGCAGCCGGGCGGGGGCGCGCAGCCGTGATCCCGCGCCCGCCAAGGTGGTAGCCATGAGAGGGGCCTTTCAGTAGCGGACGGGCAGGGCGGTCAGCGCGCGGTTGAGCAGCGAAGGCTGCCAGGTGAGCTGCTGTTCGAGCAGTTCCAGGTCCGGGTACTCGCGCACCAGCACGTCGACCACCGCCCCCGCGACCAGCCGGGCCAGCGCCGCCCCGATGCAGAAGTGCGCCCCGAAGCCGAAGCCCAGGTGGGAGGCGCTGCCGCGCAGCACGCTGAACCGGTCGGGATCGGCGAAGCGCTCGGGGTCCCGGTTGGCGGCCGCGGTGACCAGGAACATCCGGTCGCCGGAGCGCACCGGGTGGCCGTCGAGGTCGAAGTCCCGGGCGGCCGTGCGGATCGACATCTTCGACGGGCCGTCGTGGCGCAGCGCCTCCTCCACCGCCATCGACACCCGCGCCGGGTCCTCCCGTACGGCCGCCAGCTCCTGCGGATGGCGCAGCAGGGCCAGCACGGTGTTGACGATGAGGTTGCTGGTGGTCTCGCCGCCGGCGAAGGCCATCTGGGTCAGCATCCCGACGAACTCCTCCTCACTCACCGACGTGCCGATCTGGCCGCCCGCGAGCACGGCGCTGATCAGGTCGTCCTTGGGGTCGGCGCGGCGTTCGCGGACCAGGCCGGCGAGGTAGTCGTCCAAGTTGACCAGGGACTGGAGCGAGGTGCGGTACTCGCGCTCCTCCTGGGCGGCGCCCAGCACCAGGTCGCCCACCCGGGCGTTCCAGTACCAGAAGGAGGGCCCGTGCGCCTGGGGTACGCCCAGCCAGCGGGCGAAGACCAGGGCGGGCAGCGGCCGGGCGATGTCCGCGACCAGGTCGCCGGTCCGGCCGGGAACCGCGCGCCGGGCGAGCATGGCGCGGGTGGCGCGTTCCACGAAGGTGCGGTAGCGGCCGATCGAGCGGGCCGCGAACTGCTCCTGGAACACCTGGCGCAGCCGCCGGTGCTGCGGCGGGTCGTTGAACACCATCCAGCGGGACAGGATGGCGAAGGCCCGCTCGGCGTCCTCTCGGGCACCCTCCGGTACGGCGTCCATCAGCGGGCGCACCCGCTCGGCGGAGACCGCCGGGTCGCGCAGGCAGTGCATCAGCTGGGCATGGCCCGTCACCAGCCAGGCGCGGTGCATGGCGCTCCAGTACACCGGATCGTGGTCGCGCAGGGAGTTGAGGTACGGGTACGGGTCCGCGTTGACGGCGGGGTCGAGCAGGTACCGCTCGGTGAAGCCGGCCGGCGCGGAGGCGGGTGCCGCCGTCGCAGTCGCCGCCGCCGCTTCCGCGGTCGCAGTCGTCTGCGTCATCGTCGTCAGGGTCGTCATCGCCGGGCCTCCGTCCGGATCGAGTGCAGCAGGGCCGCGGTGGTGCCGATCAGGGGTTCGGACATCAGCGACATGTGGTCTCCCTCGGTCACGTGGACGGTGAGCCCGCCCAGGGCCAGCCCGCGCCAGCGTTCGACGTACTCCCGGAAGCCCACGTCCAGTCCGGGCATCGGCTCGCCGTCGGGGAGGCCGGCGGCAGCGCTGCCCACCACGAGGTGGACGTGGCCGGGGTAGGGCCGCAGCTCGTAGCCGGCCAGGGCGGTGAGCAGCGAGTGCCACACCTCGATCGGGGCGTTCTCCACCATGGCCGCCTCGTCCGCGCCCATGCCCGCGCCGAGCAGCAGCGCGGTGAGCTCGGCGGTCGCCGCCTCCCGCTCGGCCGACGGCGCCAGGGCGCGCACCCGGTCGCGCAGCCGCAGCCCCTCCTCCATGTCCCGGCCGACGGCGGCGAGCCGCTCCCGGGAGGCGGGGCAGGGCAGGTACGGCTCGATCAGCGTCAGCGGCGCCACGGTGTGGCCCGCCTCGTGCAGCTGGGTCGCCATCTCCATGGCCAGGTTGGCGCCCATCGACCAGCCGAACAGGTCGTGCGGGCCGGTCCGCCCGTGCTCGGTGATCTCCGCGGCGTAGTTGGCCGCGATGCCCGCCACCGTGGTCGGGTCGACCCCGCCGAGCAGCCCCCGGGCCTGGAAGGCCCGTACCGGCACCCCGGCCGGCAGGGCCCGGGCGAGCCCGACGTACCAGGCCGCGCTGCCGCCGGTGGGGTGGACGCACCACATCGGGTCGCCCTCGCCCTCCCGTAGCCGGACCTCGGACCTGACGTCCTGCGCCGCGTCCGCCGACCGCCCGGCCCGGGCGGCGAGCTGGGCGATGGTCGGGGCCTCGATCAGGTCTCGGACCGAGACCGGCAGGCCCCGGGCCGCGGCCCGGGCGGCCACCCGGACCGTCGACAGGGAGCTGCCGCCGATGCGGAAGAAGTCGTCGTGGACGCCGACCCGCGGCAGGCCCAGCACCGCACGCCACACCTCGGCCAGCGCCTCCTCGGCCGGCGTGCGCGGCGCTACGTAGGCGGTGTCGAGGTCGGAGCGCTCCTGCGGGAGCGGCAGCGCGCCCCGGTCCACCTTCCGGCTGGTGTTCAGCGGCAGTTCGTCGAGGAACACGAACCGGGCGGGCACCATGTACTGGGGCAGCCGGGAGCGCAGCTCCAGCCTCAAGGCCTCCGCGTCCGGGGCGGCGCCGGGCGCGGGCACCACGTACGCGACCAGCGCCGGGTCGCCCGGCAGGTCGCGGCGGAGCAGGACGACCGCCTTGTGCACCGCGGGCAGCTCCCGCAGCGCGTGCTCCAGCTCGCCCAGCTCGATGCGGAAGCCGCGCAGCTTGACCTGGGTGTCCCGGCGGCCGAGGCACTCGATGCTGCCGTCGGCGTGGTAGCGGCCGAGGTCGCCGGTGCGGAACAGCCGCCCGCCGGGTTCGCCGTACGGGTCGGGCACGAACGTGGTGGCGGTGAGTTCGGGCCGGTTCAGGTAGTACAGGCCGACGGCGTCGCCGCCCAGGCATATCTCGCCGGGCACCCCGACGGGCGCCGGCTGGAGGGCGTCGTCGAGCACGTACACCTGGGTGTTGCGGATCGGCGGCCCGATCGGCGGCAGGCCGCCGCCCACCCGGCAGATCTCGCCGCAGGACCACACGGAGGTCTCGGTCAGGCCGTAGGAGTTGACGAAGCGCCGGCCGCGGGACCACACGTCGGCCATCTCGGCCGTGGGCGCTTCGCCGCCGGTCACGATGGTGCGCAGCGTGGGCAGTTCGTCGTGCTCCTCCGCCAGCACCGCGAGCGAGCTCGGCGGCAGGGCGGCGGCGGTGATCCCGTGGGCGTTGATGGTGGCCGCCAGGTCGGGGCCGGGCAGCAGCGCCTCCTTGGGCGCCGTGACCAGCCGCGCCCCGTTGGCGAGGGCCCAGGTCAGCTCGCTGACGAACACGTCGAAGCTGAACGAGGCGAACTGCAGCACCCGGTCGTCCCCGGTGGGCCGGCACACGTCCCGCTGGCCGTGGATCAGGTTCGTGAGCCCGCGGTGCGGCACCGCGGCGCCCTTGGGCCTGCCGGTCGACCCGGAGGTGTACAGGACGTACGCGGTGTTGCCGGCGGCGGTCCCGGCGTCGGGCGACCGCCGCACGGGCTGCCCGAGCGGGGCGTCCAGCAGCACCGTCTCCCCGTCGAACGGGACCTTGCCCGCCAGCGCGGACTGCGTGAGCAGCACCCGCATCCCGCTGTCCCCGGCCACGAAGGCGAGGCGCTCGGCGGGGTGCTGCGGATCGAGCGGGAGGAACGCGCCGCCCGCCTTGAGCACGGCGACCACCGCCCGCACCATGTCCGGGCCCCGGTCCGCGCAGATCCCGACGATCACCTCGGGCCCCACGCCGAGTTCCCGCAGCCGGGCGGCCAAGGCCCCGGCCGAGGCGTCCAGTTCGGCGTACGTCAGCTCGCTCGTGCCGTGGGCGACGGCCACCGCGTCCGGGGTGCGCCGGGCGTGCTCGCCGATCCACTCGTGGAAGAGCTGCGGCGGGTTCTCCACGACCGGGCCGCGCGCCCAGTCCACCAGGGCGCGCCGGCGCGCATCCTCCGCCAGCCGCGGAGCCGTGGCCGGCCCCTCGGGGTCGGCGACCATCGTCGCCAGCAGCCCGCACACCACGTCGGAGAGCTGCTCGGCGGCGGCCGGGTCCACCCGGGTGGTGTCGACGTCGACGCTGAACCCCTCCACGCTCACGTTGATGTTGAGGGGGAACATGGTCTGCGCGATTTCCTCGGACTCGTCCCAGCTGTCGCCGGAGAGCCGGTGGAAGTTGATGTAGTTGAAGAGGACGTCGACCAGGCCGGGCTCGTTCGGCCGCAGCCGGCCGATCCGCGCGAGCGGCACCCTGCGGTGCGGCATCAGCTCCTGCTCGGCCGCGAAGACGGTGCGCAGCAGGTCCAGCCAGCTCTGCCCCGGGCCGGGCCTGCCGATGCCGAACGGCACGCTGTTGAGGAACAGCCCGCGCATCCGGTCGGCGCCCGGCAGCTCCGGACGGCCGTTGGTGACCAGCCCGATCGAGTGCCCGGCGGCCGGGTGGTCGGCGTCGTGCTCCGCGAACATGCCCATGGTGTGGTGGAAGGCGGCGAGCAGGACGGTCCGCCGCGGTACGCCGGCGCGCCGGGCGAGGCGTCCGATCGGCTCGGCGAGCGCCGCATAGGAGCGGCGGATCTCGACGATGTCCGAACTGCCGGCGCGGGAGGCGCCGCTGCCGCGCCGGGGGAACCGTACGGGCCGCAGCTCGGCCAGCCGGCCGCTCCAGAAGGCCAGCCCCTCCTCGGACTCGGCCGCCGCCCGCTCCAGCGCCACGTATTCGGCGAACCGGGGGGACGCGGGCAGGCTCGGCACGCGCCCGAGGGCCACCGCCTGGCGGTGCAGGTCGAGCAGGTCCGCGATCAGCGAGGTGAGGCTCCAGCCGTCCAGGACCACATGGCAGTCCGTGATCGTGATCCGCAGCTCGTGGTCGGTGAGCTGGTGCAGGTGGATGCGCACCAGCGGCGCGGCGGCCAGGTCGAAGCGACGGGAGAACTCCTCCTTGACGTAGGCCTTCACCGCCGCCCGCTGCTCCTCGCGGCCCAGGGCCCGCAGGTCGCTGAAGCCGACCGGGAGTTCGGCGGTGCGGTGCACCAGCTGCAGCGGCTCGCCGTAAGAGACGAGGTCGATGGAGGTCCGCAGGATGTCCTGGCTGCGCACGGCGGTCTCCACCGCCGCCTGGAAGGCGGAGAGGTCGAAGCCCTCCGGCACGGTGATCTTCAGGTCGGTGACGTTGTGGTAGGCCCCGCGCCGCTCGTCGGCCAGCATCTCGTGCAGCATCCCGGTCTGCAGCAGGGTCAGCGGGTACGCGTCCTCCAGCCCCTGCGGCAGCCGGGCCGCGTCGGCCGGGTCGAGCTGCGAGAACGGCGCCACGGGTGCCGGCCCCGCGTCGTCGGCTGCGGTCGCCAGCCGGGCCAGGTCCGCCAGGGTGCGGGCCCGGAACAGGTCGGCCACGCTCAGCCCGAGGCCCGCCGAGCGGGCCCGCCCGACCACCCGCAGGGCCAGGATGGAGTCGCCGCCCAGGTCGAAGAAGTTCGCCGTGCTGCTGACCCGTTCGGTGCCCAGCACCTCGGCCCAGATGGCGGCCAGTGCCTCCTCGGCCGCACCGGCCGGCGCGGTGAAGTCGGCCGGGGCGGCCGTCCCCTCGGCGGCCACCGCCACCAGCGCGGCGCGGTCCACCTTGCCGTTCGCGGTGATCGGCAGCCTGGCATGGCGTACGAACAGCGCGGGGACCATGTACTCGGGCAAGGTCAGCCGCAGCCGGTCCCGCAGGTCCGGCGCGTCCAGCGGCCGGCCCTCGGTCAGCACCACGTGGGCGACGAGCCGGGCCCCGCCGTGCGCATCGGGCCGGGCCACCACCGCCGCGTCCCGAACCCCCGGCAGGACCCGCAGAGCGGTCTCGATCTCGCCGGGCTCGATGCGGAAGCCGCGGATCTTCACCTGGTGGTCGGCACGCCCCACGTACGCCAGCTGTCCGTCGGGCAGTACCCGGACGAGGTCACCGGTGCGGTACATCCGGGTCCCGTCCGGGCCGAAGGGGTCGGCCGGGAAGCGCTCGGCGGACAGTTCGGGCCGGTTGCGGTAGCCGCGGGCCACCCCGCCGCCGGCCACGTACAGCTCGCCCACCGTGCCGCGGGGCACCAGCCGGCGCGCCCGGTCCAGGACGTACCCGTGCTGGCCGTGCAGGGGGCGGCCGATCGGCGAGTACACGGGGGAGTGCGTGTCCTCCTCGGTGATCAGCCGGTAGGTGACGTGCACGGTGGTCTCGGTGATCCCGTACATGTTCACCAGGGCCGGCCGCTCGTCCTCCGGCACGGCGAACCAGTCCCGGTAGTCCCGGGCGTCGAAGGCGTCCCCGCCGAAGACGACGGTGCGCAGCGGGAGGTCGGCGAACACCTCGCCCTGCTGCGCCATGTGGGCGCGCAGCCCCTTGAACGCGGCGGGCGTCTGGTTCAGTACGGTGACGCCCTCCCGGCGCAGGACGGCGTGCACCGCGGCCGGGTCGCGGACCTCGTCCCCGGTCAGCACCACCACCCTGCCTCCGCTGGTCAGCGGCCCCCACAGCTCCCACACGGAGAAGTCGAAGGCGGGGGAGTGCACCAGGGTCCACACGTCGTCCGGGCGGAAGGCGAAGTGCCGGTCCGCGGCGTCGAACAGCCATGCGGCGTTCGCGTGGGTGATCTCCACGCCCTTCGGCTGCCCGGTCGAACCGGAGGTGTAGATGACGTACGCGAGGCTGTCGGCCGTCGGGAGGACCTCGGCCGGGCCGTCCTCCCCGTCCTCCTCCGCCGCGACCTGTCCCCGGGGGTCCTCCAGCGGGATCACCCCCACCGGCAGCCCCTCCACCGCCGCGCGTCCGTCCGCGTCCGCGACCACCCACTCCACCCCGGCGTCGGTGACCGTGAACGCGCGGCGCGCCCGCGGGTGGGACGGGTCCAGCGGCAGGTACGCCGCGCCGGCCCGCCACACCCCGAGCAGGGCCACGGCCAGATCGACCGTCCGGCCCAGGCACACCCCCACCAGGGACTCCCGCCCGATCCCCGCCGCCCGCAGCCGCCGCGCCAAGGCCCGCGAGGCGGTGTCGAGTTCGGCGTACGTCAGGCTGCGACCGCCGCCGCTGACGGCCACGGCCCCCGGCGTCCGCCGGATCTGCTCGGCCACCCGCGCCGGAGCCAGACGGGGCGCGACCTCGGGGAGGCCACCGGCCGGGGTGCGGGCCGCGGGGCCGTCGGGACCCAGCAGCTCGGCGATCTCCGGCTCCGTCAGCAGGGCCATCTCGCTCAGCGGCACGCTCGGGGCCGCGGTGAAGGCCTCCAGCACGGCCACGGTGTGCGCCGCCAGCCGCGCCACCGACTCCTCGGCGAACAGGTCCGGCCGGTACACGAACCGCAGCCGCACCCGCCGCGCCTGCGCGTCCTCGGCGACGTCCAGCGTCAGGTCGAACTTCGCGGTGGTCAGGTCGATGGGCACCGCCGTGCCGCTCGCCGCGCCGAGCGTGTACGGGCCGTCCTGCCGGTCGGCGGTGTGCGAGAACAGCACCTGGAACAGCGGATTGCGCGACAGGTCCCGGTCGGGGCTGAGCTCGTCGACGACCCGCTCGAAGGGCAGGCCCTGGTGTGAGAGGGCGCCCAGCACGCTCTCCCGGGTCCGGGCGAGCAGCTGCGCCGAGGTGGGATCGCCCGACAGGTCGGTGCGGATGACCAGGGTGTTGACGAAGAACCCGACGAGCTGCTCGGTCTCCGGCTGCTCCCGGTTGGCGACCACGGTGCCGATCGCGATGTCGTCCTGGCCGCTGTGGAAGGCCAGCGCCGCCTGGAAGGCCGCCATCACGGTCATGTACGAGGTCGTGTCGGCGCGCCGGCCCACCTCGGCCAGCGCCTCGGTCAGCTGCGCGGGCAGCTCGACGGTGTGCACGGCCGCGGCGTAGGAGCGGGTGGCCGGACGCACGTGGTCGGTGGGCAGGTCCAACGGGGCCAGCCCGGCCAGGGTGCTGCGCCAGTAGGCGAGGTCGGCGCTCTCGTCGGTGCCGCGCTGCCAGATCGCGTAGTCGGTGTACGAGATCGGCGCCGGGCCGGCCGGCGGCGGGCCTCCCTGCGCTCTTGCCTCGTACAGCTCCCGCAGGTCCCGCACCAGGATGTCCAGCGACCAGCCGTCCGAGACGATGTGGTGCATGGCGAGCACCAGGACGTGGTCGTCCTCGGCGATGCGCAGCAGCGTGGCCCGGAACGCGGGCTCGGCCGCCAGGTCGAAGGGGCGCAGCGCCCGCTCCCGCACGGCCGCCGCCACGGCCGCGTCACCGCCCTCCCGGACGGCGGCGGACAGCTCGACCAGGTCCAGGCCCGCTCCCTCGGCGGAGAGCACCCGCTGGAAGGGGACGCCCTCCTCGTCGGGGAAGACGACCCGCAGCTGCTCGTGCCGGGCGACCAGGTCGGCGACCGCCGCGTCGAGCGCGGCCACGTCGACCGGGCCGGTGAACCGCCAGGCCGCGGGCATCAGGTACTCGGTGCTGCCCGGGTCGAGCTGGTCGAGGAAGTACAGGCGCTGCTGCGCGGCCGACAGCGGAGCCTGCTCGGGGCGCGGGTCCAGGCGCGGGATGCCGGCGGGCGCGGCGGAGGCCTTGCCGCGCAGGCGCTGCTCCAGGAGGCGGCGGGCGGCGGGGGAGAGACCGCCGGACGTGGGGGAGGACTCGACCTGTGAAGTGGTCATGGGAAGTTCCGTCCAATCTCGGGCTGGGGCGTCGGGCGATCAGAAGTCGGAGGTCAGGGACAGGTCGATCTCGTCGTCGCTCATCGCCAAGATCTGCTCGACGAGCCGGCGCTCCACCTCGGCGGCCAGCAGTTCGACCGTCGGGTGGTCGAACAGGTCGCGCACCTGGACCGGGCAATCGAAGGCCGTGCGCAGGCGGGACGCGGCGGCCACGGCGCGCAGGGAATGCCCGCCCAGGGCGAAGAAGTCCTGGTGCACCCCGACCTCGGTCAGACCGAGCACCTCCGCCCAGATCTGGGCCGTCACCACCTCGGTCGGCGTGCGCGGCGCCGTGAACACGGCGGGCGCGGGCATTTCGGGGTCGGGCAGGGCGGCGGTGTCGAGCTTGCCCTGCACGGTCCGCGGCAGCGCGTCGAGCACCACGAAGGAGGCCGGGACCATGTAGCCGGGCAGCTGCGTCCGGCAGTGCTCGGCCAGTGCCCCGGCGTCGAGCCCGCGGCCGGCCGCGTAGCCCACCAGGGTGCGGTCCCCGCGCAGTTCGCGGACCAGGACCGCCGCGCCGTGCACGCCCGGGTGCTGTTCGAGGACGGCCTCGATCTCGCCGAGCTCGATGCGGAAGCCGCGGATCTTGACCTGGTGGTCGGTGCGGCCGAGGAAGTCCAGTTCACCCGAGGGCAGGCGGCGCACGATGTCGCCGGTGCGGTAGAGCCGCCCGCCGGTGCCCCCGTACGGGTCCGGGACGAACCGCTGGGCGGTCAGCGCGGCCTGGCCGAGATAGCCGCGGGCCAGTTCCGGCCCGCCGACCAGCAGTTCGCCCGGCACGCCGACGGGGACCAGCTCGTCGTGCGCGTCCACCACGTACAGCCGGCGCTCGCCCCAGGACCCGCCGATCGGTACGCGGCCCTCGACCGGGCCGGTGACCAGGTGGGAGGTGGCCGAGATGACCGACTCCGTCGGCCCGTACGTGTTCTGGACCGGTACGTCCGGCAGGTACCGGAACCAGCGGGCGAGCGGCGCCGACGGCAGGGTCTCCCCGCCGGTCACCGCGAGGCGCAGGCTCTTGAGGTCGTCGGCGACGGTGTCGAGCCGGGCGGCGATCTCCTCCCAGTACGACGGGGTGACCTCCATGACGGTCACGCCCTCGGCGCGGACCTGCGCGGCGAGTTCCTCCACCGACCACACCACGTCGGGGCGGACCACCACCGCGGCGCCCGCCGTCAGCGCCGGCAGGACCTGCTCCAGGGAGGCGTCGAAGGAGAAGGAGGCGAAGTTCATCACGCGGTCCTCGGCGGTGATGCCGAACTCCTCGCGGGCGGCCCGGGCATGGGCGCCGAGGGCGTGGTGCTCGACCCCGACCGCCTTGGGGCGGCCGGTGGAACCCGAGGTGAAGATGATGCAGGCGAGCTCGCGCGGGCCGGGCGTGTGGCGGGGGGCGTCCGGGTCGGGTCGCACGGCCTCGAAGTGGAGCACCGGCATCCGTCCCGCGGCGCCGCCCTCGGCGCCTCCGGTCCCGGGCCGTCCGGTCCCCGCGAGGCGGTCCGCGAGGGCCGCGGTCGATTCGTCGGTGACCAGGCACCGGACACCAGCCTGTTCGACCATGTACCGCAGCCGGTCCTCCGGGAGCCCGGGGTCCAGCGGGACGTAGACCCCGCCCGCCCGCCAGATCGCCGCCATGACGGCCACGGACGGGATGCCGCGCCGCAGGCACACGCCGACCGGGAGCTCCGGGCGGACGCCCGCCTCCCGCAGCGCGGTGGCCAGCCCGCCGGTCAGGCCGTCCAGTTCGCCGTAGCGCAGGACATCGTCCCCGCAGACCAGCGCCACCGCGTCGGGCTCGCCCTCCACCGTGAACGGGGCCGCCGCCGACACGGTCGGCGAGCCGGCCGCCGTCGCGGTGAGCTCCCCGTACTCCGCGGCGGACAGGAGGTCCAGCCGGGTCAGCGCCCGGCCCGGGTCCGCGAGCACCGACTCCAGCACCCGGCCGACGTGCCCGGCGAACCGGGTGACCGTGGCGGCGTCGAAGAGGTCGCTCGCGTACTCCACGTTCAGCGCGAACCGGTCGGGATACAGCAGGAAGGTGGCGGTCAGGTCGAACTTGGCCGAACCCCACGGCAGGACGAAGTGCTCCACCTCCAGGCCCTCGACGCGCGGGCCCCCGGTGGCGCTCTCCTGGACGTCGAACATCACCTGGAACAGCGGATTGCGGGACGGGTCCCGCTCCGGCCGCAGCTGTTCCACGAGGCGCTCGAAGGGCACCTCCTGGTGGTCGAAGGCCCCGAGCACCGCCTCCCGCACCCGGCCCAGGAACTCCTCGAAGGACGGCTCGCCGGACAGGTCCGCCCGCAGCACCACCGTGTTCACCAGCAGGCCGACCAGGCGCTCCAGCTCCACCTGGCCGCGCCCGGCGACCGGGGTGCCCACCGCCACGTCCTGCTGCCCGGACCAGCGGCCCAGCACGATCTGCACCACCGCGAGCAGCACCATGAACCGGGTCACCCCGTACCGGCGCGCCAACGCGCCGACGAGTGGCTCCAGTTCGCGCGGCAGGTCGATCTCCACCGCGCCGCCCCGGCCCGACCAGCCCGCGGGCCGGGGCCGGTCCGTGGGCAGCTCCAGTACGGGCACCCCGGCCAGCGTCCGCTCCCAGTACGCCAGCTGCCGCTCCAGCACCTCGCCCGCCATCCGGTCGCGCTGCCAGACCGCGTAGTCCCCGTACTGCACCGGAACGGGCGGCAGCTGCGCCGGCCCGCCGGACCGCCGCGCCGCGTAGCAGGCGGACAGCTCGCCGATGATCACGTCCTTGGACCAGCCGTCCGTCGCCACGTGGTGGAAGGCGATGACGGCGACGTGCTCCTCCGGGGACAGCTCCCACACCCCGGCCCGCAGCATCGGCGGGCACGCCAGGTCGAAGCGGCCGGTGGCGTACGCGACCGCCTCCCCGCGGACCCGGTCCCGTCGCGCGGCCTCGTCCTCCCCGGGCGCCGCGGGCGGTACGGGCTGCCAGCGCAGCGGTACGCGCACGCCCGCCAGCACCCGCTGCGCCGGGCGGCCGTCCACCTCGGTCAGCGCGGTCCGCAGCGCCTCGTGCCGCTCGACCACGTCGTCGAGGGCGGCCTGCCAGGCCTCCCGGTCCAGTCCGCCGCGCAACCGCCAGGAGAACCAGAGCACGTACTCGTCGCCCGCGTCGGACATCCGGTCGAGGAACCACATCCGCTCCTGGGCGAACGACAGCGGCAGCGGACCCGAGCGGTCCACGGGGACCACTGTGGCGGTGCCCGCCTGCCGGGCCGCGGCCACGAGCGGGCCGAACGTGCGGATCCGGGGGTGCTCGAACAGGGTGCGCAGCTCCACCTCGCGGCCGAGCCGCTCCGCGATCCGGGACACGGCCATGGTGGCGAGCAGGGAGTGCCCGCCCAGGTCGAAGAACCCGTCGTCGATGCCGACCCGGTCGACGCCCAGGACCTCCGCCCAGATCTCGGCGACCACCTGCTCGGTCGCATCGCGCGGCGCGACGAACTCGGAGCCGCTCGCGGCCCGGTCCCGGCCCGGCAGCGCAGCCGGCAGCGCGGACCGGTCGAGTTTGCCGGAGGCGTTCACCGGAAGCGCCGGGAGCTGCGCGAATTCCGCCGGGACGGCGTGGTGCGGGAGCCGCTCGGCGCAGAACGCCCGCAGCACCGCCGGTTCGACCGGGCCGCCGGGGCCGGCCACCACGCAGCCCGTGAGGCTGCTGCCGCCCTGGGCGTCCGCGGCGACGGCCACCGCGGCCGCCACGACCCCGGGGCACTCCCGCAGGACGGCCTCGACCTCGCCGAGCTCGATGCGGAAGCCGCGGATCTTGACCTGGTCGTCGGTCCGGCCGAGGAACTCCAGCTCCCCGGAGGGCAGTCGGCGTACCACGTCGCCCGTGCGGTAGAGCCGGCCGCCGTCCTGCGCGTAGGGGTCGGGGACGAAGCGGGCGGCCGTCAGGGCGGGCTGCCCCAGGTAGCCGCGGGCCAGCTCCGGGCCGCCGATGAGGAGTTCACCCGGCTCGCCCACGGGGACGAGCTCGTCGCGGGAGTCGACCACGTACGTCCGGCGCCCGCCCAGCGGCCGCCCGATGGGGACCCGGCCCGGATCGCCGTCCGCCGGGATGTCGTGGGTGGCGGCGGTGACGGTGGTCTCGGTCGGACCGTACGCATTGACCACCCGCACCCCCGGGACCGCGGACCGCCAGGCGGCCAGCGCCCCCGCCGGGACGGACTCCCCGCCGAGGATCAGCAGCCGCAGCGGCGCCAGTGCCCGCGCGGTGGCGTCGGTGAGGGAGAGGGCCAGCTGGGCCCAGTAGGTGGGCGGCAGGTTCAGCACCGTGATCCCGTGCCGCTCCACCACCGAGGGGATCTGCGAGGGCAGCCACTGCTCGTCCGGCCGCACGACCAGGGTGGCCCCGCAGCCGAGCGCGGTCAGCAGCTGGTCCAGGGAGGCGTCGAAGGAGAAGGAGGAGAAGGCGAGCACCCGGTCCGCGGCGGTGATGCCGAACTCGGCCCGGGCCGCGGCCACATGGGCGGCGATCGCGCCGTGCTCGATGCCGACGGCCTTGGGGTGCCCGGTCGAGCCCGAGGTGAAGATGACGTACGCCAGGTCCCGGGGATCCGGCGTGTGGTGCGGCGCGTCCGGCTCGGGCCGGACGCCCTCCACGGGCAGCACCGCCGGGCCGAGCCCGCCGGCCCGCTCGCCGGTCGCCGCGTCGGCGAGGATGCAGTGCAGCCCCGCCTCGGCCGCCATGAAGCGCAGGCGCTCCTCGGGCAGGGACGGGTCCAGCGGTACGTACACCCCGCCCGCCCGCCAGATCGCGGTCATCGCGGCCACCGACCGCACCCCGCGCCGCATGCACACCCCCACCGGGGTGCCGGAGCCCACGCCGGCCGCCCGCAGCGCCGTTGCCAGGCCGCCGCCGAGGGCGTCCAGCTCGCCGTAGGACAGGGTCTCGTCCCCGCAGACGAGGGCCACCGCGCCCGCCTCCCCGGACACCCGCAACGGCGGCGCGGCCACCACCTCGCCCGCCGGGCCCGCCAGCTCCAGCAGCCGGCGGCGCTCCCGGCCCGGCAGCGGCTCGATCCGCCGCGCCAGTGCGGCCAGCGGGGACTCGGGGGAGGCCACCACGGCGCACAGCAGGGCCATGTAGCCCTCGGTGAAGCGGGTCATGGTGTCGGCGTCGAACAGGGCGGTGGAGTACTGGAGCCGGGCGGCGATGTCGCCGTTGGCGCGCAGGCTCAGGTCGAGGAACACGTCCAGCGGCGTGCCGGTCAGCGGGGTCCGTACGAGCGACACGTCCAGCCCGTCCAGGCCCGCCGTGGCGGGGACGGTGTTGAGCAGGGTGAAGGATGCCTGCGCGAGCGGATGGCGGGAGAGGTCGCGCTCGGTGACCACCTCGCCGACCACGCGGTCGAAGGGCGCCTCGGCGTGCGAGAAGTCGGCGAGGGCGCCCGCACGGACCCGCCCCAGCAGCTCGGCGAAGCTCGGCTCCCCGGACAGGTCGGTCCGCAGGACGATGGTGTTCACGAAGGGGCCGATCACATCGGCCACCTCCGCCCGCCCCCGGTCGGCCAGCGTCGTGCAGACGGCGATGTCCGAGCGGCCGGAGTAGCGCGCCAGCAGGGCCTGGTACACGGTGAGGAGCACCATGTAGCGGGTCGCGCGGTGCTCGCGGGCCACCCGGTCCACCTCGTCGACCAGCCCGGCGGGCAGCTCGAAGCGGACGACGTCCCCGGAGCCGTCCCAGAAGGCCGGCCGGGGGCGGTCCGCCGGCAGGGCGAGCGGGGGCACCCCCGCCAGCCTTTCCCGCCAGTAGCCCAGCAGCCGCTCCAGGCGCGGGCCGCTCAGCCGCTCGGCCTCGGCGCGGGCCACGTCCGTGTACTGGAGCGCGGGCGCCGCCACCGCCTCGCCGCGGTAGCCGGCGGCCAGTTCGCGCAGCAGCACGTCCCAGGACCAGCCGTCCACGGCGATGTGGTGGACCACCAGGAGTAGGACGTGCTCCTCGGGCCCGAGGCGGGCGAGGGTGGCCCGCAGCGGGTGCTCGCGGGCCAGGTCGAGGGGGCGCGCCAGTTCCCGGTCGAACAGCTCGGCGGTGTCCGCCGCCTCCACCCGCTCCAGCACGGTGCGGCCCGGCGCGTCCACCTGCGGTACCGGTTCCCCGTCGACGGCGGTGAACCGGGTGCGCAGCACCTCGTGCCGGTCGACGACGCCGCTCAGCGACCGTTCGAGGGCCGGGACGTCGAGGGCGCCGCGGATGCGCAGGGCCAGCGGCAGCAGGGATTCTGCGGAGCCTCCGGACAGCTGGTCGAGGAACCACAGCCTCCGCTGCGCGAACGACACCCCGTCACCCTCACGGGGGCTCTCGCCGGCAACGCTGCCGTGCTTCGCCCCGCCCTGCGCTGCGACAACCTTCACTGTGGGCCTCCAAGCGGTGTTTTCCTCAACACTGCTGGCCGCGCGGCCCCGTCAGTAGGGAAGAAGACGCAGCCGCGCGCGCAGCGGCCGGGGGGTAGAACGCGCAACGGCGGCCCCGCCCGGCCGGGATCCGGCCGTGCGCGCCGCCGTTGTGCGTCACTGTTCCCTTCGTGCGCTCAGCCCTCGTCCACCGCCACGAAGCGCAGCTCGGAGGTGTACAGCTCCCCTTGGTCGTCGGTCAGCCAGGCCTGTTCGGGGCTCGGCAGCATCTCGGTGAAGACGGCCCGTCCCTCCGGTTCCCTGCGGGCCATCCGGCGGACCGCCTTGGCGAGGATGTTCACGTACACGGGACTGTCGAAGTCCACGTAGAACGGCCGGGTCTCGGTGGGCAGGACCACGAAGAGGAACCGCGGCATCCCGTGCCGCTCCCGCCACTGCCGGGCCCGTACGAACCGGCGCGCCTCGTCCTTCTCGTCGGCGAAGTCCAGGCCCGCCGGGGCCGGGCGCCAGGTCTCGCGGGCCACCACCAGCCGGTCCACGGTGACCCGGGGGGAGTGCTCGGCCTCCTCGGGCAGGATCTGGAACAGGTCCATCGCCAGGGTGGTCAGGACGTGCGAGAACACGTCCACCGCAGGGAACTCGGCCCCGTCGGGCAGGACCACCGCCAGCTCGCCGTCCGCCCGCTCGGTCACGGCCACGTCCGCGCTGAGCACGGTACGGGGGCGGCCCGGGTCGGCGGTGAAGTCGACGAGGGCGACGTGGTAGTCCTGCGGGCGGACCAGGGAGTGCCGGATCCGGGCCGAGAGCCGGGAGCGGTGCTCCTTGGGCAGCAGCGGCATCAGGCGGGGCCCCGGATGGTCGCGGTCGGTGAGCGCGGCGAGCTCCTCCGGGGCCGGATGCTGATGGACGAAGAGCGAGGCGCCCAGGGTGTTGGCCGCCACGTGCAGCTCACCGAGGACCAGCTCGAAGTCGCCGCGTGCGACGGCGCGTTCCCCACCGGCCGCGAGCATGATGTCGGGGCTGAGATAGCGCGCGGCCGTCCAGCCGCCGCCCGGCCCGCCGAACTGCTCGGCCACCGGTCCCGCGACCGCGTCCAGCGTCAGCCTCACCCGGCGGCTGTCCGGCGGCGGGGCCAGGATCACCCCCCACCGCCTGCGGAACTCCCGCTGGAGCTCGGCCGACTCCGAGCGGGCGGCGCCGTGCAGGATCGGCATGCAGGCGAACCAGAACGCAGCCAGGTCGACCGGGCCCTGCCCGGCCAGCCGTGCGTACACCTCCTTCGCCCGTCCCATCACCGCATCGGCGAGCCGCGCGGTGAGCCAGCCCGCGCTGGTCAGCAGCGGGTCGAGCGGGGCGAGCGCCTCGTGCACGGTCCGGCCCAACGTGGCCGTCGCCGCGCGCCGGCAGTCGGAGTAGACCAGGGCCCGGCACGGGGCCGTACCGGCCGCCTTCTCGCGGACGGCGGCCGTCTCGGTCAGTGCGGTGAACTCCTCCTCCAGGCCGGTCAACGCGGCCACCAGCTCCTCGGGCCCCTCGGCGGCCCGGACCCGCTCGCGCCCCCGCTCCAGGGTGTCGAGGGCGGCGAGCCCGGACCGGCGCAGCTCCGCGTCCCCAACCCGGTCCAGCCAGGCCCGCAGGTACCGTTCCGGGCGGGCACCGGCCGGCACTTCCAGCTTCCAGACCACCCAGCGGCGCGCCACCAGGTCGGCCAGGACGGCCGGCACGTCCACCCCCGGCAGCGCGGCCCGGATCTCCCGGGCCGGCCGTACGCCGTCGCACAGCGCGAGCACGGCCCGCGCCGGCTCCCCGGGGGACTGCAGCGGGCGGCCCGGCACCGTCACCTCCATCCCGGCCTGGCGGACGAAGGGCACCCGGCGCGGCGCCACCCACTCCCGCAGCGCCGGATCGGTGTCGAGCACCGCGGCGAGGGCGTCGATCGCCCAACTGGCGAAGTACACCCGTGAGTCGGCGACCAGACCGCTGCCCGGGTCGACCTCGACGCCCTGCGTGGCCAGGTCCCAGCGGCCCCAGCCGACGGGGCCGAAGAAGCCGATGGTGTCGTTCTTGACGCAGAAGCGCTGCCAGTAGTGGGCGACGAGCTCCTCGCGCTGGCGGGGCATGCTGGTGCGGCCGGCGGCGGTCGGCGTCCAGTTCAGGAACGGCGCGATGCCGGAGCCGAGCACCGGCCGGTTCTGCCAGGCCACCGCCTCCCGGAAGGCGGGCGCCCGGGCGATGTCCTGGAGGACGTGCGCGGTCTCCACCTGGGCATCGGCGAACAGGCCGGCGAACTCCTCCCACTGCTCGCCGGACAGCACCGCCCCGGGCCCGCCCCCGGCGTCGGGCGGGCCTCCGGTGTCGGGGCGGAACTTGTCGGCGGCCGAGGCCAGTCCCGCCGGGGCCAGCCGCAGCACGCCCCGGGCCGGGAAGCCGGCCCCGCGCAGCGCGAACTGGTCCCACAGCCGCCAGCGGCCGCCGGGCAGGTACGTTTCGGTCATGGCCTGCCCCTCATGCCTGGACGAAGTCGGCATCGACGACCTCGGCGAGGTCGGCGGGCGAGGGGTAGGCGAAGACGAGGGCGACGGGGACCTCCACACCGAGGGCCTCCTCCAGCCGTGCGGTGATCCGGAACGCGGTCAGCGAGTCGCCGCCCCATTCGTAGAAGTCGCTGTGCTCGTCGAGTTCGGCCACGCCCAGGGTCTCCCGGTAGATGCCGGTGACCAGCTCGGTCAGGGCGGGGCCGGTGGGCTGCGCGATCAGGTTCTCGGTCGTCGTGGTCATGAGATCTCCTCCAGGAAGGGACGTGCGGCGGCGACGGGCGTGCCGGCCGCGAGGGACGTACGGGACACGACAGCGGTGAGCGACGGAAGACACGGGTGGGCCGGGGCCGCCGGCGCCGGCGGTGCGGCGGGCAGGGGCGTGGCGAGCGCGGGCGCGGCCGCCGTGACGGACGCCGCCAGGGCCGCCGTCGTGTTGCCTCCGGAGACGATCGCGACGGAGCGGCCGTTGCCGCGGCCCACCCGCATGGCCCCGGCCAGGGCGACCGCGCCGCTGGGCTCGGCCTCCACGCCGCGCCGGCGCAGGAACGCCGCGGCGGCGAGGATCTCGGCGTCGGAGACGGTGATCAGGTCGTCGACCCGGTCGCGGATCACCGGGTAGGGCACCGCCCCCGGCTGCTGCCCGCGCAGCCCGTCGGCGACGGTGTCGCTGGGCGCCAGCCGTACGGCCCGTCCTGCGGCCAGCGAACGGGCGTAGCGGGGCGTGCACGCGGGCTCCACCCCCACCACCCGGACCGGGTGGCCGTACGCGGCGAGGCAGACCCCGGCCAGCAGCCCGCCCCCACCGGTCGGGACGTAGACGGTCTCGGTGTCGGGTGCCTCGGCGAGGATCTCCAGGCCGACCGTGCCCTGTCCGGCGACGACCAGTTCGTGGTCGGAGGAGGGCACGAGGACCGCGCCGGTCTCCTCGGCCAGCGCCCGCGCCCGGTCCTCCCGTTCGGCGACGCCGCCCGACACCCGTACGGTGCGTGCGCCCAGCGCCCGGATCAGGGCGATCTTGGCGGGGTGGGCCCCGGCCGCCAGCACCACGGTCACCTCGGCGCCGAGCGACGCGGCGAGCCGGGCCAGCGCGATGCCGTGGTTGCCCGAGGAACCGGTGACGATCCGGCGGGCACCGAGCGCGAGGACCGCGTTCGAGGCCCCGCGGAGTTTGAACGAGCCCCCGTACTGGAGGTGTTCGGCCTTCAGGAGCAGGCCCCAGCCGTCCCGCCGCCGCCCGGGGTGGGACAGGCCCGGCAACAGCGGGGTCCGCCGGACGTGGCCGGCGATCCGCACGGCGGCGGCCTCCGCGTCCGCGCGGCCCAGCGGGGCGCCCGCCGTACGGGGCGCGGTGCCGGCGCTGCCGGGGGCGGCGGCGGTGGCGGAGGTAGTGGTGACGGGGGTGGTGGTGAAGGCGGTGGTCATGAGCGGCCTCCGGACTGCGAGAGGGCGCGGCGGTCGGCCTTCCCGCCGCGGGTCGTGGGCAGCTGTGCCAGGCGGGCGAACCGGCGCGGCATCAGATGCGGGGGCAAGGTGGTGGCCAGGTGGGCGCGCAGCGCCGCGTCGGTGGTCTGCGCCAGGTCTCCGGTGACATGGGCGACGAGGAACACCCGTCCCAGCCCGTCGGTGTCGGAGGTGACGACCGCCCCCGTGACCCCCGGGTGGGCCAGCAGGGCGCCCTCGACCTCGGCCGGGTCGACGCGGTAGCCGCGGATCTTGACCTGCCGGTCGCCGCGGCCGAGGTACTCCAGCCCGTCGGGGCCCAGGCTCGCCCGGTCTCCGGTCCGGTACATCCGGGAGCCGGGAGGCCCGTACGGGTCGGGGACGAACCGCTCCGCGGTTCGCGAGGGCTGCCCCCGGTAGCCGCGGGCCACGCCCACCCCGCCGATGCACACCTCCCCGGCGGCCCCGTCCGGCACCGCTGCCAGCCCCTCGTCGAGCAGCCGTACGACCACGCCGTCGATCGGGGTGCCCACGGTGTCCGCCCGCGTGTCCGGGTCGGTCGGCACGACATGGCGGGTGGAGGTCATCGTGCACTCGGTCGGGCCGTACTGGTTGACCAGCCGGCCCCGCACCAGGGGCCGGCCCCCCGCGGCCAGGAACGGCCGCAGCGACTCCCCGCTGGAGACCACCAGCCGCACCCCGGCCAGCAGGCGCTGCCCGTCCGGCTGCCCGGCCAGGAAGGACAGGAACGACGGGGTCACGCTCAGCAGCGCGCTCACCCCGTGCTCGCGCACCGCCGCGCCGAACTCCTCGGGCCGCAGCAGCGCCGAACGCGGCACCACCACCAGCCGTCCGCCCGCCAGCAGCGGGGCGAAGGTGTCCCGCAGGGAGGCGTCGTAGCCGAGCGGCGCCACCTGGAGGGCCACGGTCCCCGGGCCCAGGCCGTAGTCGCGCACCACGAACCGCAGGTACGAGTCCAGACTGCGGTGTTCGACCAGCACGGCGCTGGGCTCCCCGGTGCTCCCCGAGGTGTGGCTGACGTAGGCCAGGCAGCGCCCGTCCGGCGGTCCGGGGCGCCCGTGGGCCGGGCCCGCCGCCGTCCCGGGCCGGTCCAGCAGCACCGGCGGTCCCGGAACCGGCAGGTCCAGCCGCCCGGCCAGGGCCGAGGTGGTCAGCAGCATGTCGGCGCCCCCGCTGCGTACCAGGGCGGCCAGCCGGGCGGGCGGCTGCTCCGGGTCCAGGCCCAGGAAGGCGGCGCCGGAGCGCACCACAGCGGCCGGGGCGACGACGGCGTCCACGCCCCGCTCCACCGCCACCGCGCACACCGTCTCCGGTCGGGCGCCCCGCGCCCGCAGTACCGCCGCCAGTGCGTCGATCCGGGCGGTGAGCTGCCCGTACGTCCAGTCGCCCGTCGGGGTGGTGACCGCGATCCGGTCCGGTTCGGCGGCGGCGTGCGCGGCGATGTCGTCGACGAAGGTACGCATCAGCGCCCGCCCTCCGCTTCCCGCTGCACGGCGCTCTGGTCGACGGCGACGAAGCGCAGCTCCGAGGTGTAGGCCGCGCCCTGGTCGTCGGTCAGCCAGGCCTGCTCGGGCGTCGGCAGCATCTCGCTGACCTTCAGCTTGGCGCCGGGGTCCTTGCGGGCCAGCCGGCGGGCGGCCTTGGCGAGGATCGTCAGGTACACCGGGCTGTCGAAGTCCACGTAGAAGGGCCGTGGTTCGGTGGGCGAGACCACGAACACGAACCGCGGCAGCTCGTGCTCCTGCTGCCAGTGCCGGGCCCGCACGTACCGCTTCGCCTCGGACTTCTCCTCCGCGAAGGCGAGGTCGGACGCGGCGAAGGCCCAGGTCTCGCGGGCCACGACCATCTTGTCGATGCTGATCCGCGGGGTGTGGTCGCCCTCGGGGCGCAGCGTGAAGCGGTCCATGACCCGCTGCGTCAGGGTGTTGGCGTACACGTCGAGCAGGTCGAAGGCCGCCCCGTCGGGCAGCACCGCCGTCAGGCGGCCGTCCCGGTCCTCCACCGTGACGTCGGCGCACAGCACGGTGCGCGGCCGGTGCGGGTCGCCGGTGTCGTCGACCAGCGAGACGAAGTAGTCCTCGGGCCGGTCCAGCGAAGGCCTGCTGCGGGTCGACCACTTCAGCGGCAGCTCCTTCGGCAGCATCGGCAGCAGCCGCGGCCCGGGGAAGTCGCGGGTGGTCTCCGCGATCAGCTCCTCGCGGTCGGGGTGCTGGTGCACGAAGAGCGAGGCGCCCATCGTGTTCAGCGCGCTGTGCATCTCACCCAGGACCATCTCGAAGTCCCCGCGCGCCACCGCGTCCGCGTCCTCGGCCAGCAGCAGCACGTCCGGGCTGAAGTACCGGGCCAGCGACCAGCCGGCCCCCGGCTCCTCGAACTCGGCCCGCACCCGCTCGGCGATGTCCGCCGACGACACCCGGACCCGCCGCGCACCCTCGGGAGCGGCGAGGATCCGGGCCCACTTGGCCCGCAACTCCGCCTGGACCGCGTCGAGATCCGCGCCCGCCTGCGCGTACGGGGAGGGCAGCGAGCCCAGCCACATCGACCCCAGGTCCACCCGGCCGGCCGGGCGCAGCCGCTCGTACACCTCGCGGAGGCGTTCGACGACCTTCTCGGCGAACCGGTTGGTCATCCAGCGCGCCGCCGTCAGGCACTGGGCCAGCGGGGTCAGCTCGTCCAGCAGGGCGGTGCCGAGGGTCGCGGTGGCCGCCCGGCGGCAGTCGGAGTACACCAGCCCGCGGCAGGGCGCGGTCCGCTCGCCCTTGGACCGCTGGGCGTCGGTGGCGGTCAGCGCGGCGAAGTCCCCCTCCAGGGCGGCGATCGCAGCGGTCAGCGCCTCGGCGTCCAGGCCCGCGGCCTGCACGGCGTCCCGGCCGCGCTCCAGTACCGCCAGCTTCGCCAGGGCCGGCTCGCGCAGCGCCGGGTCGCCGACGCGCTCCAGGATGGCCCGCAGCTCCCGCTCCGGGTAGGTGCTCGTGGGCACCTCCAGCCGCCAGTGCACCCACCGCTTGGCCAGCAGCCACTCCACGGCCCCGGTGGCCTCCGCCACGGGGATGCCGAGCGCCTCGGCGATCACGCCCACCGGCCGGGTCCCGTCGCACAGGTCCAGGACGGCCCGGGCGGCCTCACCGATGGGCTGCGGCGGCCGGCCCGGCAGGTGCACCGCTGCGCCTTCGGCCCGTACGAAGGACACCCGGCGCGGCGGGATCCAGGCCCGCATCGCGGGGTCCGCGTTCAGCGACTTCGCCAGCGCGTCGATGGCCCAACTGGCGAAATACACCCTGGAGTCGGCCAGGAGACCGGTGCCGGGGTCGATTTCGACGCCCTGCGTGGCGAGGTTCCAGCGGCCCCAGCCGACGGGGCCGAAGAAGCCGATGGTGTCGTTCTTGACGCAGAAGCGCTGCCAGTAGTGGGCGACGAGCTCCTCGCGCTGGCGGGGCATGCTGGTGCGGCCGGCGGCGGTCGGCGTCCAGTTCAGGAACGGCGCGATGCCCGTCCGCAGGACCGCCGGGTTCTGCCACGCCACGGCCGCCCGGAAGCGGGGCGAGGCGGCGATGTCCTGGAGCAGCTCGGCGGTGCGCACGGCGCCGGTGTCGAACGCCGCGGTGAAGTCCTCCCATTCGGGGCCCGCGAGCGCATCGCCCGGCCCGAACTTGTCGGCGGCCAGGGCCAGCCCCGGCGGCGCCATGCGCAAAACCCCCTCGGCGGGGAAGCCGGGTCCGCGGAGCGCGAAGTGCTCCCACAACCGCCACCCGCCGGTGGGCAGGTGCACGTTCTCTGGGGTGTCCGACATGGCGGAGCTCCTTCCGGCCTGAGCCTGAGGGGGTGGCATGGCCGGCGGCGTCGGACGCCCGGCACCTGTCGGTACCTCCCGGACGCCACCCTGGCTGCGGTACACCCTGCCGCCGGGCGCGACCGGGCCACCAGGGAAGGAGTGGCAGCACCGACCGCCGGTCCTTCTGCGCGTTTGGCCCTATGGACGGACCGGGCTCCACGACACGCTTGGCCTCGCTGACCGAATGACTGCGGGAGGACCGAAGCGATGAGTGACACCGACGAGACCGGCTACCGGGTCGTGCACAACGACGAGGAGCAGTACTCCGTCTGGCGGGCGGACCGCGAGCTGCCGGGGGGCTGGTACGCGGAGGGCACGACCGGCTCGCGGCAGGAATGCCTGGACCACATCGGCCGGATCTGGACGGACATGCGTCCACTGAGCCTGCGCCGCACGATGGCGCAGTCCGGGGCCTGAGGTCCCGTACGACGGGGGTGTGATCGCCGGTCGGCGCGGCTGAGGCGCGGGGGGACCGAGCCCCGCCGACCGGTCCCGGGGGGGGCCTGCCGTGCCGGGCCGGGCGCCGGGCGCCCGGCCCGGCCGGCATGGAACAGCACACGGCTACAGGCGCGCCAGGTAGTCGTCCAGGGTGCGGCCCGGGCTCCAGCCCTGGCCGCGGGCCCGGCTCAGGTCCAGCACCACCGGGTGGGCCAGCTGGTCCACCGCGTAGCGGCTCAGGGCCGGTTCGGCGCCGCCCCGCGCGCAGGCTTCCGCCACACGGGCGGCCGTACGGGCCACCCCGAGCGGGAGGTGCCGGATCCGGGCCGAGACGCCGTGCGCGCGCAGCACCCGGCGTACGGCGGCGTCCCGCGCGTACGGCTCGGCGTCGGCCACGTTGTACGCGCCCGGCGTCCAGTCCGCCGCCGCGAGGGCGGCGTCGGCCAGGTTCTCCACCGCGGTGAGGCTGAGCGGCACATCCGGCCCCGGCAGCAGCAGCGTCCCGGCCCGGACTCGCGACAGCAGCCGCGGCAGCAGCGTGGTGTCGCCCGGCCCGTAGACGGCGCGCGGCCGCAGCACCACCGCCCCGGCGGCCAGGGCGAGGGCCTCGCCGGCCGCCTTGGAACGGCCGTACGCGTTCAGCTGGCCGGAGCGCGGGTGGTCCTCGCGGACCAGCGACCGGTCGGGGCGCGGGTCGTAGACGCTGGCGCTGCTCACCCACACCACGGGCCGGCCGCCCGCGGCCCGCAGCAGCCGCCGCGTGCCGTCGACGTTGACCGCGTACATCTGCGCCTCCGCCGGGGATCCGGGCGCGGGGTCGCCGACCGCGGCCGCGCAGTGCACGACGAGGTCGACCTCGGCGAGGTCCGGCTCCGCGCGGGCCGCATCCCAGTACCGGAACTCTCCGACGGTGCCGGGCCGACGCCCCAGCGCCACCACCCGCGCCCCGAGCGCCGAGGCGGCCCGCGCCACATGCCCCCCGCAGAATCCGCCGGCCCCGCTCACCCCGACCGTCACCCCGTCCAGCGGCCGGACCCCGCCGCTCGCGACCGGCCCCCCGAAAGGCCCGACCGCACCCACACCGGGCCCGGCCCGGTCCGCCTCCGGCCTCCCGGCCGCAGCCGACTTCGCTCCGCGTGCAGCCTCGGCCGCACGCGACGCAGGGGGCCCGGCCCGGCCCGCGCAGCGGCTCCGCGCCCCGGGGGAGACTGCGGCTTCGCCTGCGGTCTCGGCCGCACGTGCAGGGGGTTCGGACCGGTCCGCATCCGGGCTCCCGGCGGTCCCGGCCGGGGCCGGGCCCGCTTCGCCCGCGGCCTCGACCGCACCCGTACCGAGCCCGGCCCGGTCCGCGCAGCGGCAGCGCGCCCCGCGGGCGGCCGCGGCCGGCTCCGTGGTGGGCGGGGCCGCACCCGTGGGGGGTCCGGGGCAGGGCTCCGGGGAACGGTGGAAGGGCGGGGCGGGGAGTGGCTCCGCGCAGCGGCGGCCCGACCCGGCGACACCCGGCTCCGCTGCGGTCGGCGCGGCCACGGCGGAGCCGGGTGGCGACGGCAGGTTCCCGGTCACCGGGTGCCCCGCAGGGTCAGGGTCCGCCACCCCGGCAGCGCTGCCCGCCGGTCCACCCGGGCCCGGATGACCACTGGCCGGTACGGAGCCAGCGCCGCCAGCACATCGGCCAGCTGGACCCGCGCCAGCCGGGCCCCCGGGCACGTGTGCGGCCCCGCACCGAACACCAGGTGGCGGGCGTCCGCCGGGTCGAGCGCGTCCGGATCCCGCCGGTGCGCCCCCGCGGCATGCCGGGCCACCAGCAGCAGCCGGTCACCGCCCCGCACCGGGCAGCCGCCCGCCGACCCGCCCGCGGCCGCCACCCGCGGCAGCACCGGCGAGGCCGCCGTGACCCGCAGCAGCTCCTCGGCCAGCCGGGGCGCCAGCTCGGGATCCGCGGCCTGCTCCCACAGACCGGCATCGGCGCACCACGCCACCGCCCTCGGTACCGCCGCGACCGTGGTGTTCACGGCGGCGACGGCCGTCATCACGGCCAGGGCGTCGCTCCCGCCCCCGAGCAGGCTCCGCAGTTCGCCCGCCGTCCGCTCCGCCGCGGCCCGCGCACCCGGCCGGGCCGGCCCGGGCAGGTGGCTGCGCACCGACGCGGCCGCCGCCTCGGCGGCGGCCCGCGCGACTGCCGCCGGCTCCGCGTCGGAGCCCAGCAGGGCGCACACCACCGACCCGGCCAGCTCCCGTGCGAGCTCCACCAGATCCACCTCGCCGCCGTGGCCGAGCGGCGCGAGCCCCCGTACCAGCAACGGGCGCCAGACCGCCCGCAGTTCCTCCACCCCGGCCGCACCCAGCGCATCGGCGAGCCCGCGCCGGCCCGCCCGGTGCGCGCTGCCCTCCTGGTCGAACAGCACGCCCTCGGCGAGGGCCGCCCGCGCCGCGCCGCCCGTGGTCCCGGCCGCCGTCCGGTCGAGCGGCAACCGGGTCAGTGCCTCCCGGTAGGCGGCGGCGTCGTGCACCAGCAGCGTCCGCCCGAGGCGCCGCACCGGCCGTCCGCGCGTGGCGGCGAGCAGCGCGAACAGCAGCGGGTGGCTGCGCAGGTAGACCCGCCGGTCCCGCCGCCGGGCCCGCGCCTGCCCGCCGCTCACCGCCGCCCCCGCAGCCGGGCCGCCGCGAGCACCGAGGCCGCCGCCCGGTCCGGTTTGCGGGAGCGCCCGGACAGCGGGACCTGCCCGAACAGCACGGAGTCGGGACGCGCGGAGCCCATACGGGCCAACGGCCCCGCCAGCGCCGCCCGCAGGGTGTCCTCGGCGACGCCCCGGCGCGGCTGTACGAGGGCGACGAGCCGCTCGTCGCCCGCGGTCTCGGCGCCGGGCCCGGCCGGGACGCCGACCAGCACCGCCAGCTCCACGCCCGGTACCTGCAGAGCCGGCTCGTACAGGCCCGGGTAGATGTTCTCCGCCCGGCGCAGCACCATGTCCTTGCTCCGCCCCTCCAGGACGATCCGGCCGGCGCCGTCGAGCCGGGCCCGGTCACCCGTACGCACCCACGGGTCCGGGTCCTCGCCCAGGTAGCGGTGCCGGGCCGCGGGCCCGGCGAGCAGCAGCTGTCCGTCCTCGTCGGGCGCGGCGCTCACGCCGGGCAGCGGCGCCCCCACCAGGTCGCCGGGCCCCTCGTACGCCACCTTCTCCCGCGCCTCGACGGCGGCGGCCGGGAACAGCTCGGTCAGCGCGTACACCCCCCACGCCTGCTCCGCGCCCGCGCCCCGTACCCGGGACAGCAGTTCGGCACTGGCCGGGGCCGACCCCGTCCACACCCGGCCGCCGAAGCGCGCCCCCGCCCGCAGCGCGTCCCTCAGCTGCGGCGGGGTCAGATAGGTGTCGCGCGGCCGCAGCCGGCGCAGCTGCCGGGCCAGGACCGCCGGGGACCGGGCCGGGAGCGCGACGCAGGCCCCGCAGGCGAGCGAGGGGACGAGCACGAAGAAGGTGCCGCCGAGCACCGGACGGTCCGCCCCGGCGGCGGCCTGCGCGCCGCCGAACAGCGCGGACACCGACTCCATCCCGGCGGCCAGGCTCGCCCGGGTGTGCACCACCGCCCGGGGCCGCGAGGTGGTCCCGGAGGTGAAGACGATCACGGCGTCCCCGTCGGAGTCCCCGAAAGCGGGGACTCCGGAGCGCGGCGCGCCCAGGTCCAGCGCGGGGGCGCAGCCCGGCAGCCGGGGCCCCACGGTGGCCACCGGGCCGCCCAGGGAGGCCAGGTCGGGCAGCGCGAGCCGGGCCCGCCGGGCCAGCGGCCGGGCCCAGCCGGCCACCGCCTGGGCCGCGGCGTCGGCGAGGACGAGGGAGGGCCGGGCCAGCGCCAGCCGGGCCCGCAGCACGTCGGGGCCCGCGCCGGGGTCGAGCACCGCGCCCCGCAGCCCCAGCCGCCACAGGGCGAGCAGCACGGCGAGCGCACGCGGCCCGGGCCGGACGGCCACCCCCACGGTGTCCCCGGCGCGCAGCCCCCGCGCGTGCAGTGCGGCGGCGAAGGAGTCGGCCAGGTCGGCGAGTTCGCCGCCGGTGGCGCGCACGCGGGTGGCTCCGGTGCGGGTGGCGGTGAGGACGGCGGGCCGCTCGGGGCGGGCGCGCAGGGCGTGGTCGAGTCGGTCGAGCATCAGCGGGGGTCCGTTCCCTGGGTTCCGCTGCCCTGGTCGAGGTACCAGCGGGCGGTGCCGGCGAGCCCGTAGGCGCGCAGCCGGCGCGTGGAGTTCTCCACGACCATCGCGCGGCACGGCGTGATCCGGTCGGTGTGGCGGCGTACGGCGTTCAGGAAGAGCCGGTCGGTGGGCGAGGGGCGCCGCGGCATGCCGCCGACGGCGAGGTAGAGCTCGGCGGTGATGGCCATGTTGTTCCCGGCGTGCATCCGGTACGGCGCCCGGAAGCCGTTGCGGCGGGCGTGCTCGGGCCGCAGCCGGCCGAACAGTGCGGCGAGCCGGACCAGCACGGCGAAGCCGGCCCGGCCCAGCGGCCCGTGCTCGTCGCGCCGGGCGGTGATCCGCCCGCACACCAGCCCGGGGCGCTCCGTGAGGGCGGCTCGCGCCGCCCCCGCCCAGCCCGGGCGGGGCAGGCAGTCGGCGTCCGTCCGCGCGAGCAGGGCCGCGCCCCGGCCGATCGCGTACCGGAAGCCGGTGTCCACGGCCGAGCCGACGCCCTTCTCCGGCTCCTCGATCACCTCCACCGGGAACGGCGCGGTCCGCGCGAACTCCCGGGCGATGGCTCCGGTGCGGTCGGCGGAGGCGTTGTCCACCACCAGCAGGGTGAAGTCCCGGTCGTGCTGGGCGGCGAGGGCCTCCAGGGTGGCCGGCAGCCGGGCCTCCTCCTGGTGGGCGGGCACGACCACCCACAGCGGTGCGTTCAAGACTTCTCCCAGACCATCGTCATGATGCTGATCCCGCCGCCGAGCCCGACGCACAGCACCCGCTCGCCCGGCGACAGCTCGTCGTACACCCGGTCCAGCTGCACGCCGATGCTCGCACTGGCCACGTTCCCCAGTTCGGGCACCGTCACCACCAGCTTCCCGGCCGGTACGCCGGTCAGTTCGGCGAAGCGCTCCAGGTAGGGCACCGTCACCTGGTGCACCAGCACCTTGGCGAAGTCCGCCCAGTCCATGCCCGTCCGGTGCAGCGTCCGGTCGATGACGGCGGTGCCCACCTTCTCGAAGACACCGCGCAGTTCGTGGCCGTCGCCCCGGAAGTAGGTGTACGCGTCCCCCCGCGGGTGGCGCGAGCCACCGCCCGGGATGCCCCCGACCTCCCAGTGCTCGGAGTGCGTCTCGCTGTCCACGTCCAGGATCCCGCCGCGCTCCACCGCCTCCACGACCACCGCGGCCCCTGCGTCCCCGAAGGTGTACCCGGCGAAGCCGCTGCGCAGCTCAGCGAAGTCGGCGGGCTCGTACTGCACCGCCCGGCTCGGGGTCTCCCCGGTGACCACCAGCGCCCTGCGGGCCCGTCCGGCCAGGATCATGGCGCGGGCGACGTCGATGCCGTTGACGAAGCTGTTGCACGCGTTGGTGACGTCCAGGGCGTGCGCCCGGGTCCCGAGCTCCGCCTGCACGATGTGCGCGGTGGCGGGCTCGACCATGTCGCGCGACGCCGAGGCGAACAGCAGCAGGTCGATGTCCGGCGGGGTGAGCCCGGCGGCGGCCAGCGCCCGGCGGCCGGCGCCGGCGGCGAGCGTCGACGCGTACACGCCCTCCCCCGCGACACGCCGGGACAGGATGCCGGTGGCCTGCGTCAGCAGCCTGGGCGGCAGAGCGAGACCGCTGCGCCGGGCCACCTCCCGCTGCAACGCGTCCGAGGAGCGGGCCTCTTCGGGCAGGAAGCTGCCGACGGCGGTTATCCCTGCGCGCCGCGGCGGATCACTCGACTGGATGAACATGCGCTCACGATGCCGGGACGGCCTGCCACCGGGCCTGAGTACGGATGCTCATATCCGGGCCCGCCGCAGCCCCACCCGCGGTGAGTACGGGAGCCGGGCACCCTGCGGCCGGGCCGGGCGTCCGCGGGCCCGGGCGGCCGGGCCGCACCACGCCAAGTGAAAGGCCGCCGCGGCCTGTTGCACGGCCACAGGTTCCCCTACCGTTCCTCCGGAGCAGCTCCGCGCACCCCTTCGTACAGCGTGCCCGGGAGGTCGAATCGGCTGATGCGCGGACGTCCGGGAGGCCCGGGACGTCCTCGGCGTTCTCCAGCTGTACCGCGCAGCGTCACGAACTGATCCCCGGCCGGTACCCCGGGACCGCTGTCCTTGGGGCGCCCCTCGACACCCCCCTCACCCGCAGAGGTCGTCACCCATGGCTGAACTCAATCGCCGCAGGTTCCTGCAGATCGCCGGCGCCGGCGCCGCCGCTGCGATGCTGAACGAGAGCATCGCGCGGGCGGCCGCCATCCCCGCCCAGGGCACCACCGGCACCATCCAGGACATCGAGCACATCGTGGTCCTCATGCAGGAGAACCGGTCCTTCGACCAGTACTTCGGCACCATGAAGGGCGTACGGGGCTTCGGGGACCCGCGCCCGGTCCTCCAGGACAACGGGAAGTCCGTCTTCCACCAGTCCGACGGGACGAAGGACATCCTCCCCTTCCACCCGCAGGTCAACGACCTGGGCATGCAGTTCGTCGAGGGGCTGAACCACGACTGGGCCGGCGGCCACCAGGCGTACAACAACGGCAAGTACGACAAGTGGGTCCCGGCCAAGACGGCGACCACCATGGCGTACATGACGCGGAACGACATCCCGTTCCACTACGCGCTCGCCGACGCCTTCACGGTCTGCGACGCCTACCACTGCTCGTTCATCGGCGCGACCGACCCGAACCGCTACTACATGTGGACCGGCCACACGGGCAACGACGGCACCGGCGGCGGCCCGGTCCTCGGCAACCAGGAGGCCGGCTACGGCTGGAAGACCTACCCCGAGCGCCTGGAGGCTGCGGGGGTGTCGTGGAAGGTCTACCAGGACATAGGCGACGGGCTGAACGCGGCCGGGTCCTGGGGCTGGATCAGCGACGCCTTCCGCGGCAACTACGGCGACAACTCCCTCCTGTACTTCAACAGCTACCGCAACGCCCAGCCGGGCGGCGCCCTCTACGAGAAGGCGCGCACCGGCACCAACGCCAAGGCGGGCGACGGCTACTTCGACCGGCTCCGCGCCGACGTGCTGAACGGCACCCTGCCCCAGGTGTCCTGGATCACCGCCCCGGAGGCCTTCAGCGAGCACCCGAACTGGCCGGTCAACTTCGGTGCCTGGTACATCTCGCAGGTCCTGGACGCGCTGACCGCGAACCCGGCGGTGTGGGCGAAGACGGCGTTCTTCATCACCTACGACGAGAACGACGGCTTCTTCGACCACGTGGTGCCGCCGTACCCGCCGGCCTCCTCGGCCTGGGGCCTGTCCACGGCCGACGTCTCGAAGGACCTGTACGCCGGTGGCGGCGGCTATGCGGCCGGCCCCTACGGGCTGGGCCCGCGCGTCCCGATGATCGTGGTCTCCCCCTGGAGCAAGGGCGGCTACGTCTGCTCCGAGACCTTCGACCACACCTCGGTGATCCGCTTCATGGAGAAGCGCTTCGGGGTGCAAGAGCCCAACATCTCGCCGTGGCGCCGCGCCGTCTGCGGTGACCTCACCTCGGCCTTCGACTTCACCCGCGCCGACGCCACCCCGGCGGCCCTGCCGTCCACGGCGGGCTACATCCCGCCGGACCACAACGCCCACCCGTCCTACCACCCGGTCCCGCCGGCGACGGGCACCCTGCCGAAGCAAGAGGCCGGCGCGAAGCCGACCCGCCCGCTGGGCTACCAGCCGTACGTGGACGGCAAGGCCACGGTCTCCACCGGCAAGTTCACCCTGACCTTCGCCGCCGGCCCGTCCCTAGGCGCCCACTTCCACAGCACCTCGGGCAACCGCACCGACGGCCCGTGGCCCTACACCGTCGAGGCGGGCAAGACCCTGTCGGACACCTGGAGCACGAGCAGCTCCACCGGCAACCAGATCAACCTGACGGTGTGGGGCCCCAACGGCTTCCTGCGCACCTGGAAGGGGCCGGCGAAGAAGGCGGGCCCGGAGGTCACGGCCCGCCACGACGCGGCCACCGGCAACCTCCGGCTGACGCTGGTGAACGGGGGCTCGGCTGCGGTGAACCTCACGGTGACCAACGCCTACGGCGGCGCGTCCCAGACCCTCCGGGTCGCGGCCGGCGCCACGGCCAGCCACACGGTCGACCTGACCGGATCGGCCCGCTGGTACGACGTCAAGGTCGTCTCCGACGCGGACGCCACCTTCCTGCGCCGCTTCGCCGGCCACGTGGAGACCGGCGCCCCGGGCGTCTCCGACCCCGCCCTCAGGACCGCCTGACGCGGTCGTCCGGCGTGCGCAGCAGTCGCCGTTCCAGGACCGCGAGGTCCACGGGGCGGTGGCTGCGGGCGTACCGGAGGAGGAGGTCGCGGGCGGTGTCCGGGACGCGGCGGCGTTTGGGGTGGCGGGCGGTGAAGCCGTCGCTCGCGAAGAACCGTACGGCGCCCGCCAATCCGGGGCGGTCGGCCTCGCGGACCGCCCAGGCCAGATCCTGCGTTCGGGCTTTCGCCAGCAGCCGCAGGGGCGCCCGCTCCGCGAGCACCGAGGCCGCGTCCGAGGGCTGCGGCCGGGCCGCGCCCAGCCATGCGAAGACGACCGTCAGGGGCACCGCGGCGGGGTGTACGGGGTCCTCCTCGCCGCGGGCCATGGCCTCGGCAAACTTCCGCAGCTCCGCCGGGGCGGCCGTGGCCCACCGGGCCCGGTGGGCGGCCGGGATCCCGTCCAGCCCGGCCGGGTCGAGCAGTGCGCCGAGGGACCCGTGGCCCGGAATGGCGAGGTTGCCGAGCTGCTGTCCACCGGCCTCGTACAGCGTGACGCGCTCGTGCATGCCGTCGACGCACATGCACTCGAACTGCTCCGCCGGCGCCGAGGCCGGCTGCGGGGCGGGCCACGCGTCGAGCACCTGCGCGACCTCCTCACCGCGCACGATCTCGTACGTCGCCGGCTGGTGCGGGTGCGCACGGACCCCGCGGTCGTCCGTCACCAGGATGCGCACCGTGCGCGAAAGCGGTTTCACGGTGTGACGGTAGGCGCGATGGGCAGAACCTACCGCGTCCGGCTCCGACGCCCCGTCACCGAGGGAGAACGCATGGCCATCGCCCACCGCAGGACCGGCAACGGCCCCCTGCGCGTCATCGTGCTGCACGACTGGTTCGGCACCAGCGCCAACTGGGGTTCCGTGCTCGACTACTTCGACCCCGAGGGGTTCTCGTACGCCTTCCTCGACTACCGCGGTTACGGCGACCGCCGGGACGTCCCCGGCCGCTACACCCTCCCCGAGATCGCCGACGACGTCCTCGCGCTCGCCGACGAACTCGGCTGGGACACCTTCTCCCTCATGGGCCACTCCATGGGCGGCAAAGCCATCCAGCAGGTCCTGGTCCGCGCCCCCGAGCGGGTCGAGAAGCTGATCGGGATCAACCCCGTCCCGGCCGCTCCGTACGAGATGGACGACGACACCCAGGCCCTCTTCCGCGGAGCCGCCGGGAGCGCGGCCAACCGGCGGATCATCCTCGACCTCGTCACCGGCAACCGCGCGAGCGGTCACTGGCTGGACCGCATGGTCGCGCACTCCCTCGACGTCTCCCGCCCGGAGGCCTTCGCCGCCTACCTGGGCAGCTGGCAGTCGCTCGACCTGTCCGCCGCCGTGAAGGGCAGCACCGTCCCGGTCCTGGTGCTCGTGGGGGAGTACGACCTCGCGCTCACCGTCGATGTGATGCGCGCCACCTGGCAGGTCTGGTACCCCGACTGCCGGATCCACCCCGTCCCCGGCGCCGGCCACTACCCGCCGCACGAGACCCCGGTGGCCTTCGTCACGGAGGTGGAGCGGTTCCTCCGCGGCTGAAACGGCCCGTAGGGGTACGAGGAAGACCTCGTACCCCTACGGGAACTACAGGGTGAGTGACGGGACTCGAACCCGCGGCCACCTGGACCACAACCAGGTGCTCTACCAACTGAGCTACACCCACCACGAAGGGCGGCGGACCACCCGTTCGATGTGCATGCACAGCATAGCCGATCAGCCGGGTGGTCCCGCGACGCCTTTACCGCCCGGGGCGCCGCCCCGCCGCGTGCGCCACGGCGGCCGCCGCCAGCGCCTTCACCACGGGGTGGGGCCGGGTCCCGTCCCCGGACAGCTCCGGCTGGAACAGCGTGCCCAGGAAGAAGGGGTGCCCGGGCAGCTCCACGATCCGGGCCTGGCCGTCCTCGTCGTACCCCGACACGCGCAGGCCGTGGGCGGTGAGCACCGGCAGGTGCTGCTGTGCGGGCCCGTAGTTGCAGTGGTAGCGCTCCATCGACCGTTCGGCGCCGAGCACGGACTCCGCGAGCGAGCCGGGCTCGGCCCGCACGAGGCCCTCGTGCCCGACGAGCGAGCAGGAGAGCGGGGCGATCAGCGGGTCGACGGCTCCGGGGTCGTTCTCGGCGTGCGCGGCGCCGGGCAGCCCGCACACCGAACGGGCGTACTCCAGCAGCAGGTGCTGGAAGCCCCCGCAGGTCCCGAGGAAGGGGATGCCCGCCTCCCGGGCCACCCGGATCGCGTCCAGTACCCCGGCCTCACTGGCGTACGGGCTGCCGGGCAGCACCCAGACGGCGTCGAAGCGGGCCAGGGAGCCGGTCGCGGCCTCGGCGGCGGCCTCGCCGGTGGGGATCCAGTACGCGTCCAGGACGAGACCCTCGCGTGCGGCGAGGGCGTCGAGGAGGAGGGGGATCCGGGTGTGGGAGGTCACATGCGGGGAGCGGTCGCCGACGAGGGCGATCCGGGCGATGTGCGTCTGCGGGGTCTGCGGGGTCTGCGGGGCCTGCGAGGCCGGAGAGGTCGGTGCGGTCTGTGCGGTGGTCATGTGGATCATCCTGCGGCGCGCACCCCGTTCGGCGCCAACGATTGTTCCTGCATGTTCCATCAGCAGATCTGATGGGCAGCTGCAGGGTTGCCGCAGCCCGGCCCGGCAGCGGGGTGCAGGCAGGGCCGGTGCAAGCTGGGGCGCATGGATCCGCACCTGCTCCGCACCTTCGTCACCGTCGTGCGCCTGTCCTCCTTCTCCGGCGCCGCCCGCGAGCTCGGCTACACCCAGTCCGCGGTCTCCCAGCACATCGCCGCCCTCGAAGGCGACCTGCGGGCCGAGCTGCTCACCCGGCGGCCCGTGGAGCCGACGCCCGCCGGGGTGCGGCTGCTGGAGCACGCCGGGCCGCTGCTGCTGCGGCTCGACGCCGCCCGCGCCGACGTGCTGCGGCTCGCCGCCGCGCCGCCCGGGCAGGTCGTGCTCGCCGCCTCCCCGCTCGCCCTCGCCCCCCGGCTGCTCACCGCGCTCCCGGCCACCGGGGTCACCCTGCGGGTGCTGCCGCCCGCCGACGTGCCCGCCGCCGTGGCCGCCGGCGGCTGCGACCTCGGCCTGGTCGACGGCCTCGCCGCGCCCAGCGACCCGCTGCGGCTGCCCGACGTGGCGCCGCTGACGGTCACCGGAGCCGGCGAGGAGGAACTGGCCGTCCTGCTCCCGGCCGGGCACCCCCTCGCCGGGCGGTCCGCGCTGCGCCTCGACGACCTCGCCGACGCCCGCTGGCTCGACGCACCCCAGGCCGGCGTCGCGCCCGCCGCCGTGCGCACCCGCCCCGCCCTGCGCTACGAGGGCACGGACCTGCACGCCCTGTGCGCCCTCGCGGCCGCCGGCCACGGCCTGGCCCTGCTGCCCCGCCGGGTGGCGGAGAGCGCCGGGGCCGGGGTTGCCGTACCGCTGTCCACCCCGCGCCTGGTGCACCGTACGGAGCTGCTCACGCCCACGACCCCGACCCCCGCGGCCGCAGCCCTCGCCGCCCGCCTGACCGCCCTGTCCCGGGCCGGCGCCTGACCACTCGCGTCCGGCCCGCTGCGGCGGCAGGATCGCCCCATGGATCTCGACGCCGACCTCGAAGCCGTTCCGGCCCCCTTCACCGCCGCCGACCACGCCGCCCGCATGGCCGCCGCCGCGCAGAGTGCCGCGGACGCCGGACTGGCCGGGCTGCTCATCGCACCCGGGCCCGACATGGCCCACCTCACCGGCTACCGGCCGCCCGCCGACACCGAGCGGCTGACCCTGCTCGTGCTCCGCGCCGGAGAGGACCCGGTCCTGGTGGTGCCCGCCCTGGAGGCCCCCGACGCGGAGCGGGCCCCGGGCGCACCGGCCCTGACCCTGCGCCCCTGGACCGACGGGAGGAACCCGTACGGCATCACCGCCCCGCTCCTCGGCGCCGAGGGCCGCTTCGGGGTGAGCGACAACACCTGGGCGCTCCATCTGCTCCGCCTCCGCAAGGAGGTGCCGGGCGCCTCGTACGCCGCGCTCACGGACGCGCTGCCGATGCTGCGCGCCGTCAAGGACGAGCGGGAGCTGGAGCGGCTCGCGGCGGCCGGCGCGGCGGCCGATGCCGTGTACGCGCAGATCCTCCGGGTCCGTTTCGCCGGGCGCCGGGAGCAGGAGATCGCCGCCGACCTGGCCGCGCTGCTGCGCGAAAACGGCCATTCCCAGGTCGACTTCACGGTCGTCGGTTCCGGCCCCAACGGCGCGAACCCGCACCACGAGGCCGGTGACAGGGTCATCGGCCACGGCGACATGGTGGTCCTCGACTTCGGCGGCCTGCGGCACGGCTACGGCTCCGACATCTCCCGCACCGTGCACGTCGGGGAGCCGAGCGCCGAGGAGCAGCGCGTCCACGACATCGTCCGCGAGGCCCAGCGGGCCGCCCGCGCCGTCGTCCGCCCGGGCATCGCCTGCCACGAGGTGGACCGGGCGGCCCGAGCGGTGATCACCGAGTTCGGCTACGGCGACCGCTTCATCCACCGCACGGGCCACGGCATCGGCGTCACCACCCACGAGCCGCCGTACATGGTGGAGGGCGAGGAACAGCCGCTGGTCCCCGGGATGTGCTTCTCCGTGGAACCGGGCATCTACCTGCCCGGCCGCTTCGGCGTGCGCATCGAGGACATCGTGACGGTCACCGCCTCCGGCGCGCGCAGCTTCAACGGGGCCCCGCGCGAACTGGCCGTCGTGGAGTAGCCGCGCCGAAGCACAGGCCCTACGGGCCGAGGACGACCGCCGATTCGGCCGGGACGTGGAGGTGGCCGTCGCGGTCCGGGTGGGCCACCGGTTCCCAGGCGGCCAGCACGCGGACCCCGTTGCGGCCCAGGGCGATGGTCGTCGGCTCGGGGAGCAGGTTCACCACCACCCGTACGTCGCCCCGTCGGAAGGTGATCCAGCGGCGCTCCTCGTCGTATGCGACCTTCACCGCCGCCAGGTCCGGATCGCGCAGGTCCGGGTGGCTGCGGCGCAGGGCGATCAGGGTCCGGTACCAGGACAGCAGCCGGTCGTGCGGCGTGCGCTCCGGCTCGGTCCAGTCCAGGCAGGAGCGGTCGCGGGTGGCGGGGTCCTGCGGGTCCGGGATCTCTTCCGCCTTCCAGCCGTGCGCCGCGAACTCGCGGCGCCGGCCGGTCCGTACGGCCTCGGCGAGCTCCGGGTCCGGGTGGTCGGTGAAGTACTGCCACGGCGTGGTGGCCCCCCACTCCTCGCCCATGAACAGCATCGGCACGAACGGCCCGGTCAGCGCCAGCGCCGCCGCACACGCGAGGAGCCCGGGGGAGAGCGAGGCGGTGAGCCGGTCGCCGAGGGCCCGGTTGCCGATCTGGTCGTGGGTCTGGGTGTAGCCGAGGAAGCGGTGCGCGGGCGTGCGGCGCCGGTCCACGGGACGGCCGTGGGTGCGGCCGCGGAAGGAGGACCAGGTCCCGTCATGGAAGAACACCCGTGTCATGGTCTTGGCCAGGGCGGCCAGCGGGGCCCGGGCGAAGTCGGCGTAGTACGCCTGGGATTCGCCGGTCAGCGCACAGTGCAGGGCGTGGTGGAAGTCGTCGTTCCACTGGGCGTGCAGCCCCAGGCCGCCGGCCGGACGCGGGGTCGTGGTGCGCGGATCGCACCGGTCGGACTCGGCGATCAGGAACAGCGGCCGGCCCGACTCGGCGGCGAGCTCGTCCACGGCGGCGGCCAGCTCCTCCAGGAAGGTCAGCGCCCGCTCGTCGGCCAGGGCGTGCACCGCGTCCAGCCGCAGACCGTCGATCCGGTAGTCGCGCAGCCAGGCGAGCGCGCTGCCGATGAGGTAGGCGCGGACCTCGTCGGAGCCGGCGGCGTCCAGGTTCACGGCCGCACCCCACGGGGTGTGGTGGGTGTCGGTGAAGTACGGCCCGAAGGCCGGGAGGTGGTTGCCGGAGGGCCCCAGGTGGTTGTGGACCACGTCCAGCACGACGCCGAGCCCGGCCGCGTGGGCGGCGCCGACGAAGCGCGCCAGCCCGGCGGGGCCGCCGTACGGCTCGTGCACCGCCCAGGGCGCCACCCCGTCGTACCCCCAGCCGTGCCGTCCGGGGAAGGGGCACACCGGCATCAGCTCCACGTGCGTGATCCCGAGGGCGGCGAGGTGCCCGAGGCGGGCGGCGGCGGCGTCGAAGGTGCCCTCGGGGGTGAAGGTGCCGATGTGCAGCTCGTACAGGACCGCGTCCTGGAGCGGGATGCGGGGCGGCGACGCGCCCGCGGCCGGCGCCGCGAGGTCCACCACCGCCGAGAGGCCGTCGGGCCCCTCGGGCAGCCGCCGTCCCCGCGGGTCGGGCCGTACGGCCGGATCGTCGCCCAGCAGGAACCCGTACCGGTCCCCGTCGGCGGCCGGGGCCTGGACGGTCCACCACCCCGGCCGGTCCGGATCGCGCACCATGTCGTACGCGGCGTCCCCGAGCCGCAGCGCGACCCGGTCTGTCAGCGGTGCCCACACCTCGAACTGCACGGGCGGTCCCCTCCTCTTCGGCGGTACCGGAACGTGTGCCTGGCCACGTGCCGACCCCATCATGGCCGGGTGGCCGGGGGAGTTCTGGACACTCCGGCACGACGGGCCGACAATCACCCTGTGACGTCGAGTTTCGAGTTCCCCGCCCACCCCGCGCCGCGCCTGTCCGACGCGGAGCGCGACACGGCCCTGGGCAAGCTCCGCGAGGGCGCCGCCCTCGGCAAGCTGTCCCACGACACCTTCCTGCGCCGGATGGAGCTCGCGCTCGTCGCCCGCCGTTCCGAGGAACTCGCCGTGCTCACCGCCGATCTCGAAGGCCGCGGGGCCGAAGGGGCGTGGACCCGGCGGGTGTTCGGCTGGGTGGGCCGCGTCTCCGCCGTGTCCGCCGGGGTCCGGCGCGCCTGGAACGCCGAACGGCTGCCCAAGCTGCTGCTTCCGCATCCGGGTGCGCAGCCCCTGCGGATCGGCCGCGATCCGGGCAGCGGGCTCCGGCTCACCGACGAGACCGTCTCCCGGGTCCATGCCGAACTCGGCCTGCGCAACGGGATGTGGGTCCTCACCGACCTCGGCTCGTCCAACGGCACCACCGTCAACGGGCGCCGGGTGATCGGCTCGATCGCGGTCCGCGACGGAGACCAGGTCGGCTTCGGCCGGGTGTCGTTCCGGCTGTCGGCGGCTTGAGGCCTGCCCGCCCGGAGCTCGCCCCGCGGGATCGAAGGATGATGAAATCGGACAACTCGTCCCGTTCTGGTCCGTTCGGTCCTGCCGCACCATTTCCCGCTGCCGGCCTCGCTGCGGTACGGACCGCCGAGCACGAGGGCTGTGACTCCGGCATGAGGAATACGCCGGCCGACGACGGCACCCCGAACCGCACGCGCCGCAGGGCCCTGGTGGCCACCTGCGCCGCCCTGCTGATCGCGGGCTCCCCCCTGCCCTTCCCGGCGGGCCTCGCGGCCGCCTCCGGCGCGCCGCCCGCGGCTGCGGCGCTGGCCGGCGCCGGCGAACCCACTCCGCCGGCGCTCAAGCGCATCGATCCGGCCGCGCTGCAGTCCGCCGTGGAGCGCGCGGCGAAGAAGCTCATGGTGCCCGGGGCCGTGGTGCCGCTCCGCACGCCGCAGGGCACCTTCCGCGCGACCGCCGGCACGACCGAGCTGGGCACGGCCGAACCGCCCACCACCGCCGACCACTTCCGGATCGCGTCCAACACCAAGGCTAGTGCTGTGGCCGGGAAGGTTTGCCGGGTCGCGTTGTCCGGTGCGGTGCATCGCAAGGCGGAGGCCCGCGGCTCGTACTGGACGTACTTGCGCGGTCCGACAACGCAGCGAGGTGCCGTGCCGGGCGGCGCGACCCGGTGGACCTTTCCGGTCACAGCACTAGGACGCTCGCGGAGGCGATGATGGGTGCATGGACAACACGCCTGTCGTGCGCCCCGCGCGCCCCGAGGACCTGCCCCGCCTCATAGAACTCATCCACGAACACGTCGCGTACGAGAAGTCCGCGCCCCGGCCGGCGGACCTGGCCGACCGGCTCGGCCCCCAGCTCTTCGCCGAGGGCGCGCGGATGTGGGTCCTGCTCGCCGAGGCCCCGGACGGCACGGTCGCCGGATACGCCGCCTGTACCGCCGAGTTCGCGTTCTGGGACGCCCGGCACTACCTGCACATGGACTGCCTCTACCTGGCAGAGGAAGCCCGCGGCCAAGGCCTGGGCGCCGCCCTGATGGACGCCGTCGCCGCCCTGGCGCGCGAACTCGGCCTCGACCAGGTCCAGTGGCAGACCCCGGACTGGAACGAGGGCGCCATCCGCTTCTACGACCGGCTCGGCGCCACCGCCGCCCCCAAGCGCCGCTACTCCCTGCCCGTGCACGCCTAGTGCTGTGACCGGGAAGGTCCACCGGGTCGCGCCGCCCGGCACGGCACCTCGCTGCGTTGTCGGACCGGGCAAGTACGTCCAGTACGAGCCGCGGGCCTCCGCCTTGCGATGCACCGCACCGGACAACGCGACCCGGCAAACCTTCCCGGCCACAGCACTAGGGGGTGCCTTGCCGCGGCTGCGGTGGCGCCCCGGTGAGGCGCTCGTACGCGGCCAGGACCGTGCGGGCCTGGTGTTCGACCTGGACGGCCACGGGGACCCGGCGCGCCTGGAAGCGGGCGGCGAAGGACTCGCACCAGCCGGTGACGAGCCGGTCCAGCGCGGGCGCCGCCGGGTGCCCCTGTGCGCGCAGCACCCGCAGCAGCATCGCGGCGGCGCGCAGCGACAGGCGCCGCCCGAAGGCGTCGATGCTGCCGATGTAGGCGGCCGTGGCCTCGGGGGGCGCCCCGGCGCCGGTCCACTCGGCGGCGATCCGGGGGATCAGGGCGAGGGTCCAGTCCACGGCCCGCAGCAGCGCGGCCGCGTCCGCCCCGTCGCCCGGTGTGCGGTACGGCGCGTCCTCGCGTACGAGTTCCCGCGCGCCGGCCACCAGCGCCGCATCCGTGGTGAGCCGGCCCGCCAGGAGGCGCAGGGCGCCGCGCGGGTCCGCGTGCGGGGCGGGATCGTCCACCAGGTCGGAGGCCCACATGGGGACTTCGACGATGGCGGTGGTGCCGTCGTAGCGGTGGGCGTGGTACCAGGTGCTGAGCCGGGTGTCCTCCGGGTGGAAGGCCCCGGCGGGGTCGGCACCGGCGCCCGGAAGCACGAAGATCCCGGGGCCGGGGGAGGGCCAGCCGGCCGCGTCCGAGGCCCCGGTCTCGATCGGGATCCGCAGCTCGGCCGCCGACTTGGCGAAGGGCTCGGCGAGGTTCGGTATGTCCCGGGTGAGCTGCACCCAGGAGCCGCCGAGGTCGGTTCCGTGCAGGGAGACCTGGAGGAAGGGCCGCAGTTCGTCGATGAGGTCGGTCAGCGTGCGGGTCTCGGGCGGCAGCCGGTCCGGGGCCAGTAATGACGGCGCCCACTCGGGCTGTTCGGGGCCGGGCGGCCGGTAGAAGTTCCGGTGGTAGTGCAGCAGGGAGTAGGGACGGGGCGTGCGGTGCAGGGCCGCGCCGTCCGGATCGGCGCACAGCAGGAAGTGCCAGCCGCACCCGGCCCGGTGGGCGGCGTCGTGGACGAGCCGCCGTACGAGCGCGAGCGCGGTGGCCCCGCCGACGGGCTCATTGGCGTGCGCCCCGGCCACGACGAGCACGCTCCGGGGCTCCGCGGCGGCGCCCCGGCCCGCGCCCGGGCGGCCCCGGCCGCCGAGGCCGGCCCGGAGCTCCGACGGGGCCAGGGAGAGCAGCCACAGCGGTTGGCCGGCCCGGGAGGCGCCCGCCTGGCGCAGCCGGACCAGGGCGGGGTACTCGTCCGCCAGCGCGCGGGCGGCCAGGGCAAGTTCGTGCGGTGTGGGGTAGCACATGTCACGAAGGAGGGTCACGTCTCATGCAATGCCCGCCGCGCACGCCCCCTACTGCTGCGCGCGCCCCAGACTTTCCCCCAAAGCCCTGGCCAACGCCTCGCCGGCACTCCGTCCCGGACCCGTCTCGGCGTTGCGGCTACTGCTGGTGCAGCCCCCGGCCCGCGAGCGACAGGAAGGCCTCGCCCACCGCCTCCGACAGGGTCGGATGGGCGTGGACGTGGCGGGCCACATCGGCCGGCTCCGCCTCCCACCCCACGATCAGCTGGCTCTGCGCGATCATCTCCGAGACGTGCGGCCCCACCAGGTGCACGCCCAGCACCCGCCCGCCCCGTTCCGCGACGACCTTCACCGTCCCGCCCTGCCCGTGCACCATCCCCTTCGCCACCGCCGTCAGCGGCATGGTGTTGACGACGACGTCGTACGAGAGTTCCCGCGCCTGCGCCTCCGTCAGCCCGACCGCAGCGGTCTGCGGCGCCGAATAGGTCACGCGGGGCACCGCCGCATAGTCCACCGGCGCGCTCGCCACGCCCGCCAGGGTCTCCGCGACCAGCAGCCCCTCGGCGAACGACGCGTGGGCCAGGCCGAGCGAGGGCGGCGGCAGCAGGTCGCCCACCACGTGGATGCCCGGCACCGGGGTCTCCAGCCGGGACCAGTCGGCAGGGGACACGAAACCCCGTGCGTCCGCGGCCAGTCCGGCCGCCGCCAGGTCCAGGCCGTCGGTCACCGGGACCCGCCCGACCGCCACGAGCAGCCGCTCCGCCGCCAGCTCCACGACGTCGCCGCGCGCTCCGCGCACGCCCGCGCGCACGCCCCCGCCCGGAAGCCGCTCCACCCCCTCCAGCCGGGCCCCGGCCCGTACGTCGACGCCCCGCTTCTTCAGACCGCGCGCCAGATGCCGCGACACCTCCGCGTCCTCCAGCGGAACCAGCCGGTCCGCGGCCTCGACCAAGGTCACCGCCGCCCCCATCGACCGGTGGAAGGAGGCGTACTCCACCCCGATCGCCCCGCCGCCCAACACCAGCACCGAGCCCGGCAGTCCCGGCGCGAACAGGGCGTCGTCGCTGGTGACGACGGTGTGGCCGTCGGGCTCAAGCCCGGGCAGGGTGCGCGGTCTGGACCCGGTGGCCAGCACGATGCCGCGTACGGCGCCGAACTCCCGGCCGTCGTCGGTGCGCACGGAGCGCGGTCCGGTCAGCCGGGCCGCTGCGTGCACCACGCGTACGCCGGCGTGCTCCAGGTGTGCCTGGACGCCCTTGTGGTTGCGGGCGACGATGTCGTCCCGGGTGGCGGTCAGCGCCGTCCAGTCCACCGCGTCCACGTGTGCGGCCACCCCCCACCGCTCGCGCGCCTCGGCCATGCCGTCGACGAGTTCGGCCGCGTGCAGCATCGCCTTGCTGGGGATGCAGCCGCGGTGGAGGCAGGTTCCGCCCACCTTGTCGCGTTCCACGAGGACGACGGTCAGTCCGAGGGCCGCGGCGCGCAGGGCGGTGCTGTAGCCGCCCGTGCCGCCGCCGATCACGATCACGTCTGCTGTGTCCATGCGGCAAGCGTGTCGCCGGGGCCGCCCATGAGTCCAAGGCAATGATCTTCTCGGCTCCATGCAGACTCTTTATGCTTCCTGCTCATGAGTCTGCGTCAGATGGAGTACTTCCTCATGGTCGTGGAGGAGTCCTCCTTCACCCGCGCCGCCGACGCCCTGCACGTCACCCAGCCCGCCCTGTCCCACCAGGTCAAGGCGCTGGAACGATCCGTGGGCGGCGCCCTGCTGGAACGCATGCCGCGCGGGGTGCGGCTCACCCCCATGGGCCGGGCCTTCCTTCCGCACGCCCAGCTCGCCGTCCGCAGTGCTCGCCAGGCCGAACGCGCCGCCCGCGCCGCCGCCGGGGCGGCCGGCGGCGAGCTCCACATCGCGGCCGTCCACGCCGTCGCCGTCGGCCTGCTCCCCGCCGTCGTCGCCCGCTGGCGGATCCTGCACCCGGGCGTCCGGCTGGTGCTGCGCGAGTACGGGTCCACGGCGGAACTGGAGGAGCAGGTGGAGCGGGGCGTGGCGGACCTCGCCGTCGGCCCCGAGCCCAAGGAGTGGACCGGGACGGTGCTGTCCGCCGGCCGCGAGGAGATCGTCCTGGTGGTCCCCTTCGACGACCCCCTCGCCGGCCGGGGCGCGGTCCGGCTGGCCGAGCTCGCCGACCGCGACTGGATCCGCTGCGCGATGGAACCCCTGGTGCAGGGCCGGCCGTTCCTCGACTGGGCGTGCGGCACCCTCGGCTTCACCCCGCGCTCGGTGCTGCGCACGGAGCACACCTCCACCGCGGTACGGATGGCCGCGGCGGGGGTGGGCATCGTCATCGCCCCGGCCCACACGGTCCGGGGCGCCCTCGGCGAGGACTGCGTGCTGCTCTCCCTCGACCCGCCCTGGCACCGGCCCCTGGCCGTCTTCTCCCGGGCGCCGCTGACCGGCGTGGCGGCGGCCTTCGCCGAGCTCGTCGCCCCCGGATCAGCCGTCCCGCAGGAGGAGCCCCACCGGCCGGTCGGCGAACAGCTCGGCGAGCAATACCTCGCCCTCGTACGGCACTCCCGGCGCGAGCAGTGACCGCCACCGCCCCGGCGGCAGCGGCAGCACGGTGTCCCGCCAGCCGCCCGCCCCCGCGAGCCGGTACGCGAGCCGGGTCGCCGCCGCGAGCAGCCCGGCCGAGCGGCCGAACGCCACGCAGTGCCCGGCCGCCGGGCCGCGGGCGGCCAGCGGGGTGTAGCCGGTGAACAGGTCGGGCCGGTCCCGGCGCAGCCGCAGCAGCGCGGCGGTCAGCGCGAGTTTCTCCTCCGCCTGGTCCCCGGGCCGCGCCCCCGCATCCAGCCGGGCCAGCGCCTCGCGGGGAAATCGGGCGGGTCGCCGGTTGTCCGGGTCGACCAGGGCCCGGTACTCGGTCTCGGCGCCCTGGTAGACCTCGGGGACCCCGGGCATCGCCAGGTGCAGCAGGGTCATGCCGAGCAAATTGGCCCGGGCCGCCTCGGCCGCCCCGTCCTCCTCGTGGAGGTCCGCCGGCTGCCGCCCGGCCTCGGCGTACTGCCCGACCGCGGCCTCGTAGGACTCGTCCCGGTCGGTCCAGCTGGTGCGCAGCGCCGCCTCGCGGGCGGCCTTGAGCAGGGCCGCCCCCAGACGCTCGGTCCGCTCCGGCACCTCCCCGAGGCCGAGCGCCGTCTGCCGGGCCACCCAGGCGAGCTGCGGGTCGGGTCCCGCGGGCCGGCCCATCAGCTCCGGCGCCTGCGACAGCACCGAGATCCGGGCCCGGACGTCCGCGCTGCGCTTCGTGTCGTGCGTGGACAGGACCGTCCCCGAATGCGGCCAGTCCCGTTCGAGCTCCGCGCAGTACGCGTGGAACTCCTCGACGGAGACCGCCGGCCGGGCGGGATCGCCCCCGACCTCGGTGGCGGACAGGAGGGGCGCCCAGCGGTAGAACGCGCGGTCCTCCAGGGACTTGGCGCGCAGGGCCGCGGAGGTCTGCGCGAAGCGCGCCGCGAACGCCGGGTCCCGCCGCGCCCGTTCGCGTACGTCCTGCGCCTCTTCGGCGCTCACCCCGGCCGCCTGCGCCACCCCGGCCAGCTCGGCGAACGCGTCCGTGCCCGGGTAGGGGCGGTAGACCGGATAGGCGATCAGCAGTTCCCGCACGGCCCGCGCCGTCCCGGGGCCGGCACGGCGCTCCAGCGCGGCCAGCTCCGCAGCGAGGTCCTCGGTCAGCACCTCCCGCGCGGACCGCTCCGCCGTCTGCGCCCAGTCCGCCGCGCCGGTGGCCTCCCGGTAGCGGCGGGCCAGTTCGGCGGCGCCCCCGGGATCCGTGAACACGCCGTCCAGCCGGTACAGCGCGTCGTAGCCGGTGGTGCCCGCCACCGGCCAGGAGGGCCGCAGGCGTTCGGTGCGGGCGAGGATCTTCTCGACCACGATCCAGCAGCCGTCCCCCACCGCCGCGCGCAGCCGCCGCAGGTACTCCTCCGGGTCGGCCAGCCCGTCCACGTGGTCGATCCGCAGCCCCTGCAGCACGCCCTCGTGCACCAGCTCCACCACCTTCGCGTGGGTGGCCGCGAAGACCTCCGGATCCTCGACCCGGACCCCGATGAGGTCCGAAATCGTGAAGAAGCGCCGGTAGTTCAGCGCCGTGCGGGCCTCGCGCCACCAGGCCGGCCGGTACCACTGGGCGGCCAGCAGCTCGGCCGGGTCCAGCCCCGCCGTGCCCTCCCGGAGCGGGAACTCCTGCTCCCCGTGGCGCAGTACCCCGCCGTCGACCGTGAACTCCGCCGGGTCGGGCGGCCCGGCGAGGACGGGCAGCAGCACCTGTCCGCCGCCCGCCTCCCAGTCGATGTCGAACCAGCGCGCGTAGGGGGAGTCCGGCCCTTCCCGCAGCACCTCCCACAGGGGCCGGTTCAGCCGCAGCGGGGAGGGCACCGCCATGTGGTTGGGCACGATGTCCAGGACCAGGCCGAGCCCGTGCGCCCGGGCGGTGGCGGCCAGGGCCCGCAGCCCCGGCTCACCGCCGAGCTCGGCGCGCACCCGGGTGTGGTCGGTGACGTCGTAGCCGTGGGCGGAGCCGGGGACCGCCTCCAGTACCGGTGAGAGGTGCAGGTGGGACACACCGAGGGACGCGAGGTGCGGGACCACCGTCTCGGCCGCCGCGAAGTCGAACCCGGCCCGCAGTTGGAGGCGGTAGGTCGACCGGGGTGTCCCCGGGGGGACGTTTGCCGGAACATCGGATTCCGTTCGGATGTACGCGTTCGGCTGGCTCATGAGAACGTACGTACCCACCTTCCCTGATTCCGTGCCATTACCCAATGCATCCGGGTGACTGCACCGCGTTAGCGTTGCCCGAGTGCTTGAAGCCGCCAGTACCTATCGAAGAGTCATCGCCCTCACCGGGCCCCTCCTTCCCCTGATTTCCTTCCTTGCCCGTCTGCCCGTGGCCATGTCCCAGTTCGGCAGCGTCCTGCTGGTCGCCGAGACCAGCGGTTCCCTCGCCACCGCCGGAGCGGTCGGCGCCACCCTGTCCGCCGGGCAGGTGGTGCTCGGCCCCGTCCTCGGCCGGCTCGCCGACCGGCACGGGCAGCGCCCCGTGGTCCTGACCGCCGCGGCGGTCAACGCCGTCGCCACCGCGGCCCTGGTCGCCGGGGCCCTCGGCGGCCTCGCGACCCTCCCGCTGGCCGCGATCGGGGCCGTCACCGGCGCCTCGGTGCCCCTGATCGGGCCGCTCGCCCGGACCCGCTCCGTGGCCCTCGCGCACCGCGCCGGAGCCGACGAGTGCGTGGTCGGCGCCGTCCACTCCCTCGAAGGCACCCTGGACGAGGTCTCCTTCGTCTTCGGCCCCGCCCTGGTCGGGCTGGCCGCGCTGATCGCGCACCCCGCGCTCGCGCTCGGGGCCGCCGCCGCCCTCGTCGCCGTCTTCGCCACCGCCTTCGCGCTGCACCCGACCGCCGCCGTCACGGCCGCGGAGCGGGCGCGCGCGGACGGGGACGGCAAGGCCCCCGCCTCGGGCCGGGTCGCACCGGTCCGGCCCGCACCGGGCAGGCATCCGCGCGTCGTGTACGCCGTGCGCTGCTCGCTCTTCCTCCTGGGCGCCCTGTTCGGCGGCTGCCAGGCCGGTATCGCCGCCCTCACCGCCCGCCTGGGCGTCCCCGGGCAGGCCGGACTCGTGTACGCCGCCATGGGCGTCGTCAGCGCGGCCGTGGGCCTCGGGCTCGGCGCGCTGCCCGCCCGCTTCGGCCTGCGGCTGCGCTGGCGCGCGGCCACCGGCGCCGCGCTCGTGCTCTGCGTACCGCTGCTGTTCACCGACACCCTGGGGCCGCTGTATGCGGTCGTCATCGTGCTCGGGGCCGCCTTCGCCCCCCACCTGATCACCGCGTTCGCCCTCACCGAGCGGTCCGTGGAGCCGTCCCGGCTCGCCGAGGCGACGGCGTTCGCCGCCAGTTCGCTGGTCGCCGGGCAGGCCGCCGCCCTCGCCGTCTCCGGGCGGCTCGCCGAGTGGTACGGGCCCTCCGGCGCCTTCGCCGTCTGCGTCTCGGCCGCCGCGCTCTGCCTGCTCCTCGCCCTCACCACCCGCGTCCCGGCCGCCCGTACCGCCCCCGCGCAGCCGGCCGCCCGCGCCGCCGGCGCCGGACGTCCGGCCCACCGGCCCGCAGCGGAGGGCGGTTCCTCGGCGGCCGCCTACGCGGGACGCTGAAGCACCACCAGGCACCGTCCGGTCAGCGCCACCCGGTCCCCGTCCGCGAACTGCGGCCCGGTGCCGGGTGGCAGCACCTCCGGCCGCGCCGTGTCCACGACCAGCCGCCACTGGGCGCCGTGCCCGGCCGGGATGGTGAACTCCTGCGGCTCCGCGCCCGCGTTGAACATCAGCAGGAACGAGTCGTCGGTGATCCGCTCCCCGCGGACGCCCGGCTCGGAGATGGCCTCCCCGTTCAGGAACACCGTCAGCGCCCGCGCGTGCTGTGCCTGCCAGTCGCGGGCCCGCATCGGCTCCCCATGCGGGGTGAACCAGGCGATGTCGGACAGCTCGTCGTCGGTGCCCTCCACCGGCCGGCCGTGGAAGAACCGGCGCCGCCGGAACACCGGGTGGTCGCGCCGCAGCCACACCATCCGCCGGGTGAAGTCCAGCAGGGAGGGAGCCGGTTTGCCCGGCTCCGGCCACTGCACCCAGGACAGCTCGTTGTCCTGACAGTACGCGTTGTTGTTGCCGCCCTGGCTGCGGGCGAACTCGTCGCCGTGGCTGAGCATCGGCACGCCCTGCGACACCATCAGGGTGGCCACGAAGTTGCGCATCTGCCGCTCGCGCAGTTCCTGCACTTCCGGGTCCTCGGTCGGCCCCTCCGTCCCGCAGTTCCAGGACCGGTTGTGGGTCTCGCCGTCCCGATTTCCCTCCCGGTTGGCCTCGTTGTGCTTCTCGTTGTACGAGACCAGGTCGTGCAGGGTGAAACCGTCATGGCAGGTCGTGAAGTTGATGGACGCCAGCGGGCGCCGGCCGTCGTCCTGGTAGAGGTCCGAGGAGCCGGTCAGCCGCCCCGCGAACTCCGCCAGCGTGCGCGGCTGTCCGCGCCACAAGTCCCGCACGGTGTCCCGGTATTTGCCGTTCCATTCCGTCCACAGCGGCGGGAAGTTCCCCACCTGGTACCCGCCCTCGCCCAGGTCCCACGGCTCCGCGATCAGCTTGACCTGGCTGACCACCGGATCCTGCTGGACCAGGTCGAAGAACGAGGACAACCGGTCCACCTCGTGGAACTGCCGCGCGAGCGTGGCCGCGAGATCGAAGCGGAACCCGTCCACGTGCATCTCGGTGACCCAGTACCGCAGTGAGTCCATGATCAGCTGGAGCACGTGCGGGGAGCGCATCAGCAGCGAGTTGCCGGTGCCGGTGGTGTCCATGTAGTGCCGCGGATCGTCCGCGAGCCGGTAGTACGAGGCGTTGTCCAGACCCCGGAAGGACAGCGTCGGCCCCAGGTGGTTGCCCTCGGCGGTGTGGTTGTAGACCACGTCCAGGATCACCTCGATCCCGGCCTCGTGCAGCGCCCGGACCGCCGACTTGAACTCCAGCACCTGCTGGCCGCGGTCGCCCGAGGCGTAGCCGTTGTGCGGGGCGAAGAAGCCGATCGTGTTGTAGCCCCAGTAGTTGCTGAGCCCGTCGTCCACCAGCCGGTGGTCGTTGACGTACTGGTGCACCGGCATCAGCTCCAGCGCCGTCACGCCCAGCTTCGTGAGATGGCCGATGACCGCCGGGTGTGCGAGGGCCCCGTACGTCCCGCGCAGCTCCTCGGGGAGGTCGGGGTGACGCATGGTCAGTCCCTTGACGTGGGCCTCGTACAGCACCGTGTGGTGGTACTCGTGGCGCGGCGGTCGGTCATTGGCCCAGTCGAAGTACGGGTTGACCACGACCGAGCTCATCGTGTGCGGGGCCGAGTCCAGGTCGTTGCGGGAGTCGGGCCGGCCGAAGTGGTAGCCGTAGACCTCCTCGCCCCAGTCGACGCTGCCGGCGATGGCACGCGCGTACGGGTCGAGCAGCAGCTTCGCCGCGTTGCAGCGCAGCCCCCGCTCGGGCTCGTACGGGCCGTGCACCCGGAACCCGTAGCGCTGGCCCGGCATCACGCCGGGCAGGTAGGCGTGCCGCACGAAGGCGTCGGTCTCGCGCAGTTCGACGGCCGTCTCGGAGCCGTCGTCGTGCAGCAGACACAGTTCGATACGTCGGGCGGCCTCGGAGTAGACCGCGAAGTTGGTCCCGGCGCCGTCGTACGTGGCACCGAGCGGGTACGCCTGTCCCGGCCAGACCTGCATGGATAAGGACTCTTCCTCTCGGCTTCGGGCTGATGTGTCGAGCTGATCCGCCGTGGACCACGTCACTGGCAGATCTTCCCCGAAAGTGGGGCGCTACGCGGGGACTTGGGATGCGTCCTCCGGGTGACCCGGAGACCTGATATGCGGGTCAGCGGACTATGCGGGCATCGGATAATGGGTCAACGGGCCCCCGCCGTACGGCCCATCGGGCTGCACCGGGCGCCGACCTCGGAGTACCCTTCCGTGATCACTGGAGACGGGCGTCCAGACGCAGAAGGCGGTGCACGGGTGAGCTCGGGAGGTCTGGAGCTGCCCCCTGGTGACAGCGGTCACGAGGGCGGCCCGGCGGACGCCCCAGGAGGTGCACCCGGCGGTGCGCCCGGCGGGGTGCCCACAGGCGTGGCGGCCGGGGCGGTGTCCCTGGCCCCGCCGGCGGCCGGGAGCGCACGGGCCGGGGCCGAGCTGGACTGGGGGGCGGACGCCTGGAGCGAGGTCCGTACGCGGGCCCAGCGGGCGGGCCGGGCGTACATCTGGCTGAACCTGATCGAGCAGCGGCTGCGGTCGGTGGTCGGTGCGGTGCTGCGGCCGATCTACGAGCCGGTGCACGGCGAGGACGACTGGGTCGTCGCGGCGGCCGGGCCCGCCGGCCAGGAGTGGGTGCAGCGGGCCGTGGCGGTGCGCGAGGTGAGCCGGCGCAAGGGCTACCTGCTGGACCCCGCCGACGACAACGTGCTCAGCTTCCTGACGCTGCCGCAGCTGCGGGAGCTGATGGTCCAGCACTGGCCTTGCTTCGAGCCGTACTTCGACGACCGGCGCGAGATCGAGCTGGCGCTCGACGAGCTGGAGGTCACGCGGAACGTGGTCTCCCGCAACCGCGCCCTGTCGCGGCCGGTGCTGGAGCAGGCGGAGCGGGCCTCGGCGCGGCTGCTGGAGGCCCTCGGCGGCGGCGCGGGCTCTCCGCCGGCGGACCGGCTGCCGATCGACGCGGTCGAGGACCTGGTGGGGGACCGGTACGCGGACGTCGTCTCGGTCCACCCGGACCGGGTGCGCCTGCAGCGGCAGCTGCCCGCGGAGGACCTGTTCGGCGGGGCCCGGCGGCTCGACGCCATCGGCATAGGCCTCAACCTCCTGGTGCAGAACTTCTCGGGCCGAAGACTCGTCCGGCTCACGGAGGCCGGCTGCCGGGTCCGGCTGCTGTTCCTGAACCCGGCGAGCAGCGCGGTGAAGCGGCGCGAGCGCGAGCTCGGCCTGCGCAAGGGGGAGCTGAGCCGCTCGGTGGAGATGAACATCCTGCACGTGCGCCGGGTCCGGGCGGGGCTGCGCGACCCCTCGCGCTTCGAGATCCACGTCTTCGACGAGACGCCGCGCTTCACGGCCTATCTGGTGGAGGGGGAGTCTTCGGGCATCGCGGTGGTGCAGTCGTACCTGCGCCGGGCCCGCGGCATGGAGGCGCCGGTGCTGGTGCTGCGCGGCGGCGGCGCGGCCGGCGGCCGCACCGCCGGACGTGACGCGGATCACGGCCTGTTCCCCACGTACCGTGAGGAATTCGAGTCGATCTGGGAGGACTCCCGCCCGGTGTCGTGACTGTCAGTGCCCCGTGGGAGGCTGAAAGCCGTTGACCGAAGGCGTACGGGGGAGGGGCACGGGGTGGAGGACGGGTACGGCATGGGGGCGTCCCGGGCGGTCCGGGCGGGCGGGGCCCTGCGATGAGCTGGATCAGCGGTCGGATGGTTGCCTTCGACCTGGAGACGACGGGGACGGACATCGAGTCGGACCGGATCGTGACCGCGGCGGTGGTCGCGGTGGAGCCGGACGGGGCCATCGCGCGGCAGCGGACCTGGCTGCTGGACCCGGGCGTGCCCATCCCGGCGCAGGCTTCGGCGATCCACGGAATTTCCACGGACCAGGCCCGTGCGCAGGGCCGGCCCGCCGCTCCCGCGATCGAGGAGATCACCGGGATCCTGGCCGGCGTGCTGCGGTCGGGCACCCCGCTCGTGGTCATGAACGCGCGGTACGACCTGTCGCTGCTGGACCGTGAGTGCCGACGGCACGCGGTCGTGCCGCTGGTCGAGCGGGTGGGAGACGGGCCCGCGGCGGTCATCGACCCCTTGGTGCTGGACAAGCACGCGGACCGCTACCGCAAGGGGAGGCGGACCCTCCAAGCCCTTTGCGAACACTACGGCGTCACCCTCGACGACGCGCACGACGCCGCCGCGGACGCACTGGCCGCCGCGCGTGCGGCCCGCCGCATGGGGGCGGAGCACGCGGTCATAGGCTCGGTCGCCCTGGCCGACCTGCACGAGCTCCAGGTGCGCGCGGCGGCGGAGCAGGCCGCCTCGCTGCAGAGCTACCTGCGGCGCACCTCGGATCCCGAGGCGATAGTCGAGCGGGCCTGGCCCGTGGTCCCCTACCGGGGCTGAAGACCCGTCAGCGGTCCGGCCCGGGCGGGGGACGTCAGAAGGGGTGCCAGCGGGTGTCGCTGTCGCCGTCCCGCAGGCAGGCGATCCGGCGGCGGAACTCGGCCAGGGCGCGGGGATTGGTCGGGGCGTGCTGGGACACCCAGGCGCAGCTGGCCGTTTCGCGGGCGCCGCGCAGCACGGCACAGCCCTCCCAGTCGCGTACGTCCCAGCCGTAGGCCGCCGTGAACGCGTCGTACGCCTGCGCGGCCAGCCCGTAGCGGCCGCGGGAGAGGGCCATCACCACGAGGTCGTGCTCCCGCAGGTCGACCGAGACCGTTTCCAGGTCCACCAGGACCGGGCCGTCCGGGCCCACGTGGACGTTGCGGGGGAGGGCGTCACCGTGGATCGGGCCCGGCGCCAGCTGCGGGGTGAGGGCGGCCACTTCGACGGCGTGGGCATCGCGCCGCGCCCGCAGATAGGCCGCATCCGCCGGGTCGATGGCCTCGCCCGCGAGCCGCAGCCAGCGTTCGACCCCGCCCAGCAGGTCCCGCGCGGGGAGCGCGAACGGCGGCTCAGGCAGGGCGTGCAGCTGCCGCAGCAGCAGCGCCAGGTCCTCGGGGCCCGCCGGACGGACGGCTTCGGGCAGGCGGTGCCACACCGTCACCGGGTGCCCGGCGACCAGGCGGGGCTCCGGTTCGGCCGCGCGCACCGCCGGGACCGAGGCCTGGGCGAGCCAGGCCGCGACGGCGAGTTCCCGCTCGGCCCGCTCCAGCAATGCCGCCTCCCGGCCGACCTTGACCACCACGTCGCCGAGGGCGAAGACCGCGTTCTCGCCCAGCGCCAGCAGCCCGGCAGGGCCGGTGAGGCCCGCCGCCGTCAGTACGTCCCTGGCCTGCGCCTCGTCCATGCCGTCCCTTCCGGGTGCTCCGGTCTTCCCGTTCGCGGTGAATCCGCCAAGTCTCGCACCGACGGCCCGGAAATGAATTGCACGAGACGTATCGTCTCGTTAACTTGAGTGCATGACCACAGCAGACACACCCGCACACATCGCCATGTTCTCCATCGCAGCCCACGGACACGTGAACCCGAGCCTGGAGGTGATCCGCGAACTCGTCGCCCGGGGCCACCGCGTGAGCTACGCCGTCCCCGCCTCCTTCGCCGCCAAGGTCGCCGAGACCGGCGCGACGCCGGTGATCTGGAACTCCACCCTCCCCACCGACGACGAGCCCGGGGCCTGGGGCACCGAGCTCATCGACCACGTCGAGCTGTTCCTCGACGACGCGATCCAGGCCCTGCCGCAGCTCGCCGACGCGTTTGAAGGCGACGAACCGGATCTCGTCCTCCACGACATCACCGCTTACCCGGCGGTCGTCCTTGCCCGCCGCTGGGGGGTCCCCGCCATCTCCCTCTCCCCGAACCTGGTCGCCTGGACCGGCTACGAGGAGGAGGTCGGTGAACCGATGACGGCCGCACTGCGCGCCTCCGAGCGCGGCCGGGCGTACTACGCCCGCTTCCGCGACTGGCTCGACGCCAACGGCATCGACGAGCATCCCGACGCCTTCGTCGGCCGCCCGCGGCGCAGCCTCGTGCTCATCCCGCGGGCCCTCCAGCCTCACGCCGACCGCGTCGACGAAAGCGTGTACACCTTCGTCGGCTCCTGCCTGGCCACCGACCGCAGCACGGACGCGGCGAGCACCTGGCAGCGCCCGGCGGCGGCCGCCGGCAGGAAACTGCTGCTCGTCTCCCTCGGGTCCACCTTCACCCGGCAACCCGCCTTCTACCGCGCCTGCATCGAGGCCTTCGGGGACCTGCCCGACTGGCACGTCGTCCTGCAGATCGGCCGGTTCACCGACGAGGCGGATCTCGGCCCCGTCCCCGGCAACATCGAAGTCCACCGCTGGATCCCCCAGCAGGCCGTCCTCGAACACGCCGACGCCTTCATCACCCACGCGGGCGCCGGCGGCAGCCGTGAAGGCCTGGCGACCGCCACCCCCATGGTCGCCGTCCCGCAGGCCGTCGACCAGTTCGGCAACGCCGACATGCTCCAGTCGCTGGGAGTCGCCCGGCACGTCCCGAAGGAGGAGGCGGACGCCGCCACCCTCCGCGAGGCCGTCCTCGGCCTCGTCGCGGACCCGCAGGTCGCCGCCCGGGCCGAAGCGGTCCGCGCACAGATGGCCGCCGAAGGAGGCACCCGGCAGGCCGCCGACCTCATCGAGGCCGCACTCCCCGCATCACCGCCCGCTTCCGCCGCTCGGGCATGATTCGGGCATGACCAGGAAGAAGTACGCGGCCCTGCTGCGCGGAATCAACGTCGGCGGGAGCAAGAAGGTCCCGATGGCCGAACTGCGCCAGGTCCTCGAAGGACTCGGCCACGACGACGTCCAGACGTACCTGCAGAGCGGCAACGCCGTCTTCAGCAGCGCGCAGCAGGACCCGGTCGCCCTGGCCCGCGCGCTGGAGCGGGCCATCGAGAGCCGCTTCGGCTTCCCGGTGGCCTGCCTCGTCGCCGACGGCGCCCGCCTGCGCGCCGTCGCCGACGACTGCCCCTTCCCCGCCGCCGAACTGGAGGGAAGGCAGCTGCACGTCACCTTCCTCTCCGAGCAGCCGGACCCCTCCCGGTTCGCGGCGATCGACGCGCCCGCGTACCTCCCGGAGGAGTTCCGGATCGGCGACCGGGTCCTCTACCTGTACGCCCCGAACGGACTGGGCCGCTCCAAACTGGCCGAGGCGCTCTACCGCCCGGCCGTCCTCAAGGGCATCGACGCGACGACCCGCAACTGGAACACGGTCGCCAAACTCGTCGAACTGACGCAGGAAGGGCCCCGGCCCTAACTCCAGTCGATGTCCGCCTGGCTCTCCAGCGGGGCGCGGTCCTCCACCGATTCCGGGACCACCAGCGTGTCCGCGGCCGTCATGGCGGCCGGGAAGCGCAGCCTGGCCCGGGTCTGGATCTCGTTCAGCTTGACCTGGAAGACGCGAAACTCGTCCAGTTCGAGCGATTCGGCCAGCTCCAGGTTCTGCGTGAGCAGGAAGGCCTTGCACTTCAGCTTTCCCGCCTCGGAGAAGACGAGGACCTTCCAGAACTCGCGCGGTATCCGCACCCCGCGGAAGAGGCGGTCGTCGTCGTGGAACACCGGGCCGCCGAACACGTTCACCCTGAGGTCGTCGACCTGCACGTCCTCGAAGACGGCGTCCTCCAGGTGGCCCCATATGCCGTTGCGGGCGCTCTGGTTGAAGTCGTCCATCTGCGGGGTGATGTTCGTGTAGAAGAACGAGTCCGTGTTGGCCCGTTCGGCCTCGGGCATCGGCCCCCACAGCAGGTCGGCGCGGCGCGCGATGTGGCCCCGGTCGAGCCGGTTGGTCCGGCCCCGGTACAGCTCGTTGCTGACCTGGGCGGCGGCCGGCAGCCGCGGGTCCTTCTTGAACTCGATGCCGGAGCGGTCGAGCTTCTTGATCGTGGAACCGTCTATGTTCCAGGCCACCCAGAAGGCGAAGCGCCGCGTCTTGTTCAGCGCCAGCGAGAAGTGCGTGTACGGAATGACCTCCGACCCGTCCAGCAGCACGGCATCGCCCTTGACCGACGGGTTCAGCTGCGGGGTTGCTATCGGCACCGAGAGGAAGCCCGGGTCGTAGCCCGCCACGGGCTCCGACTCGGGGCCCGGCTGCTGGAGGGTGATCTTCAGTTCGTCGAAGACCGCCCGGGGGAAGCAGGCCAGCGCCCTCTCGTCGGGGTCCGCGTCCCCCTCGCCACCGAAGTGCAGACCGGCCAGGACATCGCTCGGCCTGCCTCCCCGCCCTTTGAACATCCACGCCGATCCCGAGTCACCGGGCTTGCTGATCTCCCCGTCGGCCGCCGGGTGGTCCGGGTCGGGCCCTATCTCGAAGCACTCGATCTCCCGCACGCCGACGCCCGTGCCGTAGTCGATGCTGACCTTGGCGAACGGGCGGGTGACCTTGCCGTGCGTGACACCGGTGGTGCGCCCGCTCTTGACGACCTTGTCGTCGATCTGCGGCTCGCCGAGCTTCGCCGGAGTGACGTCGAGGTCGAGGATGGCCGGGTCGATGTCGCGGTCCGTGATGCTCGACACGGCGCAGTCGCCGGACACCCCGAGGTGGGACCGCTTGAGCGTACCGAGGCGGTTCAAGGCGATGCGGCTGTCGTCCTTCTTGCCGGGCTGGACGACCTCGTCGCCCGGATTGCCCAGGCGGCCGTTCAGGACGTGCCAGTTGCTGAGGACGCAGGGGGATCCGTCGTTGCGGTCGAAGACGATGCAGCCCAGGGTCCCGGCGCTCACGTGGACGTTCCCGACGCTCACGCCGGGACGAACGGGGTTGATCCGCGTCTGCCGCAGCGGGGTCTCCGCCTCGGCCACCACCAGGAAGTGGGGCGCGTAGCTTCGCTGGACGACGTCCGTCGGGACGGTCACACCGCCGCCGATGTCGATGAACGGCGGGATCGGCGCGCTCCTCAGGCCGTCCACGCCCTCCGGGACCACTTTGCGGTCGACCGTGAACTGCAAGGCCAGGTCCTTGCCCCGCTTCCCGTTCTTCTCCTTGTAGCCGATGCCGATCGAGGACACGTTGGGGTCCTGGAGGTAACTCGAACCCCGGGTGCGGATGAAGTGCTTGAGCGACTCCATCAGCTTGTCCTGGCCGTCGCCTTTGGGCGGCGAGGCCGACGCGCGCTTCTTGGCAGCCATAGGGGCCCCCTTGGAAGAAAGGAGTTCAGGCGTGAGAAGCCCCGCCGAGAAGATGCCGCCCCCGCGGTAGTTGAAAGCGACGCGAACAGACTGGGGCTCCCCACTCCGTGCGTGCATTTCCAGCCTACGGCGGCGCCACGGGGCCAGCGCGCCGAGCAGCGCCGGCCGGCAGGCGCACCGGGGCCCCGCCGGTGACACGGCCGGAGGATGTGCCAGGCTGCTGCGTATGCGTTACATCATCATCGGCGCCGGAGCGGTCGGCGCGACCATCGGCGGGCGCCTGGCGGAGGCGGGGCACGAGGTCGTACTCGCCGCCCGCGGCGCGCACGCGCAGGCCCTGCGGGAGGACGGGCTGCGGCTCACGACGGCCGGCGGCGTCCGGGTGCACCGGCTGCCCGTGGTGTCAGGGCCCGCCGAACTCGGCGAACTGCGCCCCGACGACGCCCTGCTGCTGACCGTGAAGACCCAGGACGCGATCGCCGCACTCGACGCGTGGGGTGACGCGGAGGTCGCGGGCGGCGGCACGGCGGCGCAGCGGCTGCCGGTGCTGTGCCTCCAGAACGGCGTGGAGACCGAACGGCTGGCCCTGCGGCGCTTCGCGCGGACCTACGGGGTCTGCGTATGGCTGCCGGCGACCTTCCTGGAGCCGGGCGTGGTCTCGGCGCTGTGCGCTCCGCTGACCGGCATCCTGCACCTGGGCCGGGCGGCCGGCGGCACCGACCGGCTGCTCGCGCAGATATCTGCCGACCTGGAGGAGTCCGGCTTCGCGGCACCGGTGGTCGAGGACGTGATGCGGTGGAAGTACGCGAAGCTGCTGGGCAACCTGGGCAACGCGATCCAGGCGACGACGGGCCCGGAGCCGGCCCCCGCCAAGGGGGCGCTGCTGCTGCGCGCGATCCGCGAGGGCAAGGCGGCGTACGCGGCGGCGGGCATCGCGTACGCCTCGGAGGCGGAGCAGGCCGAGGCGCGGGACGGCAAGGTCGAGCAGCCGCCGGGCCTGCGGGGCGGGTCGTCCTGGCAGAGCCTGGCGCGCGGCACGGGCTCCATCGAGGCGGACTACCTCAACGGTGAGATCTCCCTGCTCGGGAGGCTGCACGGGGTCCGGACCCCGGTCAACGACACCCTCCGCCACGCGGCGAACATCTTCGCCCGGGAGTCCCTCCCGCCGGGCGCGATGTCCATCGAGGACCTGACGGCCCTCGCGGACGAGGCCGAGGCCCGAGCCTAGCTGCGGGTCCGCAGCGACCGGGTCCGCTGCACGGGTCGCTGCGCGGGGGAAGAGCACCCCGCGCAGCGGTCACGCCGTCAGGGTCCGCAGACGGGCCGGGGCGGACGCGGCAGAGTCGTAGCGGTCCAGCAGCAGGCGGGCGAGTTCCGGGGCCGCGCCCAGCACCCCGGCCACGAGGTCCGCCCCCGCGGCTTCGGCGCCCGCCGCGATCCGGTCCGGCAGACGCCCGGGCGCGATGACGTACGGGGCCACCACGACCCGGCGTACGCCCTCGGCGCGCAGTGCCCGTACGGCGTCCTCCGTCCGGGGGAGGGCCGCGGAGGCGAACGCAGGCCGCACGGCGCACCAACCGGTGTGCCGCCACTCCCGCGCGATTTCAGCGATCACTGCGATCGCCTCCGGGTCAGAGGATCCGGCGGACGCGAGCACCACACCGGTGCCCGCCCGGTCCGCCGGGTCGAGCCCCGCCTCCCACAGGCGGCGCTCAAGCGCCTGCGTCAGGAGCGGGGAGGGGCCGAGGACCTCGGTGAGCCGGACCGAGAGGCCCGGCAGCCGGGTCGTGGCCTGCGAGAGCACCGCAGGGATGTCCGCCTTGGCGTGGAAGGCCCGGGTGAGCAGCAGCGGCAGGGCCGCCACGTCGCGGACACCCTCGGCGTACAGGGCGGACAGCACCTGTTCGACCCGCGGTGCGTTGAAGTCCAGGAAGGCCGTCTCCACCCGCAGCCCCGGCCGCAGCGCCCGCGCCCGCCGGGTCAGGGCGTGCACGGTCGCCGCGTGCCGCGGATCGCGGCTGCCGTGGGCGATGACCAGGAGAACGGGGGCGGGGGACACGGGAATCAGCTCTTGACCTGCAGGCCGCGGGTGCGGAGTACCCGGCGTTCGACGGGGCTGAAGATCAGGAGGTCGATGGCGATGCCGACGAGGAGGATC